>WQVY01000023.1 GCA_009785605.1 Defluviitaleaceae bacterium | reverse complement strand
CCTTTTTCTACGGTTATGCTAACATTGTCCACTGCCGGGCGGCGGCCATAACGTTTGCATAGGTTTTGGGTTTTTAATATGCTCATGTTTCCTCCTTGATATGGGGCGCAGCTTACGGTTGTTTTGCCGCGCACCACTTGTTTGATGCTGCAATAATATATACTTAGTCTTAAATAAGCTTTAGGAAAGTCTTAAAAATGTCTTAATTCATTTGTGACGCTATAATTATTCGAAAGATTGACATTGCTACACCCATATGTTACCTTACTCAAAAGTCACCCAACAAAGGCAAGGAGTATACACAGTGAAAAACTTCATGCAAAACTTCAGCTTTAATAATGCGGCCATGTCGGCGGATCCATCCGTTGGCTTAGTCGCGTTTTGCTTTTTTTAGGTGATAAAACATAATATCATACTAATAAAATCATTAAGCGGCTAAGGTAACCAACCTTAGCCGCTTTTTTATTCTTGCAATAATAAGGAGGTAATACCATGGAAGAAACCATTAATGTAGTGCACGAAACCACAAAAATCATACGCGATTATTACGATGCCAATGTTGAAGCAGAATGGACAAGGATTGCCAACAGGCCAGAGTTTCTACTAACCTGCCGTATGCTAGACCGGTACATCAAGCCAAGCCAAAAGGTCCTGGATATAGGCGGCGGCCCAGGGCGTTACTCACTATACCTTGCTAGTAGGGGGTGCGACGTAACACTTTTTGACTTATCCCCCCAAAATACGAAGTTCGCGGCAAGCCAAGCCCTAGAGCAAGGTCTAACACTAAAAACCATCACCGGCGATGCATGCAAAGCAGACGAGCTAACCCAAGAAAAATACGACCACATACTACTTATGGGGCCCATGTACCACCTGCTAGAAGAATATGAACGCGTACAAGCGGTTAACGCAGCGCTCAACTTGCTTGTACCCGGTGGGATAATTTATGTGTCATTTATAAACATGATGGGCGGCATAATCTACAGCATGAAAGAATCGCCCGAAATACTAATGTCTAACGACCCATCCGAAGTAACATTTATACAAAACTTCATAGATAAAAAAAGCTACAAGGGCAATGCCTTTACCCAAGCATTTTTTATAGAGCAAAGCGAAATATTGCCGTTTATGTCGCAGTTCCCACTCACAAAGCTGCACATGATAAGCCAAGAAGGTGTCCTGTCACCATGCGAGAGCAATATCATGTCACAGTCCCATGAAATCATAAATAAGTGGCTGGACTTGTGCGAAAAAATATGGGAACGGGAAGAATTTCAAAGCTGGGCCGAACATCTATTGTATGTAGGGAGGAAAATAACATGACAGAAAAAAATATATACCGCAACACGGCATGGATATACGAAATAGAACATGGAACCAATCCCCCAATGCCAGACACACCATTTTACCGCGAATATGCCGCCATGCAGTGTGGTAATAACGGCGAAAAAGGCGAAATATTAGAGCTGGGCTGCGGCACAGGGCGCGTAGCGCTGGCACTGGCAAAGGACGGCTTTAATGTTACAGGGCTAGACCTGTCTAGCCAAATGCTGGATATTTTCCGCGATAAATTGGCAAAAGAAACAGCCGCACAGCCAAAGCTTACAAAGCAGGTACAAATCATCCATGGCAACATGGCGGACTTTAACATAGGGCGTAAGTTCGCACTCATAACCGCACCATTCCGTGCATTTCAGGCAATAACGGCTGAGTCGGACATACAAAGTACCCTGGCATGCATACACAGGCATTTGACAGACGACGGTATTTTTATTATTAATGTGTTTAACCCAAACAAAGACCCCCTGCACGAAGACTGGTGCCGCGAAGAAATATTTATTGGCGAGATAGTTTGCAACGAAACAGGTATAAACATAGCGCGCTACGAATGCCGCGAACGGATAGACCCAATAAACCAAATCATCTACCCATACCTGGCATACACAGTCACATACCCCAGCGGTAAAACAGAGCGCTTAGTCGAGCCCTTACAAATGAAATACTACTACAGCCGTCAACTCCGCGCTGTGATGGAAAAAGCCGGGTACGAAATAGTAGACGAGTTCTCGTGGTATGACAAGACAGGCAATATAGACGAGCCAGCCCAACTCCAACCCATACCACAGCAAGAGTTAAGGGCACCAAACCACTATGCAAGCCGTATCAGAGGCCGGGAGATTATATTAGTATGTAAGAAGAAAAGTGCATAGCATTGTGACCATTGAAATTATCTTGGAAAAATTAAATAACGCGAGGAGAAATGTATAAATGAAAAAATTAATCATGCTTGGAGTTGCGCTTTTGCTTGTGATTAGCTTGGTTGGATGCGGAAATGGCGATACGGGCTTTTCAAGCAGTTGGTCAGTCAGAGGGCTTTCTCACGATAGACAGTTGGGTAGTTGGGCGATAGCTGCAAGGTCAATTGATGGTATGGCCGAAAGAATGCTTGATTTGAGTGCGGAGGAGCTGTCTGCGATACAAGTTGACATAAGTGACAACAGAGGAGCAATTACCTTAGTGTTAATCCAAGGTGATATTACAGAGGTTTTCGAGTTGTCCAGGGGATTTAACGGGACTCTTGACACCAGTAACTTTGAAGCCGGACAAATTTTGATGCGCCTTAATTTTGTAAATGCCGAAGATGTAGATTTATCTATAAATTGGGCAATTTAGGCGTGCCGAATAAGAAGCTGTATTCATAGCCGGCAATAATCGGCAGTTTAAGTGATCGCTTTTGGCCCAATCATCAAAACTGCCATCTTGTTGTTCCCACACTTAAGCGAACAAGAACAGGATGAAATTTTATCGACCCTGCAAGCGCCTAAAGCCGCGCATTTCGGTCTTGCTTTCGGATAACGCAAAATCAAATTGCTATAAGGAGCGGATTTCATGCAAAAGCCATTAACTGATTTCGCAAAACATATGAAGGACCTAGTACTGGAAATACCCGCCGACTACTCAGTTAAAGGCATACAGGCCTTTCACGATTTTTTGCACCAATTTTTCGACTATATCGCCATCGTCGGCGACCAACACGACAAACCAAAACCAAACGCAAACAGAGTGTGGGGCGGCATAAACTTTACTATGGATTATCCTTTCCTACGAGACATGGCAGCAGTGCTAATGAACATCGGCACTTGCGCCGAGTTTAACCCCATCGGCGACACGTTTGTAATAAGTGGCACGGAGCTAAAAAACATATTAAAAAAAGCAAAAGTCCAAAAGCCAGCTACATGCTTGCGCCACCTAACCCACTGTGGGATAGAATTTTCCGGCATAGACTTGGACACAGAAAAACCCGACCTGGCCAAAGCGCAGACCTTAAAAATTTCATACCCCGACAACCCCGCCATGCTGCACGGCCTAAAAACAATGGCAAATGCGCAAATAAAAATAAACAAAAAACGGTACAAAGAGGGCTCGTGGGCGTGTGTAAACACAATCGACAACATATTCTTACGCTGCGACTACAACGCACTGGAAGATACCGAAATAGAGCAGGTCGCAACAATAACAGATATACTTAAACCATTCCCTCCCGACACACAGCAACTTGTACTGTCAATTCACCAGCGATTGTTAGACTCCAATTTCAAATGCGACATTACTACAGGCAGAAACAGCGCAATCGGTTTTTACCTACTATATGCGCACAAGGCTAAACCAAAGCAAGTGTTCCACGCAAGTTGGATAATTGGAATAACCCCCAACAACTGCGGCATTAAAATTGACGCAAAACACGCAAGCGAATACGTAGACATTATTGAAAACTTCCCACAGGACTTGCTGCAAGTAATCAGAACAGGGACCGGATGTGTCCACAACCCCGCCGCCCACCCAAACGAACTGAAAGAAAGCGGGTTCAAGTTTATCATCCGCGGTGAAGAATACCGCAAATGCTCTGTCATAGCCTGTTCCAACAACGAATATTGGATACCTCTGACTGATTTAACGGAAGAAAAAAACCTCGCAATATTAAAATGGATTGGCAAGGAGCTTGATTATGTATAGTTTTGGCCCAAAGTACAGACTGTTCTGTGCTTGATGTCTTTATATCAAAGTCATTTAAGGATGCAAATATGCATCCTTTTTTTAAGAAAAATTATAATTGTACTAAGGTTTGCATTACAACGGTTACTATATAAGTAAGAGCACAAACTGGTCGTTTACTACGCAAACTGCACTGCAAGGTGGTGAGATAATGGAAATGCAAAAACTATACACCAAAATCACAGATGAATATTCATCTAAAATCCTTAATTGGGCAATAAAAAAAACGGGGAATCGCACGGCCGGCGAGGACTTGTCACAGGAAGTGTTTCTACAAATATTTATTGCCGCTTCAAAACAAGAGAGGATTGAAAAGCTCGAAAACTTCATATGGAAAACAGCGCATTATGTATGGTGTAATTATGTCAGAGCCCTTGCTAAGCCTAGTGCTGGGGTAATACCGGAAACATTGCCAGACGGTACTGACTTCGCGCGCGATTATGCCGATAATGACGAACTTCAAATGTCACTTTATTATATGCGCCGCAAGATTGCTAACCTAAGCAGCCTCCAGCGCAAGATAGTAATATTCTATTATCTTGATGGGCTATCTGTGCGGGATGTTGCACAAAAACTCGAAACCACCGAAAGTGCTATTACATGGCACTTGTTTGATGCTCGCAAAAAAGTAAAAAAGGAGCTTAAAACCATGAAAAACGAAAGTTCTTATGTATACAGCCCGGGTAAAATGGGCATTAGTGCATCTGTATCTGGCAATGTTCCCAAGAAGCCTGATACAGATAAAATTAATGATAGCTTAATAAGGCAAAACCTATGTCTGCTTTGCTGCGGCGTGGGGAAAACAATAGACGAGCTTACAGCGCTTACCGGCATACCAAAGCCATATCTCGAATATGACATAGATTGGCTTAATGAGCGTGAATTTTTGCTGCTTGATGGTAAGCGTTACCACACATCGTTTATCATTATCAATCGCCGATATTTCGAATATCGCAAAGATGTATATCAAAAAAACAAGACCCATATCAGCGGCAAAATAATAGATTACCTGTCACAAAATGAATCCGCAATTCGTGAGATAGGTTTTATGGGCTCAGATTTTCCTCTTGAACGACTGTTGTGGCCAATTATCACTATGTTCATAAATTATGTAAGCAGTAAAAGCGAGCTTTTTCTTAGGCTAAAAAGTCACGACAACTGTGCGATTCATGCAGATGGCGGCAAATATCATGTTATGGCCAGCGATAAATCAGATGACCATGCTACGGATGTATCTGGCAGATACGACAACAGCGGCTGGGAGGATTTTTGGGGCATATGGTCGGATTCTTACGAAAACGGTAAGCAAGTCAGAAATCCAGGTACATGTTATTGGCTTGGAGTGTATAATTTTGTAAAGCAAGAAACCCGCCCAGAAATAGTAACCTGCGATGAAGATACACGAAAGTTTTTGCATAAGCTGTATTGCAATATACAACAAGACAGCGGCTTAAATGTCAACGAAAGAGAAAAACTTGCCGAAGCAGTAGAAAGCGGACTCATTTCTAAAAACGGAAATACCTATATCACCAATTTTACAATTTTCACCAAGAAACAGCTGGCGACATTGCAAGAAAAAGTATATGCCCCGCTCTTGGTAGCGATAAAGCCAAAGTTGGATGTGTTGGCAAAGCAATTTTCAAAAAACCATCGTGTAAATTTCCCAAACGCCAAGGAAGGTAATATCAATTACCACACATATTTAGACTTGTGGATGTTTGGCATATTTACTCTCATGTTTGGTGCTGAGGATAACAAAATATGTATACCACACACACCAGAAGAAGGTGCTTTGCTAACACTTGTTCTTATTAAATAAGAAGCAATTAAAAATCTCCTACTGAAACACGACTTTATAAAAACGTGTTTCAGTAGGAGATTATCGTGCGCTCTAGGCCTACCGGCCACGGTTTTTGTCACTTGCGTTTACGTATAGGGATACGAATTTCCGTACAACATTTTCCGTCATCGCGCCAGTCTGGGTGTGCGCGTTCGTCGTGATATTCATAGTCAAGTCGCATGTCGTCATATTCATATTCAGACCCCGGTAGCCAGTCTTCTAATACATATTTCCAGGTGTCTTGTATAGCGGTGAGTTGTGCATCGTCACCTGCCAATGGAGTTGTAAAAACCGCATACAGTCCACCCGGTATTTCGTGCCTATACGTACCAGGCCGTTGTGGGATGTTGTAATCCATTTCACCCAAGCCTATGCTAACCATGTAAGTAAAGCAATTGTGCTCTTCATCCACATCCAGGCATAAAATAACCTCGCAGTGGTGGAAATTGGTGTAGGTATGAAACAACGTAGAAAGTTCTGCAGCGTAGTCCTTCATGGCAGTGTCATAAAATCCTGGTAAATTTGCAATGCTTTTTACGCCCGGCATCCTGTGCCGCGAAGCATACCCAATAACAGAAAATGGGGTTAATACTTTAATTTCTACCTGCATTTTAATTCCTCCCAGTTTGATTTTTACATTTTTTAGTATCGCTTTCGTGGGTTGGGTTGCAGCAATGCGCAACCGGTATAGCGACGGCGGATAACCAAAGTGTTTCTTAAATGCTTTGGTAAATCCGGCATGGGTTTCAAACCCGTAATCCATCGCTACATTAATAATTTTTTTGCCCTGAGACAAATCATATAACGCATGTTCCAATTTGCGCCGGGTTATATAGTTCATGAACGGCGTCCCGGTCAACTCTATAAATACCCTGCGGAAATGATATGTGGAATAATTGGCCCTGCGCGCAAACTCATCGGCTTGAATGTCTTCTGTGATTCTTTCATCGATTTCTTCAAGAACCGATTGAATTATTGACTCATATTCCATTGTTTCATCCCCTCGCGCTTGATTGCAAAATAATTTTAACATTAAAAAAATCAATTCGCTTTTCCTGTTTAGTCATAAAATTGATTATATAAGGTTAACCCTTTGGGCAATGGGTGACAGGCTAGACTGTTTTTGACATAATTCGTTATAATGCTTATAAATTCATACGGAATTGAATACAGCTCCTTATTAAATCAAGAAAGAAGGTAACAATATGAATATCGCGGAAAACATACTCAAGCATAGCCTACAAAATGTCTATTTCTTAACAGGGACGGCCTTGGCCGGGAAGACTACGATGTCAAAGGTCATCGCCCAAAAATACGGCTTTGTCCATTTTAATGACAACTGGCACGAAGATAATTTTAAAGTCTTCCGGGCGATATGCGACGAACAGCACCAGCCCCATTCCACAAAAAAGAAACAAACAACAGACTGGGAAGCCTTCTTTGGCAGGAGTGTAGATGAGTTTCTAGCCGCAAACACAGGCCGCGGCGAAAACGATGAATACATCGAGTTTGCAATAATAGAACTGATAAAACTTTCGCAAAACCAGAAAATAATCGCCGATGTAGGTATCCCCATCCCACTACTGACCCAAATTTCTGACCATAATAGAATTGCCTGTATGCTTGCCTCCCCAGAGTTTCTAACATGCGAAAACTACGGCAAACGCGAAGACCATAAGGAGTTTCTAGAATGCATACTATCCCTAAAAGAGCCAGAGAAAAAAATTGCAGTACAAGACGAGCTCTTTAGAATAGGTGCAGAAAAAACTCTCGAAGAAGCACGTAAATACAACCTATACCACATCATAAGAACCAGCGAAAGCACAATAGAAAAGACATTGTTGTTGCTAGAAGAACATTTTGGCTTGTATAGCCAATTAAATGAGAAACAGTTCAGCCCGAGCCAAAAATAGCGGACGCTTCAACGCTTTTTTGGCGACAGGCTGGACTGATTTCGAATTAATTGGCTGTAACGAAGGAGAAATAAGCACTATGCTGCTGAAACTGCTAATAAAAGACTATAAAAACACCGAGTCCCCTGCTGTAAGAAAAAAATACGGTTTACTCTCTGGCATATGTGGCATTATCTTAAACATGCTATTAGCCGGGCTAAAATTTATTATGGGTGCAATAACAAACAGCGTAGCCATTACAGCAGACGCCATCAACAACCTTACAGACTGCCTAACATCACTGCTTACGATATTGGGTTTCCGCTGGTCTACCAAGCCAGCAGACCGGGAGCACCCCTTCGGCCACGCACGTATAGAATATCTTATAAGCTTGGCAGTAGCCGCAATTATTTTTATAACCGGCTACGAAGTCATGCGCACCTCTATACTAAAAATTATTAACCCCGAGCCGTTATACTTTACCCCGTGGGCGGCAGTAGTGTTGGCCTTTAGTATGGTAGTAAAGCTATGGATGTATATGTTTA
Organism: Defluviitaleaceae bacterium; assembly: GCA_009785605.1. GTDB lineage: Bacteria > Bacillota > Clostridia > Lachnospirales > WQUN01 > WRAN01. The sequence continues at coordinate 27,495 of WQVY01000023.1, read as the reverse complement.
ACAGGAAGCTTGGCAAGACCATCAACTCGGACACGCTACTTGCAGTGGGCATAGATTCGCGTAACGATGTGCTAATTAATGTAGTGACGCTGTTTTCATTATTTTTTACATTATTTACAAGTTTTGTGATAGACGGCTATGTTGGGGCCTTGTTGGCATTGGTTTTTTTAAAGTCTGGCTACAATATTGCAAAGGAAGCATTGGGAAGGATTATTGGCAACCCGTCCAACGGGTCTATCGCAGTCAAGATTAAAGAAATAGTTAAAAGCCAAGAAGGTGTATTGGGGATGCATGATTTAATAGTGCATAGCTATGGCCCAGGCCGTGACATGGCCAGCTTGCATGTAGAGATCCCAATGGATATGACCCTGGCAGCCTCCCATATCCTAACCGAAAAAATAGAAGACGCCTTACTAAAGCAACTGGGCATCCCCGTTGTTATACAACTGACTCCCATAGACTTGTCTGACCAAAGGCTGCAAAACATCATATGTACAACCTCTAGCCTAATTGCCAAAGAGTATCCATACCTGCACCCAAACGAGTTTAGGATAAAAGACGGTAAGCCCAGGCCCATTCTTGTATTTGACTTAGAGTTTCCACTCGAAATAAAAAGAAGAAACGCATTGGCCCTACGTGATGCTGTATCCAAGGATATCGCCAATGTATTGCCGGAATACGATTGTGATATTAATATAGAATATGGATTTTCTGAGTCGCCACCACAAGCTTTGTCATAATGTTACACAGAAGGGTAGGTATCATGGGTAGAATATTGTCAAGGTTAAACATATCCATAGTTTTAGTTATCATGCAAATAGCATTAATCATATATTTGGCGCTTATGGCCCGCTCTGCCTTTCCATTTATGGTTTATGTGGGTATGGGCATAAGCCTACTGGTTTTTTTGTTTATTATAAAAAGCGACAAAGCCTCTGCTTACAAGATAAGCTGGGTAATTATTTTGCTGACCTTCCCGGTGGCGGCGGGCGCGATATATCTGCTGGCCGGAAACAAACGCCCAACAAAAAAAGTAGCCGCCCAAATGGACGAGCATGCGCTAATAGCCGGGCTTTTGGACGCAGACGGTAATTTGCCCTTCGTTAACAAAATACAGTGCGGCAGGATGTACAGTCTTTTTGAATATGTAAGAAACAGCTCATCATATCATGCCTATAACAAGACCCAAGTAAAATACTATACCCTGGGCGAGCTAATGTTTGAAGACATGCTGGCAGAGCTGGAAAAAGCTCAAAAATTTATATTCATAGAGTATTTTATAATCAAAGACAGCTATATGTGGGACAGGCTACTGGATGTTATGATCCGCAAGGCCAGCGGCGGTGTGGATGTGCGGCTAATTGTAGACGACTTGGGCTCGCACAGGCTATTTTCGCGTACGTATGTAAAAAACCTACGGGCGCAGGGTATCAAAGTGCTAAGGTTTAACCCAATAGTGCCATATTTGCAACTGTTTATGAACAACCGCGACCATAGGAAAATCACGGTTGTAGACGGGCACACAGCCTTTAACGGCGGGATGAACATCTCAGACGAATATATCAATAAAAAAAGCCCCTTTGGGATATGGAAAGACACTGGTGTGCGCTTGTATGGGGATGCGGTGTGGAGTTTCACACTTATGTTTATAGAAATATGGGACACCTTTTGCAAAGCAGACGAGCGCATAAACGACTACCTGGCGTACAAGAACCCCATATGCGAGACAATAGAAACAGACGGCTTAGTGTTGCCATACGGAGACACCCCTCTGGACAAGGAAGCGCTGGGCGAGAATATATATGTGGACATGCTTAACCAAGCCCAACAATATGTGTACATATACACGCCATACTTGATAATCAGCGAAAAGATGATACAGACCTTGCAACTTACCGCAAGACGCGGGATAGACGTACGGCTTATTACCCCCGGTATTGCAGACAAGAAACTGGTCCACAGGCTGTCCCGCTCATATTACAATTTCTTGCTTGAAGCTGGGGTAAAAATATATGAGTATACCCCTGGGTTCCTTCATGCTAAGAGCTTTATAAGCGATGATGAAGTTGCGGTTGTGGGTACGATTAACCTGGACTACAGAAGCTTATACCTGCACTTCGAATGTGCCACGCTACTGTTTAAAACAACTGCGATACAGGATATTAAAAATGACTTCGAACAAACGCTAGAAGCATCGCGGGAAATTAAACAAGACAACAGAAGGCGAAGGATTTGGAACGAAATAATCGACTCTATATTGCACTTGTTTGCGCCGCTTATGTGATCTTAAATTTCCGTAACCCGTAACGATTTCACCGTTAACGTCGAATTCCCCGTTGTAGTGATGTTAACCGCCGCAGACAGTTTATAGTCGGGATTATCCTTAAATGCTTTGATATAATCGTAATCTTTGCCGATATGCTGTATCTCACCGTTCAGTTTAACAACCATCACGTCTTTACCCATGAACCATTCAATATCCACAAATTCGTCAACTATGGCGGGCTTGCGGAGTTTATACGACTTAACATGTCCGCTGACAATGTCCATAATGAACCATTTCTTGCCGACTTGATGATGGTTGTAGCTTATCCAGCCTTTCCCGAAGTCCATGTTTATATCAGTTTTGTTTGTTTTGGCGCGGAGTTCGATTTTAATGGGCAACGTAAACTCTCTTGGCGTTGCCATCATCGCCGCGTCATATAAACCGGGGGCGGTCATTTCCATTAATCCGCCCGAATATTTAACATCAAACTCGCCGTTTTTCATCAACGATTCCAAGTCAAAATCAATCGGTTCGCCGCGATAGTTTTTGCTTGCCTTCATAATTATGGATTCCGTTTGCCTGACAAGCTCGTCCGAGTAAACCTCCATTTCTTTAATGGGCATTGAATGTTCGAAATAGCTTGTTTCGGGGCTTAACCCATAAATATTAAATGGGTTTACATACTCCTCACCGCCAGCACTGTGCGGCTCCCACTCATATTTATCGCTTTCATGCACCCACTGGGCTACATCAATCCCCGGCGCGCTTATGGCATACAATCCGCCTTTATATTTGTACTTTATCAGTGGCGCAGGCACATCAAAATCATCAGGTACAGTAACCGACAATTCCCATCCCCCGTAACCGTTACCATGTCCAAACCCGAACACCCGCAAATCGGGTTTTATACGGTATAAGTCCGTTTCCCTGATAAAACTTTCAATTATAGCCTCCGAGTCTTTTCTTGCTTTCGCGTCTGATTCTGTGTCGCCACCGTTATGGCGGATTGTAGCAAACGTTGCGGGTGGGTGATAGACTATTCGCACGTTCTGTTCGGAATGCTTGCGCATTAGCTCACTTGCCTTGTTTAGCTCGTCCATTGTTGTTTTCTCCTTTATTCTGCTTATTGGGACAGAAAGGGAATCGACCAGCGAAATCATGGATTTATCCGTTAGCAAATCAAGTTTCATGTGTATGTTGGCTTTTTCTTGCAATTCGTTAACAAAACGTGCCAAGAGTGACTTAACCGTAGTTAGTGCTGTGATTTTTTCGTCAAGTTCTTCCATGTTTTGCTTGAAAATTTCAATCACTTCCACTGCGTCTTGGTTATTAAGAATGTCGCGTATCTGCTTGATTGAAATTTGCAACTTACGTAAGATTACGATTTGTTGCAGGCGCTTCATCGCAAACTCATCATAATGCCGATAGGAATTTTCCTCATTTCTGATACTTTGAATAAGCCCGACTTGCTCGTAGTAGCGTAGCATTCTGGTTGAAATGCCAAAAATTTTGGCTACTTGACTTACCGTTTGGAGTTCCATGATTTCGGTATTCCTTTCCTGTTCTTGATATCGAGCATAAACAATGACACTGTGTCAATGTCAAGGCTTTTCTTAAAAGCTATAAAAAAATCCGTACTCGGATTTTACCCTTCGAATACGGATTTTAGGCATGTGGTATCTACCTCATATGTGATGGGTTTTAGTCGTGTGCTTCCACTAATACATCCCACACATGTGGTGAACATGGTAAATCGTAATGTTCTTTTATATGAGTTAGTAGGCGTTTTGTGTCGGCTACGGGCATTAATTCTACCAGTGCTTGTATGATGTCTTTTGTATCATCGAACTGGCCGCTTGCGACATCTTCAGGGCTGTAATGCACTGTTACGGAATAACCCTCTTTTTTTATTTTTGTAGCATGGGGATTTTTGCGCCCTTTTGAAAAATCAGTAATTTCGGGGATATCACTATAATCAATATGAGTGTCGACTTTATGCATTATGCACCTCCATAAATTTCTTCTTCATGTTTGTTTGCTTTCCTTGCAGAAATAATTCTTATCACAGTATTCTCATCCCTATAGCAGTGACATACAACCATAAGCCGCAATCTACGGCTTCGTCCAATTATTAAGAATCTGTCTTCATGCTGCGAGTGCTGTATGTCATCAAATTCCAAGGCCTGCTCGTCAAAGAAAACACTTGCAGCTTCTTTGAAAGAAATGCCATGTTTGCTGATGTTTATCACTTCCTTGGCCGGATCCCAGTCAAAAAATTTTCCTTGTAACTCAAGCAAATTTGTGCCTCCTTTTGCATAATTAAGACGTGTGTATTTATGGATTGTAGCATGTATAAAGTTGGATGTACAAGGTTTATAAGCTTTGCCGATGGTTTCAAATAACCACCTTCCCAGCCGTAGCGTCCAACAACAATTTCCGCCCAAGGGGCAATGTTAAATTAGGCGACGTATGCCCGCAAGCCAGCCCGGCCAGGGTTGGCTTTTTTTCTGTGGCGATAAGCTCGTTTATTGGAATATGCAGGGTTTCCAATGTCTCCGGCGAGAAATCCCCCAGGAGTATCCCTGCCGCATGGCGTAGCTTCCCGGCTTGCTTTAGCTGAAGCAACATCCTATCTACGCGGTAAGGGTCTTCGCCCACTTCTTCTAAAAATAAAATGCGCCCATGGGTATCCACTTCGTAGGGCGTGCCTAAAGACGCGGCCAGCAGACATAGGTTGCCGCCAACCAATGTGCCTGTTGCCTGGCCTGGGACTATTGTTGTAAGTGCCCGGCCAGGTGGGTTTAATACCTGCTTACATACTGCTTGCACATGGTGCGGCTCGCCTGGCGCGGCAAAAATCATATTTTTAAGTGACTCTAGCGTAAGCCCTTCGTCACTTGTGAAATCCACCGCCGGCATAGGCCCATGAAAAGTAACAAACCCGCATATCTGGTTAAATGCCACATGCAAGGCCGTAACATCACTATAACCCACAAACACCTTAGGGTTAGCGCGTATCAAATCATAATTGAGGCCACTAAGTAGCCGTGCCGCCCCATATCCGCCCCGCGCTACGAAAATACCGTGTATATCAAGTGAGGCAAAGGCGGTGTGTAAATCCTTTATACGTAAATCATCCGGCCCCGCAAGGTATTCGTGTCGCATTCGGCAACTTTCCATTACATAAGGCCTTAGCCCCATCTGCTTTACAGCCTCTATCCCCTTGGCCAAACGCTCGCTGTCACATGGCCCGGATGTAGCAAGTATTGCCACGGTATCTCCCGTGCGAAGCAGTTTAGGCATTCGCATATATATAACCCCCCAATTATTTTCCTATACACATACAGCATTATACGCCAAACAAAAAATTTTTTGCCAGATACCTTGCAATGCACTATACCATGTGATATGATGAACCTGCCAAAACAAAATAACGTGTATAACAACTGAAGGGAGACTCAAAATGTCAAAACAACTCAACAAAGGCACCCCCGAGCTATGTGCTCACAACAACCTATCAAAAACAGATATGTACAGCTCAGGCATAACCGGCGATATCTTCACCCAAACCCAAGCACCCAAAAACAAAATCAACAACAATCACCAAGACAAGCCCCGCCTATTTCACTTCGAAGGCCTAAAAAGCCCCGCCTCCATGCTAAACCCCACGTTTATAGGGCAAATAATATGAAATAACCCCAACCCCAAATCATATCCACGAAGGGAAGGGAGAGCGAGCGCCAGCCCCCACATACCACACCACGCCAAGGGCGCAAGCCCGCACACCGCGCCACGCCAGGGCAAGGGCGCAAGCCCGCACACCGAGCCACGCCAGAGCAAGGGCGCAAGCCCGCACACCGCGCCACGCCAGGGCGGGCGCCCGCAACGCAGTGAGGAAGCGAGGACGGGCTACGCCCGCCGCAGTGGCGGGGGTTTGGGGGCAGCGCCCCCATTAAAATAAAAGGAGCAACCCATGACCACACAACTAAAAAAAGGCACCTTGGAACTATGCGTTCTAAGCCTATTATCCAAAGCAGATATGTACGGCTTTGAGCTGGTAGGCGCCATTTCGGCCCAGATACAAATATCAGAGGGCACAATCTACCCACTACTAAAGCGCATAAAAGACGAAGGCTATGTAACCACTTACCTGCGCGAGTCCCAAGAAGGGCCGCCCAGGAAGTACTACAGCATCACCCAAAGCGGCCGCATCACCCTGTCTACTATGGAAACAGAATGGCGCAACCTATCAACAGGTATAAACAAAATTTTGGAAGGAGTAACATCATGAAAAAGCATGACTTTATTGCCCAACTTAACCAAGCCCTAGCACCCATTAACGCCCAAGCGCGTGAAGAAATTATTGCAGATATAAACGAGCACTTCGCAGAAGGGGCAGCTCACGGGCAAACAGAAGAAGAAATATGCATCAACCTAGGCCAGCCAAGCCAAATAGCAGAGCAAGTGCTGGAAGAATACAAAGCATACAAAGCCCAGCACAACCACGATTTTACAGACATTGGCGATATCGTATCCTCGGCCATGGATGCGGCAGATATCGAAGATATATTATCATCCGCACTGCAAACTGCGTCATATGCAGTCCGCGAAGCAGCAAAAGAAGCCTCCAGAGCCTCCCGCGATGCAGCTAAGGAAGCCGCAAAAGCTGCCCGCGAAGCCTCAAGGCACGCCCGCGACACAGCAAGGGAAGCCGCAAGAACCGCACGCGAGGCAGCAAGGGAACTTGAAAAGACCGATATGGATGTGTACATGCACTACAAAACAGCGCAGCAGCCAAACAGCCAGTGGGGCGAAGCACACATCCACAAGCCAGGTTGGGCTACCCGTATACGAGGCGGCTTTGACATAGATATAGACCAAGCGTTTGCTGGTGTTACCGGCATGGATGTTATCTTAAGCCTTGCCAACATAAAGGTAGTGCCAATGCCTACAGGTGACACACAGGCCAACGAAGTGCGTGTAACTGTCAAAGGCAAAAGCCGCTATAGTAATTTTGAACTAGAAAATAAAAACGGCACCCTGTATATACGCCAAAGGGAACCGTTCTTTAAGTTTGAGATATTTGGTTTTAACTCTTCATTGGAAGTAACGATATATGTACCGGCAAGTTACTGCGGCGACATAAAACTTCTATCCAATGTTGGCAACTTGTCTATAGTGGGTATTAGCGGCAACCTTAGGCTAAATACTACCGCCGGAAACATTACAGTAGAAGGGCATAGCGCAGACAGGGCTCATTTACGTTCTTCTGCCGGCAATATCAATTTAACTAATTGCTCTGTAACTGATATAAACGCAAAATCATCTGCCGGGAATGTTAAAGTCAAAGGCCGTGATGTGGCAGATTTGACTCTTCGCTCATCTGCCGGTGATGTTGATGTAAATGTTAACACACTTGGCGGCGAAACAAATCTTGCGACCAGCGCGGGCGGCGTGTATATCAAGGCCCTGGATGTGCAAGGCAACATAACAGCCAAATCATCTGCCGGTAATGTTAAAGTATACTTGCCAATGGACGTTAATTGCCGCATCCATGTTAGCAAACCCAGCATAGGTTCTTTAAGCAACAACTTGGCCGGCAACCCCAACTCGCCATACACATTGCGGGCCTATACCAGCGTAGGGTCTATTAAACTCGAGCCTTACCGTCAACCCGAGCCACCCCATCATAATTAAGAAGTGCCGGTGCATCTTCGCCGGTGTAGGCCTGTACATCTCTTAGGCTACGGTTGATGGCGCGGGTACGGGTGCCTACTAGGGTTTCTATTTCATTGCCGGCTTGGGTTATGCGCTGGTGAGCTTTGTTTAGTACATCTTCGAAAGTTCCAAACTCCTTCTTAACGGCGCCAAGGGTTTTTTCTATATCCGCGGCGCCTTTTTGTATTTGCAGGGTTTTAAAGCCCATTTGCAAGGAGTTAAGCATCGCAGAGAATGTAGACGGCCCAGTAACTATTATCCCCATCTGCCTAAGCCCGTCAAAGAAAGCCGCATCACGCACTACTTCTGCATATAGCCCCTCTGTGGGTAAAAATATTATTGCGAAGTGAGTTGTCTCTGGCGGGGATACATATTTACCTATTACATCACGCGCAAAAGACTTGATGCGGCTATGCAATGCCCTGCGCGATACCTCCACCAGCTCCGAATCGCCGGTGTCGTAGCTGTCTAGTAAGCGCTCATATGACTCCAGGGGGAACTTTGAGTCTATAGGCAGGTAAACATGATGCCCGTCTTCTAACCCCGGCAGCCTGACAGCGTATTCTACCCGGTTTGTGCTGCCCCTAAAAGTGGGGATTTCTTTGTCATAGAGCTGTGGCGGAAGCATGTCTTCGATAATTTGTCCAAGCTGTACTTCCCCAAGTATACCGCGTGATTTGCTTCCAGAAAGTATACGGCTAAGGGACCCGACAGACTGTGCTACGGTTTTCATTTCACCCAGGCCTTTGTTAACGTTTTCGAGTTGTGTGCTAACGGTCTCGAAAGAGCGTTGGAGGCGGGTTTCTAGTGTTTTTTCTAATTTCTCGTTTACAACATGGCGCATTTCGTCTAGTTTGCGCTCGTTGGATGCTTGCATTTGTATGAGTTTTTCATCTACGCTTAAGCGGATTTTTTCGGAGCTTTCGGCCATATGACGCAGAAAGTGGTGTAGGCTTTCTTGCATGTTTTTGGCCTGGCCGGTCTGGGCTGCTGTCTGGTTGGTTTGGGATGTTTGGATATCTTTGGTTTGGGTAGCTATTGCCCTTTGTGTGTCACGTGTTAGGCTAGTAATAGCTGCTTGCATATCATGTGAAAGCGCGCTTAGTCCCTTGTGTTGGGAATCGCGGATAGTCTCCAACCGCTGCAGAAGGCTGTCACGCAGCCGGTCTATCCTACCTTCTTGCTCTGCCCTGGCGGCGCCTGTCTCATGTACAATTTGGCCTTGCATGTCTCTTAGTTGCTGGCGTAGTACCGTGTCTATACGGCTGGACTGGCGCAATTGGGTCATAAGCTGCAGTGCTAGTGCTGTAGCAGATATAAACAGTATCACGATTAAAATTGCTATTTCCATGGTAATGTCTCCATTCGAAAAAATTATATCAATTATAGATTAGGGAGCTGCCAGTCAATGGCCGCTTGCCCGTTTTTAATTAAAAACTCGTTGGTTTTAGAAAAATGTTTGCAACCAAAAAACTTGCCACCGGCCAGTGGGCTGGGGTGTGCTGCTTTTAAGACCATGTGCTGCGGGTTGTTTATGAGCCTAAGCTTGGCTTGTGCATCTTTCCCCCATAGCAAGAAAACCATGGGTACCTCCCGATCGTTAAGATGGTGGAGTACTGTGTCTGTAAATCTCTCCCACCCTTGTCTTGCGTGGCTTTTGCTGCGGCGGGCCTCTACTGTAAGTACGGAGTTGAGGAGCATAACCCCATTATTGGCCCAGTTTATGAGGTGCCCGTTGTTGGGGATGTCGCATCCTATGTCACTATGCAGCTCCTTAAAAATATTAACCAGCGAAGGCGGGGTTTTGGCCCCCGGCAGGACAGAAAACGCCAGCCCATGAGCCTCGCCCTTATTAATATAAGGGTCTTGCCCCACGATTACCGCCTTTACCTGCCCATAAGGCGTAAGCTTTAGCGCGTTAAAGATATCGTGCATATCTGGATAAACGGTGCGCGTACGGTATGCTTCCTTTAAAAAGGCACGCAATTTTTGATAGTAGTCTTTGCGAAACTCATCTGCCAATATGGCGTCCCAGTCGTTATGTAATTCAACCATTATTGTGCTACCCTCCCTCATGTATAGCGGATTATAGCCCAGATACGACATAAACTGCAATGCGCGTTGGTTGAATATAAAAGAAACCTTTATCGCCTTTACCAATAGTATCAAAACCTAAATTAATGTAACAATTCCCAAATCCCGTAATGTACTGCAAAAATGAAGCCTTTTGGCTCTTAGAATGTTTGACACTAACGGAATAAGAGGTTAAACTATTTTTCGCGCTTTGGCGCAAAAATTGGAGGTGTAATAGATGTCTGTGGCAGTAACAACCCTTATTGCTGCTGCAGCTCTTATCTGTGGTATAATTGGTGGTTTTTTCCTGGGTATAATTCATAGGAAAAAGATTGCGGAGTCGCTATTAGGTTCCGCTGAAGCACAAGCCAAAAATCTTATCGAAGAGGCCAATAGGACCGCCGAATCGCGGTCGAAGGAGATGCTACTTGAAGCAAAAGAGGAAAGCATCCGTACCAAAAACGAGGCTGACAAAGATGCGAAGGAACGCAGAAACGAGTTGCAGCGTTTAGAAAAACGCTTCATGCAAAAAGAAGAAGTGTTAGACAGAAAGCTAGAAAATCAAGAAAAAAAGGAAACACAGCTTCAAAAACAAAAAGAGAAACTAGAAGAAAAAGAACTGGAAGTAGACGAGGCTCTAGCCCGGCAACATCAAGAGCTAGAACGCGTAGCAGGCCTTACGGCAGCAGAGGCAAAGCAGCATCTAGTAGCAACAATAGAGCACGATGCCCGCATAGAAGCCTCTAAAACCGTACGTGAAATTGAAGCAAACGCAAAAGCCGATGCAGACAAAAAAGTCAAGGATATCCTTACTTCTGCAGTCCAGCGCTGTGCGGTAGACCATATAGCCGAGACGACAGTTTCGGTAGTAAGTTTGCCAAGCGACGAAATGAAAGGCCGTATAATAGGACGTGAAGGCCGCAACATCCGCGCCCTAGAGTCCCTAACCGGCATTGACCTGATAATCGACGACACACCGGAAGCGGTAATACTATCCGGTTTTGACCCGATGCGCCGCGAAATAGCCCGTATAGCCCTAGAAAAGCTGATACAGGACGGCCGCGTGCATCCCGCCCGCATAGAAGAAATGGTAGAAAAGGCTCGCAAGGAAGTAGAAGCCCAAATCAAAGAAGATGGGGAATCTGCGACCTTTGAAACAGGCGTACACGGCGTACACCCAGAGCTTGTTCGCTTACTGGGTAAGATGAAGTTCCGTACTAGTTATGGGCAAAATGTCTTAAAGCATTCTATGGAGGTAGCATACCTTTGTGGGATAATTGCCGGGGAGTTGGGCGCAGATGTGACCATGGCAAAGCGTGCGGGTTTGCTGCACGATATTGGCAAAGCAATGGACCACGAAGTAGAAGGCAGCCATGTTTCCATAGGCGCGGGCCTATGCCGCAAGTACAAGGAGTCCCCGCTTATTGTAAACGCAGTAGAAGCTCACCACGGCGATGTAGAGCCTACAAATATTATAGCCGTCATTACACAGATGGCCGATGCTATATCTGGTGCAAGGCCGGGTGCAAGGCGCGAGACATTAGAGTCATATATCAAGCGCCTACAAAACCTGGAAGCCATAGCCGACAGCTTCAAAGGCGTAGAGAAATCTTTTGCCATCCAAGCTGGCCGCGAATTGCGGATAGTTATACTGCCTGATGAAGTAAACGATGCAGCGCTTACCATGCTTGCCAGGGATATAGCCAAGCGCATAGAAGATGAACTAGAATATCCAGGGCAGATAAAACTTAGCCTGATAAGGGAAACAAGAGCGATAGAGTACGCAAAATAAACGATATGCAGAAAACCGCGCAAAGCGCGGTTTTCTTTTAATCAGGACTGGTTAGTGGTTAGTGGTTAGTGGTCACTTGCACTCTTCAAAGCTATCACATTCTGTGTCGCATTTGTTGTGTGGTGTGGCTGTGCTGCAACCTACGACTATGTCATTGAGTGTGCAATGGCGGGCCTGGTCGTTGTATTTGCAGCGGTTGACATTGCATTTGATGTGCGAGTTTGCGTTCATGGTTTATCTCCTTTCGGGATTAGTTATGTAATTATTTTGCCCCACGCGTAAAAATATTATGCTTATAAGAGGTGCACAATGAGCTTACAAAAACAAAAAATGAGTAGCAGCGAGCTTAAAAATTATGTGCGTGATATACCCGATTTTCCCATACCCGGTATACTTTTTAGGGATATAACCACCGTGCTCAAAAACCCTGCCGCCCTACGCGGCTCTATAGACGCTATGGTCGAGTTGTTGGGTGATTTGGAATACGACACCATACTTGGCCCAGAGTCACGTGGTTTTATATTTGGTATGCCCATGGCATACAACCAAAGCAAAGGCTTTGTACCGGTCAGGAAAGCCGGTAAACTCCCGGCAGACGTTGTAAAGCGCGAATACGCGCTAGAGTACGGCACTGCAACCATAGAAATCCACCGGGATGCCATTGTCCCCGGCCATAGGTATATCATAGCAGACGACTTGTTGGCCACAGGCGGCACAGCCAAGGCCATTGCGGACTTGGTTATGGAGCTTGGGGGAGTTATTGTATCTGCGCTATTTTTTATAGAGCTTGCAGGGCTTAGCGGCCGCGATGTTTTGGCTGGTTATGATGTACGCTCTGTCCTTTCATACGAATAATAATTACTTTTGACCCCTACAACAGCGGGATTCCCATGTTTAGGGGTTATATTTTTGCAATTTTTGAAATTGATGATTAAGATTGATATTGATATTAGGAGGCATAACTAACCATGAAAGAGCTAAATCGCACCTATGACCCCTCCCGAGAAGAGGAGATTTACAGCCGCTGGCTGTCAAAAGGCTATTTCCGTGCAAAGGTCAACCCAGACAAGACACCTTATGCCATTATGATCCCGCCGCCCAATATTACAGACAAGCTGCACGTAGGCCACGCGCTAAACAACACCATCCAAGACATAATAATCCGCGCAAAGCGTATGCAGGGCTACGAAACACTATGGCTGCCAGGTACAGACCATGCCGCTATCTCCACAGAGGTGCAGGTAGTAAAAGCCATAGCCAAAGAAGGCAAAACCAAGGAAAGCATGGGCCGCGAAGCCTTCCTAGAAAGAGTGTGGGAATGGCAAAAAGAATATGGCGGCACAATTGTAAACCAGCTAAAAAAACTGGGGTCATCTTGCGATTGGGACCGTGAGCGCTTTACCATGGACCCTGGCCTTTCGGACGCAGTGCTGGAGGCGTTTATCCGCTTATACGACGAAGGCAAAATTTATCGTGGCGAGCGGTTGATTAACTGGTGTGTAAAATGCCAAACTACCATTTCTGACGCGGAAGTAGAACACGAAGACGGCGAAGGCCGGCTGTACCATTTCAAATACAATGTAGTAGATAGCCCCGATACAATAGCTTTCGCTACCACCCGCCCAGAGACTATGCTGGGCGACACCGCCATTGCCGTCCACCCAGAAGACCCGCGCTATACCGCGCTAATTGGCAAGTCTGTTTTTGTGCCTATAGTAAACCGTCAAATACCAATAATAGCCGACACATATGTTGACCCAGAATACGGCACAGGCGCAGTAAAAGTTACCCCCGCCCACGACCCCAACGACTTTGAAATAGGTGAGCGCCACAACCTGCCCCGCATTAACATCATGAACGACGATGGCACAATCAACCAAAACGGCGGCCCATACCAAGGTCTAACCCGTGAAGCCGCCCGCACAAGAATAATAGAAGAAATGAACGAAAAAGGCCTATATATCAAAACCGAAACCATAACCCATGCCAAAGGCACCCATGACCGCTGCAATGTAATAGTAGAGCCGTTAATAAAACTACAGTGGTTTGTAAGGATGGAGGAGCTGGCCAAGCCCGCCCTAGAAGCATATACCTCTGGCAAACTGAAATTTAACCGCGAGCGCTTTGGCAAGGTATATCAGCATTGGCTTGAAATCATACGTGACTGGTGTATATCCAGGCAAATATGGTGGGGGCATCGCATCCCGGCGTATTATTGCACGGCCGGTCATGTAACCATAGCCAAAGCACCCCCTACTGCGTGCGCAACCTGCGGCGATACTAAGCTCAAACAAGACGAAGACACACTAGATACATGGTTCTCGTCTGCGTTGTGGCCGTTTTCGACTTTGGGCTGGCCCCAAAAAACACCGGACCTAGAATACTTCTACCCCACAAACGTACTGGTGACAGCACCAGAAATTATCTTCTTCTGGGTTGTGCGCATGGTATTTATGGGCTACAAGTTTATGGGGGAAGCGCCTTTTACAGACGTTGTAATCCACGGCATAGTACGTGACGACCAGGGCCGCAAGATGTCCAAGTCCCTTGGCAACGGCATAGACCCGTTAGAAATAGTAGAAAAATACGGCGCAGACGTTATGCGTCTGACAATGGTAAACGGCAACGCAATAGAGAACGACACCCGTTTTTACTGGGAACGTGTAGAGTTTTCGCGCAATTTCATGAATAAGCTTTGGAACGCCAGCCGCTTTGTGCTTATGAACTTAGACGAAGAAACCGCCAACGAGCCACCAGTAGCACTAGAAGACCGCTGGATAACATCTCGCATAAACGCCCTAACCAAAGAAGTGACAGAGAAGCTAGACTCCCACGAGCTGGGCCTAGCCGCACAAAAAATTGTGGACTTTATATGGGACGAGTTTTGCGACTGGTATGTAGAAATAGTAAAGCCACGCCTATACGCAAACAAAAACGGCGACGCAGGCCCAGAAGCCCTAGCATCCCGCCGCAGCGCCCAGGCTACACTGCGCACTACCCTAATCACAGCGCTAAAACTGCTGCACCCCATAGCCCCCTTTATTACAGAAGATATTTTCCTAGCTCTGCAAAGCGAAGAAGAAACAATAATGCTTTCGCTGTGGCCGGCTCATGACGACACGCAAGCAGACCCAGCGGCCGAGAAAGCCATAGAAACCGTAAAAGAAGCCGTACGCGCAATACGCAACATTCGTGCAGAAAAGCAAGTCCCCCCAGCGCAGAAGATAAGCGTGATAATCCAACCCTCTGACCCAAGCGCCCAGGAGTTATACACTGGCAGCAAAGGGTTTATAGGCTTCCTTGCTAACGCATCTGCTGTAGAGGTGCGTGTATCCAATAGCGATATAGCCGCGCCGGAAGGCAATAAAGATGTAGTATCGACAGTGTTGTCCAACGCAACATTGTATATCCCCCTTGAGATAGACACCGAAAAAGAAAAAGCGCGCCTGACAAAGGAAAGGCAAAAGCTACAACAAGAGCTTGCTCGCATAGAAGGTAAACTAAGCAACCAAGGCTTTGTAGGCAAAGCCCCTGCAAGCCTAATAGCCGAAGAACGTGAAAAGCAACAAATGTACGCAGCAATGCTGGAAAAAGTAGAGGCAGAACTAGCCGCGCTTTAAAGACGGCCTACGAAGGGGTGCACGATGTCACATAGCCGGTTAAAGACATATACAACTGTGCTGTTTATTGTTGGGATTATTATGTTTATGCTGCTTGGCGGCGCGTCTGCTATATATACATTTGCAGCGTCGACACGTAATGTCTCGCTTTTTCATGGATTATTGGGGATTTTCGGGAGCCCGGCTGCTGGGCTTAGCCATTTTCGTGAGTTTGTGGGCTCTGCTATATTTTTTCAACTGCTTGGCAACTCGCTTGTCTTGTCTGTTATGCCTTCGATAATTGCCGTGATATTTGCGATCCCGGCCGCCGGTGCAGTTGGGGGGATGGAAGCAGGTCGCAAGCGCTCTGCTGCTACGGTTGCGCTTCTTATGCCAGCGTTTATTCCTGACTTTGTGTTGGCTTTTATTGTGCAGCAGGTGTTTCCTAGCCAAGCCATAACTGACCCTACATTGTTTAGGGTTATTATGGTGTTGCTGGCAGCTATACGCCCGGCTTGTATATGTGCTTTTGTGGGTGCATGTACGGCCGGGTTGTGTAAAGACAATGGTAAAAGTGTACTGCATGGTGCGGCGGCTGGTGTATTGGTGGGTATTGCCGTAAGTCTTGTGCGGTTTCTTTCTAGTAATATAGAGCTGCTGACGCTGCTTCATAATCCTTTTGTTTTTTCTACTACAGATACTTTTGACAGCTTTGGCTACCGCCAGGGGTTTATATTGTTTCAATTTTCTTATGCTTCGGCGATATGGGTCTTTAAGACATTGCTTCAGATGTTTGCGGCTGTATTGGTGGCTGTTGTTGTGTTTTACTGTGTTGGTATGGGGCTAGAAGACAAATACACATACCCATATAGCAGCAGCGATAAACAAGCCGGGTTGGTACCGGGGCTTATTGGTGCATTGGCGCTTGTGGCTGGCTTATTAATACCTGTGATGTATAGCGGCTCGGCGGTTGGGAATATGCTGATGCGGGCAATTGGCCACAGCGTAATAACAACAACGGCTTCGGCGGTGTTATTTAGCATTATGCTATTTGCGTTGGCGGCATGGCTTTGTGTAAACATAAACAAGATGGGTGCCTTAATACTAGTGCTTGTGCTGGTTGCCATTGTAAACAATACCGTTGGCGGGTTTATGTTATTTCATAGGTTGGGGCTAACCAATACCCACCATGCAGTTATTTTGTACAATGCATTTAACATTGCTTTTGTCTTGCCTTTGGCATACTTGGCACGGTTGCGCAATGTGCAATTTACGACTTTTGCAAGCATTGTACAGGCTATGCTGCCGTATCTTGTTGTGTTTGTGGGGCTTTTTGTTGCTAATACATGGGGTAACAGTTTCCCCCAGATGATATATTTGCATGACAGGATGCTTTGGGGCGTACCTATGTTGCTGGTAGAAACGGTATCCTTCGCAAATGGTATGCCGGTTGCCGGTATGATATTGGGGGTAACTATGCCTATATTGGCAATTGCCGTTGTTACCGGGTGTGTATACGTTGTGACCGACAGGGTTGACTTCTCCGGAAACTCCGAATGAGCGGCCAAAAAACTTACTAATGCCTAAGATTTTTTGGCCGCAAATGAAGTTTCCGGAGAAGTCAAGCAAAAGCGGACACTCACAATTTTAGCACCGCAGGAGTATAAATGGTCACTTTTATAAACAAGCATAAGCGTGAATATGTAAGCCGTTCTAGGGAGTTTTTTGGTTTAACTGCCCCAATATTTTTGGAGCAGACATTTGTTGTCATGCTGGGGATTGTTACTACAATAATGGTGTCTACAATTAGCGGCTATGCGCTTTCTGCGGTTAGCATGATTGATAGCATCGTACACTTGATATCTGCATTTTTTTCCGCACTTACTGTTGGTGCTACTATTGTTGTGGCCCAGTATACCGGGCGGGGCGACCACGAGAAAACCTCTGGCGTTACGGCCCAGGCTATCTTGTCGTCTATATTCTTTGGCGTTATATTTTGTGCTTTGCTTGCGGTTTTTCGTATCCAGATTATCGACTTCTTGTTTGGCCATGCGGAGTATGCCGTTATTGTGGATGCGCGCTTGTTTATGGGGATTATTACGTTTTCTTTCCCTGCTATAGCGGTTATGATGACTGCTTTTGGGGTGCTAAGGGGGACAGGTAATACCCGCGTGCCTATGATTATCACAATAGCTATAAATATTGTTAATGTGGTGCTTGGGCTTATACTTATAAGGCACTTTGGCCTGGCGGGCGCGGCGTTTGCGCTATTGGTGTCTAGGTACCTTGGCGCGTTTATTGGGATACTGTATATATTAAAATCATCCAAAGCGATACGGTCGGCTGGGATTAAGGCCTTTAAGCCAGACTTTGCCGTGCAAAAATTGATACTAAGCTTTGGCATCCCTACAAGTGTCGAGTCGGGGACTTTCCAGATGGGCAAGCTATTGATTACGGTTTTTATTGCTGGTATGGGCACGGCCGCAATTGCCGCTAATGCCGTAGTCAGCTCTATTGCCGGTATATTGAATGCACCCGGCGGCGCGTTCTCTACTGGTGCTGTAATCTTGGTTGGGCAGCGTATTGGCCGCGGCGATACAGACGACGTGCGCAAGACGTCGTATTTCTCTGTCATTTCTGCGATGGTTGTGCTGGCGGTGCTTTGCTTTTTTTGTTTTATACTTATGAACCCGATACTGTCCCTTTATAGGCCAACCGGTGAGATGATGGTAATACTGCGGCCGGTTGTTACTACGCTTTTTATTGCGACACCTTTGGCCTGGGCAGCTTCTTTTGTGACACCGGGTGCGCTTAGGGCTACTGGTGATGTGAAGTATACGATGGTTGTTGCTGTGGCCAGCATGATATTTGTGCGTGTTGTACTTGCATATGTATTGGGGGTATATTTTGGCCTTGGCATTTTGGGGATATGGCTGTCTATGTATTCGGACTGGGTGGTGCGTAGCGTGTTTTTCCTTAATAGGGTCAGAAATGGCAAGTGGCAGGGTAGGGGAGTGGCGTAAGTATATATGTTTCCCCAGATACTGTAGGCAAGGTAAACGTAGTTGTGTCTGGGTAATTGGGCGCGTGGCCTACTGTCACGTCTACAACAACTACGCCGCTACTGTTGGTTATTGTGGCATTTGCCCACGGTATTGCAATGGTCAATGTTTCGCCCACTGTACTTAATATAGAAACATTATCTTCAATTTTGTCCCCGTCATATGCCGCACTAATTATAAATGTCCCGGCTCTTAAACCAAAAAAGCTTGCCCTGCGGCCAACCGGCCAATTGGGAAACAGGGCAATTACGCCCTTGTCCCTAAGCAGCAACATGTCATTTATGGCAGCGATGGCACCGGCTTTTTCTACGCCATGGATATTGTCGTGGATAAACAGGTTTGCCCCTGTCTGTTGTTTAATTGTGGATGCGAGCTGCGTAATTATAGTACTGGCCGGGTATCGTACATTTGCGGCTATGGGGTAAATTTTAGGGAAGTTGTTGTGTTGTGCCCACGCGCCATAAGATGAAAATACATCTATGGTGTCTTGGGCAATTTTTAACTCCTGCGGTGCAGAAAAATGACCTATAATATTTGTAGGCTTGACCGACTCCAGCGGTAGGATATTACCGTCGCTTGGGACGGGGTTATTCATGTGAGTATTTTGGCCTGGCTTAATGAGGTATGAGTCGCATGGCTTGAGATATGCTTCTTGTGTCGCCGCCTCTGCAAGGGTATAGACCTGCTTGCCCTGCCAGGCAGAAACAGGCGGCGGCGCTAAGTTTATGAGGATATCTTCCCACAGCACGCGTTTGTCATGGTCGATGCCTTGTGTACGGCTTAAGTCTATTAACACTGTAAGTACATTCTTGAGTCCGGCCAACTCTACCGCGGAGTTCCTGGCCCAGGAGCCTTCGTTATAACCTGCGTAAATTACATATTTATCATCTTCTTTTTCCAGCCATACTTCGTAGAATCTTGCAACTTTGTTTAAGAATGGGTAAAGAGTCTTGGCCATAAATACCGGGTCTTGTGTAGCGGTGTAATAGTCAATCATGAGCGTTGCACAAAATGCGCTGTTTAAGACCTGATTGTGGTACGCCGGGTCCAACTTCATGCCATAGGGGCCAATGCCTACTGGGTAAAGGTATGCGCCGGGTATGCCGCGGACAGGGTCAATGTCGCCCTTGTCTATCTTGTATTGTACAAAGCCGGGCTTGACTTTTTTAAGCTCGGCCACGTCCCCGGCGGCGGCTTCCGCTACTGGGGCATAGTCTAGGATCATTTGGATTGCCGCCAGCCCATACTCCGGCCTGTTGGAGGAAAATATCCCATAAAACGTCGCGATATAGTTGTAGTTAAGGTGATAGTCCGAGTTCCATTGTGGTGTGTCTGATGTATGCCACAGGCCATAAAGCCCTGGGGCTACGCCGCTTGTATTGCAGTTGGTGCCTATGATGTATTGGGCGGCGTAGTAATACTTTTGTATAAGTGCCAGCTCCGGGTCGGTTGTGTCTAGCATGATGCCGGAGCGGCCCCAAAATTGTGACCACCAGCTACTGTGGGCGGCTTTTATTGCGGCTAGTTGCGGGATGGTGCTGGATTTTTGTAGAAGTGTTGCGACTTGCGCCTCTGGCAGTGCGCCGGTGAGATGGTTGTTGTGGTCATAGGTTTTGCCACCGCCGCCTATTGCTGTGATTATGTATGCAGTTTGGCTTGCTTGAAGGGTGAAGTCTATGTTAATAAACGAATCGCCGGTAGTAATATTAGAAGGTACAGCGCCCACGACTTGTGTTGCCATTGCGCATACGGATTTATAGGAACATATATCATGCGGGTTGGGGACTCCGGTCATAGTCGAACGGGATATAGTTTTGGAGTTGGGGCACACAGTTGCAGGATGTGCATCGTTATCTGCTTTGGCCCATGTCTTTACCCATAAGTTGAGTGGCGTGTGGGATTTAGATATTATTTCTGCTATTAAAAGATTATCTTCACTAGCGAGATATGTGGTGATTTCTATGGGGTTTGTGCCCCATTTTAGTGAAGTAAAAATTTCGGCTTTTTGAATATCTTGTTTTTCATAAAACTCTGTAATATCTTGCGAGTGGCAGCCTATTGTCACGCCGCCTACAGGGATAGGCGAGCCGCCATAGGCCCAAAAGTCGCTTTTGCTGATTATAAATGTCTTAACCGCTTCGTCGCCGCCGGAGATTGCGCCAACATCGCCGTTGCCTAGTAGGGCGGTGCGGGGTATGAGGTTGTTAATAAAACCTTCGTATCTTGTGTCGTGCCATTCGGCTATGTACATATAAATTGCCCCCTGTTATGCGCTATGCCAGTGACTTGTATGATGTTATCTGTGAAAGGCGGAAATAACGCAGAAAATGCTTGAAAATCTATTCAGCGAAATTAAAGTAGTAAATCTGGTCATGGCTTCCATCGTTCATGTCTTCAACCGTCTTCCCGCTATACACGAATCCGAGTCTCTCCACAAGTTTTATGGATCGTTCGTTCTTTTGATTAATACTCGTTTTGATGCAGCGCACTTTCATCGTATCCCGCGCAAACGCGAGGATTACCCGCATTGCTTCAGTCATATATCCGTTACCCCAAAAATCTGGATACATATCGTAGTGGACTTCACAAAGTGCGGTGTTTCTATTCCAGTTATTGATACAGCACACACCCAACGCAACACCATCGTTTTTACGAACCAAAATCCAGACGTGTTGGTCACGCGGCTCAGGTTGATTCCATTCTGCGATTTCTGCATCTGCGCCGCATAAATCAGCATATCGGTCTTCTTCGTAGTGGAAGCGAAGGACTTCGTCGTTTGTGTAAAGGGTGTAGATAAAATAACGGTGCGCTGGAGCACTGTTTTGTAAGTAAAGGCGTTCTGTTTCTAGATCTGTGAAAAGCATTAGTATCCTCCGATTTTGTATAATCCCAAAACATAAAGCCATTCTTTTAAATTTTCACCAAACCCAAGGTACATCATATTTTTGTATGTTTTCGTCTATTGTTATAAAAGTCATTTTTTCAACAATAGCAGTTGAAATAAGCAATCTATCGAAAGGGTCTTTGTGTAGCAAGGGCAATTTTGATAAACACGACAGGTATTCATCTTCGACTTGCACAAAATCGAAATCGCCATTTCTTAAAATATCAACCAATTCATCAAACGTTAAGCTCAAGGTCAATTTTCCTATGTTCATCTTTATTGCAATTTCCCAAAGTGAAATTGAGCAAATGGCAACCTGATTTTCTGGATTCTTAATAATTTCTCTTATAGCCAATGGTAGATTTGGAGAATCCTCTACCATCCAGATAATGACGTGGGTGTCGAGCAAGTACCTCATTCCATATACTCCTTTAATTCCTCTATTGGGGCATTAAAATCATCAGCCATCCAAACCTTTCCTTTCAGGCAACCAATTATTTCCGAACGTGGCCGTTTAATTGTTTGCTCTATGCTAACAGCATCCTCTGTCACAGGTTCAGCAAAAATAATTAATACTTCGTGCTTTCCTTTCGCAAGAATTGGTTGCTTCGGCTTAAAATTAACGCCATCGTAAATCGCCTCTATAGCATACATATATTTTTCCTCCTTTGCTAAATTCAAAAATCATACATGCACTTCTTTTTGTCTAATTATTGCTATGATGATTATATCACCAGGATAACAATAATTAAAACATCTGTTTTCTCAAACCCCTTTACGGCGGTATGGTCCAAATATAAGTAGTGTGTCCAGGAGCATATGGCGTGACTATTGACGAACATATATTTGCTGTGTATAATGAGCCTATATATTACACGTTAAGGAGGATTTCAATGTCCATCATACCAACCATAGACCGCGAGCTAAGGGGTCTTATCCCGCCACTACTACAAGAAGAACGGGAACAGCTCGAACAAAACATCCTGGCCGACCGCAAGTGCCATGACCCTATAGTCTTATGGCAAGGGCTAATACTAGACGGCCACAACCGGTTTGAAATTTGCATAAAGCATGGCATTGAGTTTCAAATCGTAAACATGACTTTTGAGTCACGGGAGGAGGCCATAGTCTGGATTTTGGACAACCAACTAAGCCGCCGCAACCTGTCAGACATTGCCCGGATGGAGATGTCTATCAAGAAGATGGAAATGCTGCGTGAGAAGGCACAAAGGAACTTATCCCTGGCGGGAGGGGATAAAAAAAGCAAAGGATCGCCTTTACCAATAGTATCAAAACCGGAAATAGAAGCCATACATGTCCAAAAAGAAGTTGCCGCAGATGCCGGAGTTAGCAAAGGAAAACTGTACAGCTACATGCAAATTAAAGAACATGGCAGCCCAGCGCTAATAAATAAAGTACAGTCCGGCGAGCTCAAAGTTAACACCGCACACCGCCTACTACCAAAAGAAATACTAAAACAGCTAACCCTGGCCGGCAAAATGCTCAAATTTATACAAAGCGTAAAGCCCCCGCAGGGCTACAAGGCCGCAGACCCGGAAATACACAGCAAGTTAGTAAACATAGCATCGTTATTAGACACTCTATTAAGCAAACTAGGAGGGCCAGAACATGGAAACCAATAAAATACTTAAAACAGACAAAGAGTTTCGCGATTTAATAGCACCGCTGTCTGATGATGAGCTACAAGGCTTAACAAATAGCATACTTGCTAGTGGTTGCCGTGAAATGCTAAAAGCATGGAAGAATACAATCATAGACGGCCACAACCGCTACGCCATATGCCAAAAGTACAACATCCCATACAGCGTGCAACAAATGCGCTTTGCATCCAAGAAAGATGCAAAACTGTGGATAGTCACCAACCAACTAGGCCGCCGCAACATATCAGAAATCACACGTATGAAGCTAGTATTGCAAAAGGAAACGCTGCTACGGCAAAAGGCCAAGAAAAACCGCAGCAGAAACACCGTCGAGCCAGTGCATACGCGTAAAATCATGGCCAAGGAGATAGGCGTTAGTGAACGTAAACTGTACTGGTTTATGAAGATACAAGAGCTGGGCACGCCAGAGCTGATGCGGCGGCTGGAGGCAGGGGAGGTAAAGATGGGTGCTGCATATCGCGAGGTTGCTGGTGTTGCGGCTGGGATGGATACAGGGGCTGGGTACGAAGTGATTGCGCGTACTGTTGAGGTGTTTTGTGGTGGGGGTGATGTGGACTTTTGTGCTCCGCATTGCCGTGAGGCTGTGCTGCGCAATGCTACTAAGGTGGAGAAAGTGCTTGGGTTTGCATGTTATGGGGTGGGGTTGATGGATGGTGGGGGTGATATGGCTGGCATGCGGCGGCGGGTTGGGGGGTTGTGTGGGGTTGCTTTTGGGCTTGTTGGTGTTGTGTGAGTGGGTATTGATTGTGTGTTTACGCATGGGTTACGACATGATTTTACAGGTATTGACATATGCGCATGGTATATGTTAGCATGTGTCGCATAAGGCTAAATAGATATGTCTAAGGCATACTGTATGTCTCTTTGTATTGCTTGTGATGTGGAAACAATAAATATATGTTTGTGTATACCATAGTAGTTGCACTTTTGATGCATTGATTATGAACAATTAACATATGATGTCGAAGGGTGGTGTTAGCGCTAGTTCATTAAAGCAAAGGGTATAGATGTAGTTTGTACTGCTAGGTAACTGACGGCTTCATAATCCTGAAAATAGGGCGGGATTATTACTTTATATTACAGGAGGTACATTATGACAAATATGTTTGATGATTTTGACTTGGATATTCAAAAGGTGTCAATTGAAGCTTATGGAACTAATTCACTTTCAGGTATGGTCTGCACACCTACTAGTATTTTTATTTTTTCTTGTGTTACATGTACTCAAGGCCCAACATGTAGTGTGGTTCCGACAACTGTTGCTGGGTGTGGAGACTCAATTGACAATTGCGCCATAGTCCCATCACAAGGTGGTCCGTGCCGATAGCGATAACCTATAAACACCATTTATAGCCACTAATTTCTCTGTGTATGGCATATAAAGGGATTGGGTTTATTTTTGACGATAAATAAGCTAATAATTGTACGTATGCTTGTATTAAAGGTGTAAACATCGCAAACTTGAAGGTGGATATACTCTGCATGTCGTTGGCAACATTCCACTTCCCTATTCTTCAAGTTCGCGATGGTATGGTTGTTGTTATATTAATAATAAAGCGAATTGTATAAGTGTAGTTCGTACTGCTATGTAACTGACGGTTTCAAAATCCTGAAAATAGGGCGGGATATTATTTTATATTACAGGAGGTGCATTATGACAAATATGTTTGATGATTTTGACCTGGATATTCAAAAGGTGTCAATTGAAGCTTATGGAACTAGTTCATCTACGTGTGGGATTTGCAACATTCTGGTAAGTTGGTTTGCTTGGTCTTGTAGTACATGCACTGAGGGCCCAACATGTAGCGTAGGTTCGAATACCGTTGCTGGGTGTGGAGATTCAATTGCCAATTGCGCCATTGCCCCATCACAAGGTGGTCCGTGCCGATAGTAATAACCTATAATCACCAATTACTGTTACTAGCTACTCTATGTTTAAAATACAACAGAACAGTTCATTTTATATACGATAAGATAGGCTAGTAATTGTATGTTTATTTGCATTATAGGTCCACAACATCGCGAGTTTGAAATTGGATAAAATCCGAATTTTATTCCAAGTCCCTATTTTTCAAATTCGCGATGTTGTAGTTATAGTCATATTGATATGGAGGCGACTATATGTGTAACTTAAAACAATTTGTTCTTTTATTGCTTTTAGCGACCATATTATCTCAATTAGCGGCGTGTGGAAGAAATGGTACTACGGACTATTCAAACGACAATACTACCAGCGGTGATTTAAATGTATCAGAAACTACGCCGGTACCAGAGCCAATTCCAACTACCACACAACCCCCAGCGCCAATATCAACATCACAACCATCCCGAGAAACTATCGATGAAATACCATTTTTGTGGTTGGTAACAGCACCCCACGGACAGACGATGTACATGTTTGGTACAATACATCATGGTACTGCAGATTTTTATCCTTTGCCAGATGAACTTATGGACGCTTTCAGGCGTAGCGATTATCTTGCAATGGAAGTGCCATTAGATTTTACTAACCGGGATTGGACTGTCCCAATAAATTTAGAAGATTATATGACAGAAGACCAACGCCAGGAGTTGCGCCATCAAGCAATGGTTATATTTGGAGAATATGAAAGTTATTTTTTAGAAATAATGGATATTACTTTGGATGATTTATATGACTTAGACCTCGCTATGTTGAGTGGGATTATGAGTCGTATGGCTTACATAAAATCTGGAGCGCTAGAACGCTATGGTATGGAGCACTATTTCTTCCATCAAGTGGAAAGAGAAGCACAACGAGGACTTCGTAGACGCATGAGAATTCTCTACATCGAAGATTATGTTGAACTTGATGAAAGCATACGCAATTTATCTGTTCCTTTTATGATACGGGCTCTTGAACGCACATTTAATACTGGTATTAGCGCACAAGCTGAAGAGATAAGGATGTCAATGGAGTTTTGGCGAAGTGGGGATGAGCAAGGATTACTGTATTTGCTTAATCTAGAGCTTGACAACTTAAATGATGATGATTTGGCTGCAGAATGGAGACATGTTTTTCTCACAACCCGTGACCGCCAAATGGCAGACAGAGCCAGCGAGTATATGGCCGAAGGCAAAAAAGTCTTCTTTATGGTTGGAGCCGGGCATCTAATAGGGGAAGACAATGTAATTGACTTGCTTGTGCAAAGAGGGTATGAGGCTATAAGGATACGTTAAACTTTGATTTGGAATATGATTGTCTAAGTGTGTCCTAGTCATGCGGGTTGGCGATAAATATATTTAATAGTAAGTTTTAAAATGAATGGTATAGATGTAGCTAGTTATGCAAAATAGCCGGCGGCTTCAAAATCCTGAAAATAGGGCGGGATTATTACTTTATATTACAGGAGGTACATTATGACAAATATGTTTGATGATTTTGACCTGGATATTCAAAAGGTGTCAATTGAGCTCGATGGAACATCATCGTTTACTTGTAGGTTTTGTCCTACACTTGTTTTAGCTTCATGCGGTAGTCCATGTACCCAAGGCCCATCATGTAGCGTAGGTTCGGCAACTATTGGGTGTGGAGACTCAATTGCCAATTGCGCTATCGCCCCATCACAAGGTGGCCCGTGCCGATAGTAATAACACGTAAGCGGTATTTGTTACTACTAGCTTTCCTGCACTTGACATATAATGGTATGCTCTATTTTGTTGACGACCAGATAAGCTAATATTTGCATATCTTGTATTAAAGGCACAAACGTCGCGAGTTTGATGTTGGATATATCGGATTTTGATGACAATATACCAATTCCCTGTTCTTCAAATTCGCGATGTTATGATAGCCATCATATCGGTATGGAGGCGGTTTAATGCATAATTTAAGACGACTCATCCTACTTTTACATCTTGCAGCCATATTGTTTTTGTTTGCTACATGCGGCAGAGATAACTTTACAGGGTGCTCATATGAATATACTAATAACGATTATTTGTCTTTAGTTGAAATAGAGCCGATGCCAACATTGACTCCCACACAAACTACGGCACCATCACCACAGCCCTCGCAAACAAGTAACGATGAAATACCATTGTTGTGGCTGGTAACAGCACCTCACGGGCAGACGATGTACATGTTTGGGGCTACACATCATGGCACTGCAGATTTTTATCCTTTGCCAGATGAACTTATGGATGCTTTCAGACGTAGCGATTATCTTGCAATGGAAACACCACTAGATGTTACTATCCGAGATTGGGATATCCCAATAGTTTTAGAAGATTATATGTCAGAAGAACAACGGCAAGAATTGCGTCATCAAGCAATGGCTATATTTGGAGAATATGAAAGTTATCTTTTAGAAATGATGGGCATTACTTTAGATGATTTATATGACTTAGACCTCGCAGCGTTGAGTGGGATTATGAGTCGTATGGCTGGCATAAAATCTG
>WQVY01000022.1 GCA_009785605.1 Defluviitaleaceae bacterium | reverse complement strand
TGCTTGCCAGAGGTTTTTCGCCATAGTGGCAACGCATCAGAGCAATACCCTCGCTATTAACTATTACCCTGTAACCCAACAATGCTGGTGACGCTTGATGTTCGAACCAGGACTCTTTTGTTGTGCGTAGGTATATAGATACTGTGCCCCTTGTGTGGCGGTTGATGTTTAGGTTGGCTTTTACAGTGTAATCTGTCCAGCCATCTCCGCCAACAAACCCCATGCCGTGATTTTCGGCGCAGGTAAAACCCCATTGTTTACGCAACATGCTGTTGGCTCTTTTATGCCCCATAATACGCAAGTCGTCATAGGTTAGGCGACCCTTGTCTACAACAGTGACAGATTGTGGGACTTGGCTGGACTCTACCAATGTAAACTCGTCTATTAAGCTTATGCCGTTTAGGCCTGAAAATTTTAGCATCGACTCGCCTTGCGGCAAATCTACCGCCCCGGCGCAAACTGTCACAAACCCGTTTGTGCGTAGTTTTTGCATTGTAAATGTCTCCCCATTTACAATGATGCGGGCATCTGGGGTATATACCTGCATACGAATAAATAGCGTATAGTTGCCGGCTTTTTTTGTGTTAATCTTATAATAAAAGGACTGTGTGCTCCCGCATATAGCTTGCGCCTGGAAACCTGTTTCTATATGAGTTTCTATTTCTACCGGCTGTGCCAACCCAGTATGCACGGCAAGGAAACGCCCCGGTATGTTCTTCGAAGCGTTAAAATCACCAGTGCCTTCTGCTGTGTGGGAAAAACCTACAAAGCCAGGGGTTGTGTCTGCTTCACTCCATAAGTATATTCCGCTTTTGCCTGACACTGTAAACTCTTGTGTTGCCCATTCCATGATACCCATACCGTTAAGCCATATCTTGCAAGACTTCTTGCCCTGTGCAATGCGTATGGTAAGGTCTGCGTTTAAATCTATATTTTGCGGTAGCTGTTTTTTCTTGCCGTTAAAGGATACACAACCGTCATGAATGTGAAGTAAATCTTCGGTGTTTAATAAAACATCAACCGCCTTGCCTTTGGGGTTGATTGTCAACTCTGCAGTAAAATGCACCCCCGTAGGGGGTGTGACCCAGTAGGTCTTGCCGTAATGTTTTTGCCTTGCTAGGCCTTCGCCGTCCCGTGATTTAAACACAGGCCCAGCTGGTATACCCTGCTGCCACCAGGCAGCGTTGACATACATACGCGCGCCATCAAAAAACAACCTGTCTATATTAAGACTGCGGTATTTTGGCTCTGCCAAAAAGTTAAACGAATGGTACGCAATATAATAACTATCCATGTCCGGCCCCAAAACTGTAGAGCTGTGGCCCAGTGCATGAAATTCGTCACCTGTTTCCAGCAGCAATGTTGGGTTGCGCGGGGTGACATACCCCTTGTCTGGGGCATGGGGCGACACTATATAGTCAACCCTATACCCGCGGCTTAGCAGGTGGTTACCTGTCATGGTAAGGAAGTAAAAACCGTCCCGTTTTATTATCATCGAGCCTTCTGTCCAATGATTGAGGTAGCTTTGGGGGATGGTTGCACCGCTTGTATCTGGGGTATTGGGCAAACAAGTATCGTGTACAACAATACCCTGGTGCCCGGCTCTGGTAAAATACACCTTGCCATCGTCATCAGCAAATAAACTACCGTCTATTAATAACCCAAAATTTTCAGACACAAGGGTAAAGGGGCCTGTAGGCGAGTCCGAGACTAACAGGTAATGCCCGCTTCCCTTGGGCGATGTCACCATGTAAAACTTACCGTGTGTGTATAGTACCTCTGGCGCATATGCACCATCTATCTCTGGTAGGTTGCACACGCTGCCCATGTAGTCCCACTGCACTAGGTTTTCGCTTCTCCAGCACTTTATCTCTGCCTGATGGCTAGAGCAGTATAGGTAGTAATACCCATCGTGACGCATGATATATGGGTCACCCAATTGGTTTTGGTCCCATTGATTGTCTAGTCTGAAAGGATTCTGGTAAGTTTGCATATAAACCTCCATTCTCAAGCCTTTGTGCTTACTGCACCACACCTGCACCCCAAAGTGCGATACCATCCTCTGACATAGCAGTAAAAGACATTACCCACCGGCCATGGTCGCTGGCGTAACTGCGAAGCAGCCGCCCCCTATACGCTATGCCTTCTACCGTGATATTAAAGGTCGTGCCGTCAGCTTCCAAAGACCAATACCCCGCCTTGGCACCGTAGACTCTACCGTCGGCAGTCAGGTTTACTGTCACAGAAAGGTTGGCTTCGTAATTTATTTCTTGCCCATGATTAATAAGCTTCCATGACCCCGGCACATGCTCGGCCAAGAAACTGCGCTGCATGGCACCGTCATAGCGGAACGGGGATACCACAAACCAACCGCAATCTGTCAAAAACATCTCGTGCACCCTCACTCTATGGTATGGGCCAATAATAAAACGGGTATGGAAGATAAGAAAATACCGGCCTGTTTCTGCGTCAAAATATGCACTATTGTGGCCAGGAGACAGGTAGCCGGATGTCATACGGGGCTCGCCACGCTCCCTCAAGAACCAGTATCCACCCATCAGCTTAGTACCGTATGGCTCGATAGCTCTATCATCAAAAAACGAGCCGCGTGCACCATGTACGTCTATCATGGCATTGCCCCTGTTGTCATAAAATGGGCCGTCTGGGTTGCGGCTGCGGGAGACTCGTATGTTATAACCGTCGTTGCGACCCAATCCGCCAAATGTTACAAACAGATAGTAATATTCAGTTTCAGGGCTATACAGGATATATGGCCCTTCTATACGGCTATGGTTGTTGCCCATGAGCCTAGTGCCGTACCCCTGGTCGGGTAATGGGAGGCCCGTTTCCGGGCACATACGCAATATAAAAATCCCACCAGAGAACGAGCCGTACACCATCCAAAACTCACCATTCGAATCAAAAAACGCGTGAGGGTCAACGGCATTGGGGTGTATATTTGCGTTGTAAGGTGTGCCATCCTCGCTAGTACCGTGCATACCCGAGCGTAAGAAAATGCCTTT
Source organism: Defluviitaleaceae bacterium (assembly GCA_009785605.1). Taxonomy (GTDB): domain Bacteria; phylum Bacillota; class Clostridia; order Lachnospirales; family WQUN01; genus WRAN01. The sequence continues at coordinate 33,082 of WQVY01000022.1, read as the reverse complement.
GTTCATGAACGGCCCTTCGGGGTTGTCGGCAATGGCAAGGCCTATGTTCCCCAGAGGCATAGAACCTTCGCAGTTGCAATAATACATAAAGTAGCGCCCGTCCGGCATTGGCTGGATATCCCCAGCCCAGAAGGTAGTTGTACGCGCCCAATCAAAAGCTTCTTGGAAGTCCTCGAGACTATATATTAGAGGGTTGTCTGGGTTTACATAGTTAGACACCTGCTCCCAATAAATCAAATCCCTGGAGCGAGCCATAGACATATGAGAGCCTATTACATAAAACATATCCCCAACCCTAAAAACAGACGGGTCATGGACAGAAACTTCCCCAAAAACCGGCGGCGGCGGGTCATTAAAGTCAAAGCCGGCACCTGGCGCGGTAAGAGTTATTGGTTCCTGTGCTGCCCCAGCCGGTGGGGTGTCATAATCGTCTGTCACGCCATTGTCATCCTGCCCCGTGCCGCACGCAGCCAAAAACAAAAGGCTAAGTACTAGTAATGCTAAAATCTTCATAGGTCATACCTCCAAATTTCACACTATAAGCCGCAGACACCGGCACCCCATAGGGCAACCCCTTTGGCCGACAAGGCAGTAAAAGACATTACCCATGCGTCATGGTCTGCGGCGTAGCTGCGCAGTAGGTAGCCTTTATAACAAGTACCGTCCAGCGTAATCGTAAATGCCTTGCCATCTGCACCCAGTGTCCACTCGCCTGTTTCATACCCGCTTCTATGCACGTTAACACTGCCGTCAGGGTTGAGCGTGACCGTGACAGATATGTTGGGTGTATAGTTAATCTCTTGCCCATGGCAAATAATTTTCCATGCCCCGTGTACGTGTTGGGGCTTAAAGCTGCGCAAGCTTGCACCGTCATACCTAAAAGGCGACACCACAAACCAGCCATCTTCACCCATAAACATCTCATGCACCCTAACTTGGTGTGTGGCCCTAGAATGTGGAAACCGCTGGTGAAACAATAAAAAATATCGCCCAGTTTCACTGTCGTAGTAAGCGCTGTTGTGACCGGGAGAAATATGCCCAGTAGTGCTGCGCCCTGGCTCGCCCATTTCCTGCATAAACCAGTACCCACCCATGATTTCAGTGCCAAATGGCTCAATGGATCTGTCGTCAAAAATAGTCCCTTCTGCGCCTTTTACATCGGTCATCTCTTGCCCTGCGGCATCATAGAAAGGCCCTTCAACACTGTGGCTGCGGGCAACACGGATATTGTAGCCCTCATCATGTCTAAGCCCACCAAACGTAACAAACAGGTAGTAATATTTTGTTTGGGGGCTATATAGCATGTATGGGCCCTCGATACGGCCATGGTTGCCACCCATTAGCTTCTTGCCGTACCCCTGGCCGGGTATAGGAAGCCCTGTTGCAGGGTCCAATGTCATAATAAAAATCCCACCAGAAAATGAACCGTACAGCAGCCGGTAAATACCGTCTGCATCAAAAAAAGCGTGTGGGTCCACGCAATTAGGGTGTATTGTTGGGTTGTAAGGTGTTCCATCTTCGCTAATCCAGCGCATCCCTGATTTTAGGAACATGCCTTGGTTAATATATGGCCCTTCTGCGTTACTAGAAACGGCAAGGCCAATGTCACCCAAAGGCATACTGCCCTGGCAGTTGCAATAATACATAAGAAACCGCCCGTCAGGCATTGGTTGGATGTCTCCCGCCCAAAATGTACGACTTTGTGACCATTCGAAGGCGTCTTTAAAATCGTCTACATCTCGCATAAATGGGTTGTGTGGGCTTACATGGGTAGAAACTTGCTCCCAAGAAATCAAGTCATGCGAGCGTGCCGCAGCCATATGTGAGCCAAAAACATAGTACATGTCCCCTGACTTAAAAATAGATGGGTCATGTACCATAACTTCCTTAAAAGCCGGTGCCGGTGGGTCATCAAAATTATAGCCAGCACCTGGAGATGAAATAGGGAATCTAATCATGTTAGCCTCCATTCACAATAGAAGTGTAATATGTGTATCACTGCTATATAATAGAAACACAAACACAGCAAGTAAACAACAAATCCACAGGAAAGGTGGAAAATTTACGTATGTTGTACTTAGTTTCTCCTTGCAATAACCCGTTGTTGCTAGAAGGATGCGGTCATCTAATGAATTCTGATAACTTCATACATGACCGCCGCACCCTTGACGAGCTTGTTTTGGTATTGTGCAACAAGGGACACTTGTATATAGAGCAAGACGGCAAACAGTACGATATAGGCCCAAACCAATATATCCTGCTTTTTCCTGGCCTAGAACATAAAGGATACAAGGCCTCTAGTGGTGAGTTATCATACTTTTGGTGCCATTTTAGTATATGGGGCAACGATTACCGCGTTGTAGATGAAGAAGAAATTAACCGCCAGCTCCACTTCATCAAGTCCAACACAGAAATAGCCCACGACCAATACATCATCCCCGAGACAAACCGCCTTGCAAATAGCGAAAGGGTAATATTGCAGTTCCGCCAGCTACTAGATGCGGCACAGCAGACATTTTATTCTGGTTATTTAGTACACTATGCCCTTAGCCTTTTGGGGTTGGAGATTACAACAAACTTTGTAAGGGGATACGAAATAGGAGATGTATCCGCAACCTATAAATACATCGTAAAAATAATGGACTGGATACGTATGCACTATGCAAGCCAGATAAGCGTAACCAAAGTAGCAGCAGAGTTTAATTATCACCCCGGATATCTCTCAAGTGTTTTTAAGAAATACACCGGTGTATCACTGATGGATTATATAAACCGAACAAAAATAGACGCTGCCAAAGAAATTTTACTTTCCTCCAGCGAGCCAATTAAACAAATAGCCAATAAAATTGGCTTTGCAGACGAAAAATACTTCATGAAGGTATTCAAACGGCTAGAAGGGACAACGCCTAGCAAGTATCGTAATGCATTCTTCCGGAAGTTTGTAAATAAACAGTAGCCCTTTTAATACATTGAATGTATCCATAAACAACCAGTGTTTTATTTATAACTCCCAAAAATGTACCAAGGCTGCGAACCCGGCAACTCCAACAAATGCCAAGGCCTTTCTGGGAGCAATAGGTACACCCATGTTTCGTGATTGACATCGTCTACCAATACATATTTATGTGAGTTGGCCGCAGCCTGGATATATAAGTAATACCATGCCATAGGGTTTATATTATCCGCAAACATACGCATATCCGGCAGCAATGCCTGCGCCCCATGAGGTAGACAACCACGCATACGGTTGATAATCGCCGCCGCTTCGGCGCGGGTGATAGGCTGGTTGGGTAGGAAGCGCCCGCCGGGGCCTTCATATCCTACTACCCAGCCCTGTTGTGCAACTGCGTTTATATATCCTTCGGCCCAATGGCCAGCAATATCTATAAAAAGCGGTGCTGTATTGTCGTATATGCCACTGTGCCTGGCTACAATTACTGCAAGCTGGGCCCGTGTTATTGGGCGGTTGGGCTCGAATGTACCGCCTGGCATACCTGTTATTAACCCCGCGTTGGTGACGGTGGACACGGCATTATTAAACCACTGGTTGATGCCAACATCAGAAAAAGGGTTGTCTTGTGCCCAATAAACTGTACGGTCATTGTCACCCATAATACGGAAGAAAATTGTTGCCGCTTGGGCTCTGGTTAACAATGCACCAGGACGTACCGTGCCGTCCGAAAAACCGATTATATATGCATAGTGCCTTTGCAAAGTTGGGGGATGCGAAGGTGCAGGTGTGGGCGTTAGGGTTGGGTGTGGCAATGAGGTGGGCGTGGGCGTGGGGGGTAATACGTAAGGTGCGCTGGGTGTAGGAGTGGTTGCCTGTGAAGGCGTGTATATAGGTATAGGTGTGTGTGTGCTAATAGGTGCTGGTGTGGCCACGGGGGTAGGGGTAGGCGTGATAGATGGTGTAGGTGTTGGCGAGGCCACAGGAGTCGAGGTTGGAGTAGGGGTAGATGGCATAGCGGTTGGCGTTGCTGATGGTGTAGCTGATGGTGTAGCGGTTGGTGTAGGTACCGCTGTAGGTGTTGGCGTTGGTGTTGACATATCTGGTATTGGTGTGGGTGAAGGTGTAAGTGTAGGCATGGGCGTGGCTGTAGGTGCCGGAATTGGGTATCTAGGTTGCCATACCCATGTATCTATAGAAGGCGTACCGCCGCTACCATACCTTGCCATAAGCTCAACAGATGTTAGCACATATGCCCCTTGTGGGTCACCAATGGTCCCTGTGCCAATATTTTGCCACATGCCGGTATAAACGGCATTGTTGGGCACAGCAGGCAGTGTAGACGACCCTGTCGCGTTGGCCCTAAACTCTGCCCCCAATGCCAACGTGCGTATGCCTGTAGCTCCGCTAAACATTTGGAATGTATCACCCGCTGCAGACATATCCCACCCAGACAAGTCAAGACTACTAAGCCCAGTGGCCCTGCGAAACATCCTTTCCATATTGGTCACATTGCCTGTGTCCCACCCGGTCACATCACCAATGCTAGTAAGGCTTAGGGTATCACTAAACATAAAACCCATATCTACTACACTACTGGTATCCCACAACGACAAATCAAGATGTGCAAGGTTGCTTGCATTAAGAAACAAGCCCGACATGATAGTTATGTTGCTTGTATCCCATCCAGATATTCCTGTTATGGCTGTTACACCGCTTTCGCGAAACATGTTGTTCATGCTTGTTGCATTACTAATATCCCAGCCGGTAAGGTTAAGACTTGTTAAGCTATTTGTGCCATAAAACATACTAGAGATGTGTATTGCGCTGCTTGTATCCCAACCAGATAAATCTCCAGCACTAACAAGATTACTAGCATCCCTAAACATTTGGCTTAAATCTATTGCACTACCCGTATCCCAATTAGACAAATCCAATGACGTTAGCGCGCTTGCACTGTTAAACATCCTGTCCATGGTGGTTACGTTGCTTGTATCCCAGCCAGATATATCTACGCCGTTGGCCAGGCTGCTTGCACCACTAAACATAAAGTCCATACGTGTTACGTTGCTTGTATCCCAACCAGATAAATCCCCAATACCTGTAAGACTTACTGAGCTATGGAACAAGCTATTCATATTGGTCACGTTGGTTGTATTAAAATATTCAAGCCCAGTTATAGTTTCCACATTTAAAAGTGCGCGGAACAGGCTGCTAATGTGCGGCCCTGCAACAATAGGCCCCGTAAATATAATCCTGTAAATATCTGCCGAATGCGCACTCCATGGACTTGCCCCACCAGACCAGTTAATTGTCCCGTCATCTACAACCAGGGTGCCATCGCTATATAGGCGCCATGGGGCACCACCGGTACCAGTGTTGCCAGTGGCTTCTATAGTAGCACCAGGTGCTGGGAATATAGCAGCATGTGTTGGCAGCTGCGTGTATGCAACAATGAATGCAATGCAGCACACAATGCACACCACAATATATCTATTTTTTTTGCTCATGTTATATCTCCTTAGGACCAACGTAAGGATAATCGGATTAAAATTATCAGCTTTTTTATACCACTATGCACATATAAATGCAATTCGTACTATAACAATATAATGTGATTATTATGGTAAAATACAACCAATGCAATGCATTAGGCAGTTTTGATGATTGGGCCAAAAGCGATCACTGATCACTTTAAACTGCAGATATGAGTATAGAGGAGGAAGCAAACATGAATCAAAACGTCACTGTCCATGTGGACGCGTCCAAACAAATGGGCGAGCTTGCGCATACCTGGAACTATGTAGGCTACGACGAGTGTAACTACACCCATTCGCCAGGTGGGATGGAGCTTATCTCCAAGCTTGGCAAATTAGAAAAGCCATATTATATCCGCGCCCATCACATGCTTTGCACGGGCAACTTGCATGGGTTTTACAAATGGGGCTCAACCAACGCTTATACAGAGGATGAGCATGGTAACCCCGTCTACTACTTTGGCTTAATAGACAAAATGTGCGACATATGGCTGGCCAATAATTGCAAGCCTTTTTTCGAAATAGGCTTTATGCCCATGGCCCTAGCAGATATGACCGGCATAGAAAAAGAATGGGATAGCTACAGCCAGTACAAGCGCGTAGGCTGGAGCCGCCCCCCAAAAGACTATAAAAAATGGTACGACCTGATATGCAACTTAGTAAAGCACCTAGTAGCACGATATGGGGAAAAAGAAATAGAGTCCTGGTATTTTGAAATGTGGAACGAGCCAGACATCTTCTACTGGACCGGCACCCACGAGGAATTTTGCAAGCTTTACGATTATACACAAGCTGCAATCCACGACGTGCTGCCTACTGCACGGTTTGGCGGCCCCGCGACCTGTGGCGCTATGAGTTTTGATTCAAAAGCTGCCAATTATTTGCGAGATTTCTTGGTCCATACAAAGTCAGGCACAAACTATTACTCTGGCAAGACCGGTACCAGGCTGGATTTCACATCCTTCCATACCAAGGGTGGCGGGTATGGCTTTACCACTTCACCAAAACTAGATAAAACGCCTTCTGTAAAAAAACTACTAGACCAGGTACGCATATGTGGGACAGTCATAAAAGAATGCGGTTACGGTGATTTGGAGTGCGTCCTAACAGAGGCTGACCCAGATGGTTGGGCCGCAGGGGGTAGGTTTGATAACCCTGTATTTGACTTCCGCAATACCGAGTATTATGCATCGTATGTAGCCTCTGCCTACAAAAATATATACGACATTGGGGCAGAGCTGGGTATGGACTTCCGTCCCCAAGCATGGGCGTTTATGTTTGAAGGGGAACGTTGCTTTGAGGGCACACGTACTTTTAGCACCCAGGGCATAGACAAGGCCATGTTTAACACCTTCAAAATGTACGCAAAGCTAGGATATCAGCGCATAGCACTTACATCCTCCAAAGCTCAAAACCCAGAAGGATATACAGATTATTGGGGTCAAGGGCAAGGCGCCGAAATAGACGGCTGGGCAACCATAACCGGTACACAGTCAGCAGAAGTGCTGCTGTACTGTCACGAAGATACCTGGGATACAGGCACATACAAAGTAGCATTGACAGTAGATAACTTGCCCATGGGTGGGCAATGTAGGGTTACGCACTACAGCATAGATAAAGACCATTCAAACCCCTATACAGAATGGGTGCGCCAAGGCCGGCCAGACTACCCAGTAGGCAGCCAGTATAACGCAATAAAAGCCCGCGATGGCCTGGAGTTGCTTTTCCCTGTACAAACAATGACCCCGCATGATGGCAAGCTGGAGCTGGAGTTTGACATGCCACTCAAGAGTGTTTCGCTAATTATTATAGAAAAATTATAAACAGCAGGTTTATAGCACCTGCCTTGTACAAAACTCATGCCGCCTTGGGACTGTTTATGGCGGCATGAGTTTTTTTAATTATAGTGTTGACGTGGCTTAAAGGGTATGTTAACTTATAACAGTTGAGCGATTGTTCAACTATTATTTGGAGGTGGATAATATGAAACAAGCAAACGATACTTGCGATTGCAACGCAATCCATGAAGATGTCATTGCCCGTGCAAAAAATATGATGCCTGATAATGACCAATTTAGGACATTATCAAACCTCTATAAAATGTTTGCAGACCCTACACGCTTAAAAATCATGTGGGCATTGTCAAAGGAGCGCATGTGCGTATGTGACCTTGCTGTGTTGATGGGCATAACAAAATCTGCAGTTTCTCATCAATTAAAATCTCTGCGGTTACTAAATCTTGTCCATAACGAGAAAGAAGGAAAGAATGTTTACTATTCACTCTCAGATAACCATGTGCGTGAAATGCTGAAAAATGGATTTGAACATAGCGAAGAATAAAGCAAGGAGTAAAAATTTTTATCCTCATAGTTGAATGGTTGTTCAATCATTGTGATAATAAATATATTGGAGGTCATAAACATGAAATTCAGCTTACAGCTTGACAACGTTGTAAAAAAGTTCGGTAAATTTAAGGCATTAGACAATATCAGCCTTAATGTCGCAGAAGGAGAGGTGTTTGCATATCTCGGCCCCAACGGCGCAGGCAAATCAACCACAATCCGTGTTTTACTTGGTATTTTGCAAGCAACATCAGGCAACGCAAAAGTGCTAGGGATGGACGCATGGAAAAACGCAACACAAATCCATAAGCGCATTGCTTATGTGCCGGGTGATGTGAATTTGTGGGCAAATTTAACAGGCGGCGAAGTAATAGATTTATTTGTTAGTTTGCGTGGGACATATAACAAAGAGCTGCGTGACAAACTTGTCCGTGATTTTGACTTAGATACATCAAAGAAATGCCGCACATACTCAAAGGGTAACCGCCAGAAAGTAGCCTTGATTGCCGCCTTTGCTTCCGAAGCCGATTTATTTATCTTAGACGAGCCAACAAGCGGGCTTGACCCTTTGATGGAGCAGGTGTTTCAAGCGTGTGTACTAGAGCAAAAAAGCAAGGGCAAAAGTGTGTTTCTGTCCAGTCATATCATGTCAGAAGTCGAGCGTTTATGTGACCGAGTAGGCATTATCCGTGATGGCAAATTGGTCGAAACAGGCACTTTGGATGATTTGCGACACCTGACACGTTATCACATGGACATAGTTACAATGCGCGAACCGCAAGGGATTGAGAAGGTAACAGGAATACACAATGTTCTGATTAAGCAAAACAATATCCGTTTTGAAGTAGACATAGAAGAAATGGATGCGGTTATCCGGTTCGTTTCTCAATTTGGCATTAAAAAGATGGAGAGTGCACCGCCATCACTGGAAGATTTGTTTATGCGCCACTATGGCACACCTGTCGGAGGTAAAATATCATGACGGAAATGTTCAAAAACAGCATAAAACTTACTAGTTTTACCCTGTATAAAGAGCGTGTTTATATCATTGCCTGGGTAATCCTGCTTTTACTTGTTGCAGCAGTAATGCTTACAGCATTTCAAAACCAATTTACCGCCGAAGAATTGCAGGGGCTACAAGTTATGAAATACAACCCTGCTCATATAGCGTTGCAAGGCCCATTTTTTGCGGTGGAGACTTTTCAGGTAGTACATTTTTACGCTGTGGAAATGCATCTTTTTACCCTAATAGCGGTAGCAATTTTCAACATCTTCCTTGTCATGCAAAGTACGCGCGGCGATGAAGAAAAAGGGCGATATGAGGTATTGCGTTCTTTGCCTATTGGCAGATTGTCTGCCTTTCATGCTGTAATGATAACGGCAATCATTGTTAATGCATTGTTGACTGTTTCTCATGGCGTGCTGCTTTCTATTTTAAGCATAAGCGGAATGACAACACTAGGGGCATTCATCTATGGCGTAAGCTTAGGAGTAACAGGTATATTTTTTGCGGCTACTTCAGCAGTTATATCTCAATTTTCCCACTCAACCCGAGCTGTAACAGGATATGCTTTTTTTGTCCTCATTGTATCTTATTTGTTGCGTGCTGTAGGTGATGTAACGTTTAGACCCCTTTCGCTTATATCCCCACTAGGCCTGCCGCTTAGAGCAGAAGCCTTTGTATCAAATCAACCTTGGCCGTTTTTTGTTATGTTAATTTTGGCTTTTATCCTGTTTGGCGTTGCATATTTTCTTAACGCAAGGCGTGATATTGGGCAGGGATTATTGCCAGAAAAACAAGGCCGTGATTACGCATCACACTTTCTTAGGACACCTTTGGGTCTTGCATGGCGGCAAAATCGCAACACACTATTTTCTTGGGCAATTGTGTTATTGGGCTTTGGTGCGGCATTGGGTGGCATTTTGCGTGATGCAGAACATTTTGCAGGAGAAAACGGGGCATTTCAAATGTTAATGCCCGGGATGCATGGGCGAGCAGCAAGCGTAGCTTGCGACCAGCCCGCTTCTGCTGATTTTTCTGCCGTAGAACTGTTCACGATGTTTCTTAATGTTGGTTTTTCCATAGTTTGCATTGCACCTGTGCTGATATTGGTTTTCAAAGTTTTACGAGAAGAAAAAGAAGGGCGGGCCGAGCCTATACTTAGCAGAGCAATCTCTCGCTCATATTATTTGACGAGTTATATTGTTCTTGCTTTTATTGCAAGCCTACTCATGCCTTTTGCAACAACCGTAGGTTTATGGGCTGTTAGTTCCCTAATGCTGGAAACTCCGCTTGCGTTTGGTTCGTTGATTCATTCGATGATGGTTTATGTTCCTGCCTTGTGGGCTATGTTGGGGTTAAGCATCTTGTTCGTTGGCGTTTTTCCTAAAGCAGTTGCACTATGCTGGGCGTATTTTACCTATGTATTCATGCTCGGGTTTTTTGGAGAGCTGCTCAACATACCTAGGTGGGCTATGATGTTATCGCCTTTTTATCATATACCGCAAATGCCTTTAGAGGATATGCGTGTTTTGCCCTTGTTGGCTTTATCTGCGGTGTCTTTGGTTTTGACCATATGTGGATTAGCGTTTTACAGGCGGCGTGATGTGACTGGATAAAAACTCCACAAAAAAGGCTGTTGCCTACCGCTTTCGCGATATACAACAGCCTTGGCTATAAGAGGTTGTGTCAAATCTAGTTATCTAAAACTTCGCCAATAACCTTTTCAACTTCCCCGGCATTGGTGCCAGCACCCTCCGCAAAACGCTTAAGGGTATCCACTAGGTTAACACCGGTAAGCGCTTCAACAGTGACAGGCAGTTTGGCCATGATATCTGTTACATAACCAGAGACTTTGGATGCCCCGCCGCCTTGGCCGCTGCCGCTGTCTACAACTACTATCTTTTCTGTTTTTGACAATGGCTCGGCTACGTTTTTGGCTATCTCGGGTAGTCTTTCGATTACCATTTGGGTTACAGCGGCGTCGTTATATTGTTTAAACGCTTCGGCTTTCTTGTGCATTGCTTCAGCTTCTGCTAAACCTTTTGCTTTTATTGCTTCTGCTTCTGCCAAGCCTTGCTGGCTTATTACATCTGCTTGGGCAAGACCTTGCATTTTTACGGCTTCTGCTTTAGAGGCACCGTCGAGCTTAATGGCTTCAGCTTCTGCTTGTGCACGGGCAATTTGCTCGTATTTGGAGGCTTCTGCTTCTTTTTCGCGCCTGTATTTTTCTGCGTCGGCGGCTTTGTGTACTGTTGCGGCTAGTTCTCTTTCTCGTCTTATGGCTTCTTGCTCGGCTAGTTCTGTCTCTCTTTGTTTCCTAAGAAGCTCAACTTGCATCTCTGTATCGGTTACTTCTTTTTTGACTTTGTTGGCTTGGATTTCGTATGCAAGGTCGGCTTGGGCTTTTGCTGCTTCCGCTTCTTGGCGGAAGGCCTGGACGTTGAGTTCCTTTTCCTTGGCGGCTTCGGCAATTTGCGTCTCGGCTTGCAAGCGTGCGGCTTCGCCTAGGCGGGTGGCTTCGGCGGTCCTTACTGTAGTTTCCCTGCGTGCGTCTGCTTCGGCTATATCTGCATCTTTTTTAACTTCAGCAATTTGCTTGCGACCAAGGGCTTCCAAGTAACCGTTAGAGTCTCCCAAGTCCATTACCGTGAAAGCTTTAATTTCTAGGCCCATCTCGGCCAAATCCCGAGCTGCATTCTCTTGCACTTCGCTGGAGAATTTATCTTTGTCGCGATAAATTTCCTCAACGGTCATTTTTGCGATGATTTCACGCAATTTACCAACTAATATATAGTTGGCCTGGGTGGAAATTTCATCGCTGGTGGTTTTGGCATTACCCCTGTAGAACTGCTCAAAAGCAGAATAGATAGATTCGTGATCAGATTTGATTTTTACAACCGATACACTTCTTACAGAGATTGCAACGCCTTGGCTGGAGATGGCGCTCTTAATTTCTACCGGGATTTTTATGTTTTCTAGAGATATGACATCATATCTTTCGAGCACTGGCCATACGATACCGCCGCTACCGGAGATTACCCTCTTTTTGCGGCCGGTTATGACTGCGGCCTTGTTTTGAGGTACGCGTTTCCACATTGCCAAAATAGAGAAGATGACAATAAAAATTGCTGCAACAACGATTGCCGCAATCATAGGGGGGCCAATTGGCAACGCGGACAGTACTGCTGGGCTAAAAATAGCTGGCATTCTTTTTCCTCCTTTTAATGGGGGTCAACCCTTAATTTGCGTTTAAAACTTCACTGCTTGGTACAGCATGTTCATGTTCTTGATAACTTTTTTCTGTTACATAGTAGGCATTGTTTTTAATAGAAGTGATAACAACCTCGGTATCTTTGACAATGCCGCTACCGTCTTCTGTCCGGGCTGGGCTGGTTACAAAAGACCCGTTTACCGTGTACATAATCTTCCCAAAGCCACCTTGAGGTATAGACAATGATACTTTGGCCATAGAGCCGATAAGCGATTGTTTATCGTGGGTACTGGTATGCGACAGCCTCATTAGAGGCAAAATAACAAGGCGGTACAGCAGATACCCTGCAAATAAGCCGCCAGCCAAACTAAACGGGAACGCCATATAGCTCCCCATCCTAGGGGTCAGAATCATGCCAACCCCGCCTATGACGGTGATAACAAGGGCCAATACCTTGGGCTTTAAGAAGAAAAACCCAGTAGTAGCAAAGTCAAGGACCTCGCCAAATAACATCGAGATTACGATAAAGCCCACACCAATAAGAAACAGTGTCAGATACAATGACATAGATTTAGCCTCCTTTACAAAAATATATAATAAACTTTGTAAATACGTCATAATGCTTTGTATTGTTATAATACTATATACGCAGCTAAATTGATATATCTTGTGTAAATAAACCGTTTTTGAATCACATACAAAAATACCCCTGCCACCGATAATACCGTAGCAGGGGTATTTTTTTGCTTGCGATTAAAGACTAGCTAAAAATCTTTGCTTCAAACCCTTCTGTGCGCGCGGCCATAAACTCCTTGCGTTGCGGTGGCGAGAAGATGTCCATCGGGAAATCTAGGTCCGAGAAGTAGTCACATGGGTTAATATCATGACTGCCTTCACACTCGTCTGGGATGCAGAAGCCAGTAGATTGTACATTAAGATGCACAAGTCTAAACAGCTTCATGATGCTAAAGAGCCCAATTGTTATAAGCACTTCGCCGTGACGCCTATGCTCGCTGCCGTGGCGGTGGTGGTGCAGTTTTGCGTCTAAGCCTACTGCCTTGGCTTCTACCCAGATGAATGGGGCAGCTTCGAAGGTAATGGACTCGCTGTCTCTGCTAAACAGGTCTGTGCCTACGATAAGGTCGCTTCCGTGACTGCCAAAGAGTGTTGTCTTCGAGTTGAAGAAATTCTTTGCGTGTATACTGTCAAGGACGCATCCGCTGGAGTCGCGGAAAACAAGACAGTAATCGAAGGCGAACTTTATACCAACATCCCAAAACCCGTTACGGAATGGGCATGGCTTTTTGTCTATCACGTGGATTTTGCTGATCTTTAGTTTTTCCATGGTAACAGACGTGGCACCGGCTGGTGGCCGGATAATTTCGCCTACATGATGCTCATGCTCGCCTATTATACATTCGCCTGCTGTCATTGCAGGGCCTAACTCGCTTGCGGTTAGGCAGTTTTGGCGGCGGCAACTGTCATACACTTTGTATGCCACTATGCATTCGTCTTTTACTTTCTTTGGTGGGGCGGGGATGTGGCCGTGGATATGACAATCCGCAGACTCAACTGCTTCGCTTCGGGTATCTTGCAATTCGAAAGCTCCCATTCCGCTAACCTCCATGTTTGTAGTTAATTTAGTACCAGTATATGTACATGTCATTATTGTGTTACTCATATGCTTTTAGTTGAGTTAAGCATATGTTATTAATTGGTTGTCAGCTTCCTATTGACATATTGCCTTGAATGTCGCGTCAAAATCTGGCATAATCCGAACAGTGCCAGATGCAAGCATCTAGCTTTTGTATTACAGGAGGGATTATGAATAGGCGTGTTGTTATTAAATTAAGCGGGCAGGCTATTGGCGATTCTATGGCTGCGTCTGGCTACAACGATGTAGCAGTTGATTCAATAGTTGGGCAAATTGCGCGGGTTGTAAGCACGGGCACACAAGTTTCGCTGGTTGTTGGTGGCGGCAACTTGTGGCGTGGGCACCAGGCTAGGCCAGACATGGACCGGGTTAAAGCAGACTCTATGGGGATGTTGGCTACGGTTATGAATGCAATATACTTAGCAGAAGCATTTAAACGGCAAGATACCAAAGCTACGGTGTTAACGCCTATGCCAATTGCAAACATTACTCGTGTGTACGAGAAAGACATGGCGCTGGAGCTTATGGCAAACCAGACTGTGTTAATAAATGCAGCAGGGACAGGCCACCCGTATTTTTCTACAGACACTATAACGGCCCTGCGTGCTGCGGAACTAGAAGCTGATTGTATACTATACGCAAAAAATATAGACGGTGTGTATGACCGTATCCCAGACGATAACCCTAGCGCCCGTAAATACAAGACTCTGAGTTATACCACGGCTATTAAAAACGACCTTAAAGTTATAGATATCGCTGCCATGCACCTCTCCAACGGGGCGGGTATCCCTTCATATATATTCGACCTAAATGCACAGGATAGTATATCTTTAGCCTGTGCACACCCAAACACTGGCCAGTTAAACGGAACCTATATGAACGTAGATAATAAGGAGGATTATTATGTCTGAACACACAAAACCTTATGAAGACCGTATGAAGAAAACCATCTCTGTATTAGAAGATGAGTTTGCGACAATACGCGTGGGACGTGCTAACCCCAAGGTATTGGACCGCCTAACCGTAGACTACTACGGAAGCGATGTCCCTATTAGCCAAGTGGGCAATATAAGTGTGCCCGAGCCAAGGACGCTTATGATTGCGCCATGGGAAGCCAACATGTTAAAAGAAGTAGAAAGAGCCATCCAAGCCTCTGATTTAGGGCTTAACCCTACAAACGACGGCAAAGTTATACGCTTAAACTTCCCAGAACTTACAGAAGACCGCCGCAAGCAATTGTCCAAGGACGTAAAAAAGAAGGGCGAAGAATCCAAAGTCGCCATCCGCAACCTGCGGCGCGAAGCCATGGAGGCGTTCAAGAAAGCAGAGAAGAAAAGCGAAGTAACCGAAGATGATCTAAAAAATATGGAAAAAGAAATCCAAGATATAACCGACAAATATGTAGCGGAGCTTGACAAACGCGTAGAAGCCAAGAGCAAGGAAATCATGACCGTATGATTCCTAAACATTTGGCCATTATCCTGGACGGCAACGGGCGCTGGGCAAAAAAGCGCCTGATGCCGCACTCCATGGGGCATAGGGCGGGAGCACAAACCCTTCGCAAGCTTTCATATGATATCGAGGCACTGGGCATAAAATATTTGACTGTATACGTCTTTAGTACAGAAAATTGGACCCGCCCCGCCGGTGAAGTGCGCGAATTTATGAATATGATTCGCGAGTACTTCCAGCAATATATCGATGATTCTAAGAAAAATAATATGCGGATGTCTTTCATAGGGGATATGACACGCTTAGACGCAGACTTACAAGAAAAACTGGCCATCCTTGCCGATATCACCAAGGAGAAAACAGGCTTGCATGTTGTGCTTGCCGTCAACTATGGTGGCCGCGACGAGCTGGCACGTGCAGCAAAAAAACTTGCATGCGATGCGGTACATGGCAGGTTAAACCCCGAAACAATAAACGAGGATACACTGGCTAGTGCATTGGACACCTACCCAATGCCTGACCCGGACCTAATAATCCGCACAGGCGGGGACATGCGGCTTAGCAACTTCCTTCTTTGGCAACTTGCATATGCGGAGATGTATGTCACCGATACGCTTTGGCCGGACTTTACCGTGGCTGAGCTTAATAAAGCGTTGGCTTCTTTTGAGGGCAGGGCGCGTAGGTTTGGCGGGCGGCCAAAGGAATAATTTAAAAGGATGGATTTACAATGCTACTTGTCAACACAGATACTATACCGGGTAGGGATATAGAGGTTATAGGTTTGGTAACCGGCGTGGGCGTACCGCCTATTAAGGTAAGGTTTACCACTAAAGGCTGGGGCGATGTAATTGAAGAAGGCGTAGAACGCGCAGCCGAAAGTATGATTGCAAAAGCCAGGCAACTGGGTGCAGATGCAATTGTAAAAGTTTTTTTTGATAAAGAATCATCCGATGCCGGGGTACAGATTATGGTATGGGGTACGGCGGTACGTTATAAGTAACTTGCAGTTCTTGCCGTTTGTATGCGATTTTAGGAGATGATGCATTGATAAAGCGCCTGATAACTACCATTGTTGGCCTGCCGCTGGTGATACTTATAGTCCACCACGGCGGGTTGCCTCTACTTTTGATGTGTACGATTTTATCGCTGATGGGACTACGAGAGCTGTATGTAGCTTTTTCTAAATCGGACAAGCCTGTCCATATCGTGGGCTATGTTTTTACCGTGGTTTATTTTGCGGCGGTTTTTGCTTTTGGCGCGGGACATTGGTTATTGATTGCACTTACGCTTTTTATAATTTGCGTGCAGACATTGCTGGTTGTGCTGTTTAACCGGCTTGCATTAGAAGATATAGTTGTGACGGTATATGGCTTCTTGTATGTACCGTTTTTGATTTCGTTTATCGTGTTGGTACGTGACCACCCGCTGGGGCAGTTGTATATATGGTTGATTTTTATTAGTGCCTTTGGTTGCGATACATTTGCATATCTTGCCGGCGTCAATTTTGGCCGTCATAAACTCAAAAATTCCCCAAGCCCTGTAAAGTCTGTAGAGGGGATAATTGGCGGTGTGCTTGGCGCTACACTTTTGGGGCTGACATACGGCTTTTTTGTTGTGCGCTTTGCAGACCCGGAGGCTACAGTTAATTTTGTGCTTTTTGCTACAGTGATTTCGTTTTTTGGGGCAGCATTTTGCATTGTTGGTGATATGGCTGCATCTGCCATTAAGCGCCGCACAGGGGTTAAGGACTTTGGGTCGCTTTTGCCTGGGCATGGCGGTGTGTTGGACAGGGCAGACAGCGTGATAATTGTTGCGCCCATAGTATATCTGGTTATGAGTGTGCTCATGAGAGTAGTTGGGCACCCATGGATGGTGTGATATGAATATTTCTGTTTTAGGGGCCACAGGCTCTATTGGAACACAAACATTGGATGTTGTGCGCAAGTGCTTGCCCAATGCGCGTGTTAGAGTGCTTACTGGCAACGCAAATGTCCCATTATTGGCAGCACTTACAGATGAGTTTCGGCCAGATATGGTATGGGTCCCAGACGGGGCACGGGCCATAGAACTGGAAAAACTATTGCAACACAAAGGCGTGAAAACAGAAATTTTAACCGGCGATGACGAGCTTATAGCGTGTGCAGTGCATGACCCGGTCGAAGTTGTTGTTAATGCGCTTGTAGGAAAAGCTGGACTTTCGCCTACTTTGGCGGCTATAAGAGCTGGCAAAGATATAGCTCTTGCCAACAAAGAGAGCTTGGTCACTGCCGGTGGCTTGATTATGGGGCTTGCACGGGACAATAACGTGCGCATCGTCCCAATAGACAGCGAGCATTCTGCTATTTTGCAGTGTTTGCAAGGCAAATTAACGGGCAATGATGTAGGAGTCGAAAAGATAATACTAACCGCGTCTGGTGGGCCGTTTCGCACGTGGCCGCAAGAGCATATAGCAGCAGCAACGGCGGCGGATGCCCTGCGTCACCCAAACTGGACAATGGGCCCCAAAATAACAATAGACAGCGCGACCCTTATGAACAAAGGGTTGGAGTTAATAGAGGCCATGTGGCTCTTTGGCCAGCCCATGGAAAATATAGAAATATTGGTGCACCCACAAAGCATAATACACTCGATGGTGCAGTTTATAGATGGTGCAATAATGGCACAAATGGGGACGCCAGATATGAGGCTGCCAATATTATACGCATTGGCCGGGCCGGATAGGGTAAGTAATAACTACCCGCGGCTGGATTTTCTGACAACTAAGGATTTGACATTCGAAGCCCCTGATATGAAGCGCTTCCCATGTCTTGCCTTGGCAAAACATGCGGCAGATGTAGGCGGCACGTTGCCCGCAGTCATGAATGCCGTTAATGAGTGGGCAGTAGGCCGCTACTTAAACAACAAAATCGACTTTTATGGCATATCGGCATTAATAGCCGAGGCCTTTGACTCATATACTGTAAAGGAAGTTAACGATATAGCGGATATACATGAGGCAGAAGCGTGGGCAATGGAGTTTGTAAATTTAATGGGTACCGCGTAGAGGTAGTATGCGCACAAAGTTTATTTAAGAAAGAGGAGATATATGAAAGTTGATTTTGTCTACTCTAGGCACTATGATTTGATTTTTCATGTATTGTCCCATATCAAAGTTGAAAATGCCTCTGATTTATATGACGAGCAGTACATTAAAGATATAGCAAGAGAGAAAAATGGCCCTGTATATGATGTAATAACTGCTGCACAGACCATTCAGGATTATTATAATTCTAACTTCGAACGACTTGGCGTGATAAATTTTTTGCCTTATTTTTGTGACAGCTATGATGCAATGAAAAAGGCATTTGTAACGTATGAACAATTCACGCAGGAAGATATAGAGTGCTTTATCAAGCCTTTAAATGAAATACTTAACAAAGAATCGGCGTTTTTCTTTGAATACTGGGACGTGTTGGACAAAGAGCGCGAGCCATTGAAGCAAAAAGCCGAGATGTATTTTGCAGAAAAATTGGGGAAATATTCATGTGTCTTTAATTATTTTGGCAAGTTGTGTAAGGTTTTAATGTCGCATGTCATTACCCGAAATGGACGCGGTTTTTCTTTTGACTCATCGCACTTTGCTGCTCTTATTCGTTTTCCTGACAGTGAAAAGGCGTATGACTTTTCATTTATACAATTATTGCACGAGTATACACATGGTTTTACAGATAGTTTGTTGAACATGCATATCAGCATGAATGATGGTTCACATAGTCTTTCCGAAAATGTTGTAATTGTGGCAGATTATTATCTGATAAAAGCGGTGGACGAGAAATTAATCCCAAGGTACTTTGATTGGGTTGCGAATGGAAGCAATGTTGTTTTAAATGAACAAGACTTTTTAAGTCGGTTTTGTTTAGATACAGATTTAAATTCTAAACTCATGGAACTACTGGGCGATATACTGAAAACATGAAGTAAATAACCATTGGGAAATTTATTTGCCCCCTTAACAGTGTGCGTTATAAGTGAAATTGAGAGCATAGCTCATATTAAGATGAGGTGACGACCAGCATTGATGTCAACATTTATACCAATTGTGATTTTTATATTAATTTTGGGCATAGTCGTGTTTATACACGAGCTAGGCCACTTTGTGATGGCTCGCCGGGCTGGTGTCTTTGTAGAGGAGTTTGCGCTTGGCATGGGGCCAAAGCTTATAGGGTTTAAAGGAAAGCCACGCAAACTGAAAGAGGAACCGGGGCAGGAACGTATGGTTTGGCACAGCTCGCCACATGATACACTGCCGGAGGAAGATGTGACGCAGTTTTCGTTGAGATTGTTTCCTATAGGCGGTTTTTGCAAGATGCGCGGCACAGACGAAAGCCTCCCAGACGATACGGGCGCGTTAAGCAATAAAAAAGTGTACCAGCGTGCTTTGGTAATGGCAGGCGGCTCGCTGTTTAATTTTATTGCGGCATTTTTACTGTTTTTTGTGCTGGTACTGCTGACTGGCTATAGCGTGGCGCAAGTGCATACAATCAGCGAAAATTCTCCCGCACACCATGCTGGGCTGCAGCCAGGCGACCGTATTACCCACATAGATGGTAGGCGGGTAGCACTTTTTGAAGATTTTACGATGCAATTAAATTTCTCTGGTGGGCAGCCGATAGATGTACGCTTTGTGCGTGATGGTGCGGCGCACAATGTCACAGTCACCCCAATGCAGGTAGGGGACACCTTTAGGTTGGGATTTGTGGCTACCAGGTACTTTGGCTTGCTAAGCCAAAGGGTAGAAGGGATGCCGCGCGTAGGTTTTTGGGGGACGTTAACCACATCTGCTGAGATGATAATATTTAATATGCGAATGCCCTTTACAATGCTGGCCAGGTTTGTGTCTGGCAGGGCATTGCCGGAAGGGGCTGGGGTTATGGGCCCTATTGGCCTAGCCGGGGAAGTCACGCAGGTTTACCAGCAAGTAATAGAATATGGCATACTGGATACATTGCTAACCATGCTATTTATAACTGCGCTGCTTAACGCTGCACTAGGCGTTATGAACTTACTCCCCATTCCGGCAATGGATGGCGCTAGGCTGGTATTCCTTGGTATAGAGGCCGTAAGGCGCAAGCCTGTGTCGCCGGAGCGGGAGGGTATGGTGCATATGGTAGGCTTTGTTGCGCTTATTTTGCTTGCCGTGTTTATTGCTTACCGTGATATTGTGAGGCTATTGTAATAAGTTCGAATTAATACGCTTGTAATTATGAATGGAGATATCAATGATAAAACGCAATGAAACCCGTGTTGTGCATATAGGCGGCGTGCCTGTTGGCGGCGGGCACCCTATAGTTATCCAATCTATGACCAATACAGACACCCGTGATGTAGCCGCCACCGTTGCGCAAATCCATGCGCTTACGGCTGCGGGCTGTGAGGTTGTGCGTGTTGCTGTGCCTGATGTAGAAGCAGCGGCTGCTATTAAACAAATAAAAAAGGAAATAGCCCTGCCGTTGGTGGCTGATATACATTTTAATTACCGCCTGGCTTTGGAAGCGGTCAAAAATGGTGCGGACAAGCTGCGTATCAACCCTGGCAATATAGGGGATGGCCTACGCCTACAAAAAGTAGCCGAAGCTGCAAAAGCCGCAGAAATACCCATTAGAGTAGGGGTCAACAGCGGCTCATTAGAAAAAGAAATCATGGCAAAGTATGGCCATACCGCAGAAGGCCTTGCAGAAAGCGCGCTTAAAAATGTTTCTATGCTGGAGAGGTATGGGTTTAACAACATAGTCGTCTCTGTAAAAGCTACAGATGTCCCGCTGATGTTGGAGGCACATACAATCTTGGCCAACCGTATTCCATACCCGTTACATATGGGCTTTACCCATTCTGGGACGCCAATAAAAGGGTCTATCCGTTCTGCTGCTGGGCTTGGCGCGTTGTTGGCCATGGGGGTGGGGGATACAATACGCGTAAGCCTTTCTGGTGATGACCCTACAGACGAGATACGCTGCGCAAAAGAAATCTTATCTGCGATGGGGCTAAGGCGGTTTGGCCCGATAGTGATAGCCTGCCCGTCTTGTGGCCGCGCAAACGAAAATCTAATTTCCCTAGCTGCACAGGTAGAAGAAAAGCTAGAGTATGTAGATAACCCCATAACCGTAGCAGTTATGGGCTGTGTAGTAAACGGTCCGGGAGAGGCCAGGGAAGCAGACATAGGTGTAGCCGGTGGCCGTGGGTCATGGGCTTTATTCCGCAAAGGTGAAATAATACGTAAAGTTGCAGATGATGAGGTTTTACAGGCTGTGATGGAAGCAGTTGAGGAGCATGTTTGAGTTGAAAGGATGAGAAAAATGTATGCGCTGGAGTTGTCAAAAGAAAACTTGGACATGCTAGTTGAGTTTGAAAAAAACGCAAGAGTGACAGAGCCCGATATCTTCCTTGAAGGCTTTAACGAGGAAGTGTTTAAAGATGAGACACTAAATGCCATAGACAACCCTATTTTTTCGTCTGCAAGATGCCTAATGTGTGTGGATGATGACAAAGGTGTCGTAGGCCGGATAGATTTTTCTATACTTTCAAGCTTTGCCTTTGGTGGGGATTTGCGCGTGTATGTGGATTGGATATATGTACTTAAGGAGTGCAGACACAAGGGTGTTGCACAATTTTTGTTTAAGGAAATGGAAGGGTATTTAGCTAAATTGGGGATAAATGAATATTTTTTATTAACGGCAGAAAATGATGAAGCCCAACGTTTTTATAAGAGTTTAACAGATGCTAGGATAGAGAAAAAAGATGTACTTACTAAGAATTTGGGATGATGGACTTGGTAACTTTTATGGCTGACAAACCAAACCACTGCGGTAAAGCAGCCCATGGGTTTAACTTCCAGTCATATTTGCGGTGGTTGTCTGCCTTGGCTTCTTCTGCACTATTATAAAATCCAATGTCCCAACATTCTGTGCCGGGTGTAAATTCCTCCATACGGGTTATGCGAAAACCGGCACTTGATATATTGTTTATGAAGTCTTGAAGCCGCCATGTATAGGTAAACACACCTTCGTTGGGATATGGGCCAGTTTCAGAATATGGCTTTTTGACAACAATATTATCGTCATTTTTCATGTCAAACGGGCGAAGAAATGGATGTATTTCGCACATAATATAACGCCCACCAGGCTTTAATACACGGTAAAAGTTGTTGTACATACCCAGTAGATCATGTATCCACACATGGACACCATTTGAGGTATATAGTAAATCATATGTTTCGTTTGGTATCTTATCCAACAACATGCTATCTTGCTGGATAAACTCTATATCCCAGCCATACTTGTCTGCAATTTTTTTTGCATTATTTAATTGGCTGTCGGATATGTCGCAGGAGGTAACTTTTGCACCCATTAAGTGGAAGGCGAACATCATAATACTATCACCACTAGACGGGACTAGGACACGTTTGCCACGCAAATCAGGAATATCTTGATGTATCATGTCCCAAACAACGGCAGGGAATGCATTTTCTACTTTTTCGTTGAGGATATCGAGCCCTACCTGGATATTGCTAAAATATATGTCCGAACGTTCGTCAAACCGCTCCTTGATTGTGTTGTGCATTGTATACCTCCTGCTTTCTACTACAATTACATATTAGCCAGAAAGCCCTTTTTTGCGGTAATAAACCAAAAATACAATAAACAACACCGCAAAATTAGCAACAATTATCCCTATACTGCTTATAAATGACTCGCCAAGATATATGGCCCTAAGCCCTGACACTACTTGCTCTGTAAACAAAAACCGCAGAACATTCCACGCGGCGGACTCTGCAGGTATGACCATAGGCAAGAAAATGGGTATTAACGCAATAGGGGCCACAGCAGTAGATGCAGCGGATTGGGTCTTTGTTGCTATCCCAATAACTGCGCCAATGGCGGCGGCCGGTAATATGGCAATGCTTGTGATAAGCATAAATGAGCCAATGGGCATAACATCTAAAAGCCCAAACATAAAATAGATTATCACGTTAACAACGGCAGTTAGCACCACCGCAATCAGTAGTTTGCTAATTAGAAAATCCAGGCCAGATACAGTAGAAGCGCTAAGCACATTGAGGGTGTGCTTTTCTTTTTCTTCTGCAATCATAACGCAGATGATGTTTGCGCCGTTCATCATAATGTTCATTACTATGAATGTCACAGATGCTTGTGCGGCGTACTCGGGCTCTATGACCAAGCCCATAACAAATGCAATTATTGGTACTATCAAAATCCCGGATAAGACAAACAGGTTGCGGGCTAGGCCTTTAAAGTCTTTTTCGCATATTGCGAATATTTTTCTTGTGGAAATCATTGTAGTCCCCTCCCTGTTAGTTTTAGAAATATCGTTTCTAGTGTGGGCTCTTGGGTGTGCATGGTGAGGATATCGTCGTTGGAAATGAGGTCAGATATTTTGTGGCTGTTTTCTGGGGATAGGGGAATTTCTATAACCTCGTGGGACTTGAGCATGATTTTTACGCGTTTTTCTGTATTGTAGCGTTGGCTTAGCTCGTCCATTGTACCCATGTCCATGATAACGCCTTCGTTAAACAACACGATACGGTCGCAAAGCTTAGAAGCCTCGGTCATGTCGTGGGTTGTTAGGAAGAAGGTTGTACCGCCTTCTTTCATTTCTAACATCAGCTTGTGGATTTCTATGGTGGTGCTGGGGTCAAGGCCGGATGTTGGCTCGTCCAAGAACAGGATTTTCGGGTTGTGCAGTAGCGCCCGTGCAAGTACCAGCCGCTGCTTCATACCTCGGGAGAAGTTTTTGACTTGCTTTTTCATGTCGCTTTTGAGGCCAACGCGCTCTAGTAATAGTGGTATCTTGCCCTTGTCTGTGTTTAGGATTTTTGCAAACACCAGTAAGTTGTCGTAAGCGTTGATGTTTTCGTATAACCCAGAATTGTCGGACACGATACCTATCTGGCTATAGCTTTCATGGTTTAGGGTTGTGGTGTCCCGGCCCAAGATGGTGGCCGTACCGCTTTCTTGCTTTAGCTGCCCGGTAAGCAGCTTGATTGTGGTGGTCTTGCCCGCGCCGCTTGGCCCAAGAAAGCCAATAAGTTCCCCAGAGTTTATGGAGATGGATACATCGTTTATGACCTTTTTGGGGCCAAAACTTTTGTGGATGTTGTTCATGGTTATTGCTGCGTTCATATATTCCTCCTCTTATGTTATAACCGCTGCATTTGTAAAAAACCTTTATCATTAGTATCAAAACGCATATGCGGCTCATACATATTACCACATATGCCGCTATTAGTAGAAAAAAACAGAGTAACCTATAAGGCCAATACTTCATAGCATGAAGTGGAATAATGGAAAGCAGGGGGCAAATATGCCGTTTACATTTATACTCGAAAAGCCAAGCAATATTAACGCATCGTTCGAACGATTAAAAACAAAGCTGTCGGCCATGGGCGGTAGGCTAACAGGCAACGAAAAAACAGGATATATAACAATAAATGGGGCCGAAGGCCAGTATAATGTCGAGCCCGAACATATAAAAGTTACTATCACAAAAAAACCTGCACCCATAATCCCAAACGTGCTAATCGAAAAACAGGTGCGAAGTATTTTTACAGAAATAAGCTGCTGATTTCGAATTAATCCGCTATTGCAGTTTGCATTCGGCTCGCTATTTGTTATACTTGCTTAAGCTTTAAAATGTTTGAGCTTTGAGCGAGGTCGTGTATGCGTAAAACTGTATTGCTGTGTTTATTTATTTCAATGTTTATACTTTCATCTGTGGCAGTGTTTGCCGACTCTGCCGATTCTTATGAAGGGGACGCGCCTGATATCCCCATCCAGGCCACGGCTGCTATCTTGGTAGAGCAGACTACAGGCAGGGTGCTTTTTGGCTATAATTATCAAGAGCGCCGCTACCCTGCAAGTATGACCAAGATGCTTACAGCCCTTGTGGTACTTGACCATCTTGACCCGGACGATATTATCGTTGTAGGCCCAGAAATTAATAATATGCCTTCTGGTTACGCGACTCTTTCACATGTAGAAGGGGAGGCTTTAACTGTACGCATGCTTCTTAAAGCGCTGATGATACGCTCTGGCAACGAGACTGGGCGTGTGTTGGCGCTAAACGTTGTGCGCCATACGTCAAACAACCCCAATATCTCATATGAGGATGCAAAGCGTGAGTTTTCTATTCTTTTAAACCAGCGTGCGCAGGACCTTGGCGCAGAAAATACTAGCTTTAACAACCCGTACGGGTTACATAGCCCGCACCATTTTACGACTGCATATGACTTGGCACTTATAGCGCGCGCTTATATGGAAGTGCCGCTGCTGGCTGAAATAGCTGGTATGCGTATCTTTGAAGGATATGGGACAGAGGGCCTGTATATCCCATATGCAGATGTGAGGCATTATTCGTGGACCAACACCAACCAGACACTACTGGGTGCACCCTTCGGGCACCCACATATGACAGGTATCAAAACCGGTTTTACCACCCCTGCAGGGCAATGCCTGGCTGGGGCAGCTAGTTTTGGAGATTTATCACTAATCACTATCGTGTTTGATTCAGAAGACCCGGGCCGTTGGCAGGATACTATCATGCTTATGAATTATGGTTTTAATAATTTCGCATTCCGGGAAGTTGCCCGCTCTGGTGAGCGTGTGGAGTATGTAAGTATCGCAAACCCCCGCCGCGGTGGGGTAGACACATTGGCTGTATATACTTATGGTGCCCACACGGCTCTGCTTAGCCATGCCGAATACGCCAACCTTACCAGGGTAGTCACATACAATGTACTACTTAGGGCGCCACGCGAAAGAAGAGACGACTACGAGTATGAATATTATGATGACGGGCTTACCCGGCTACTAGCCCCAATAGAAGAAGGCGAAGTAATTGGCACAGTGGCGTACTATATAGGGGACAACCTTATTTTCCAAGGCAACTTGATTGCTGCTGCCACTGTGTATGAGCGTACGTTTGACAGTGATATGGACTATTATATTTCGCTTTTTACAGACAATATTTTCACACTGCGCGGGCTGCCGTACTGGTTGGCCATTGGCGGTACAACTTTTGGGTTTGTGGGGATGGGCTGGGCCCTATCTTTGCGCCGCAAAGTAAAAGAACATGACCGTTGGCATAAACCGCGTGCACAACGGAGGTAAACAACATTTGTGCTAGACCTTAGAATGGAGACAACTATATGCCAAGAAGTATGACAGGTTTTGGCCGGGGCGAGTGTATACGCTACGACCGGCGTTTTAAAGTAGAAATTAAGGCCGTAAACCACCGCTATAACGATATAACAATAAAATTGCCGCGTTTTCTTAACCCTTTCGAAGACAGGTTAAAAAAGCGACTTTCACGTGATATAGCACGGGGTAAAGTAGATGTGTGGGTAAACTTTGATAGCTACACCCACAAAGATATAACAGTAAATATCAACGAAGCCTTTGCAGATGCATATGTAAATGCGATGAACGTGCTAATGAGCCGTTATAATTGGGGTGAAAATATAACTGCCGAACAGGGCTTGGAAATCCTAGCTCGCAACCCAGATGTTATTTCTTTTGATAAGTTTGATACAGCGGTAAATACAGGTAATACCCAGGCCGAAATGTGGGAAACTTTGAATGCGGCAATGGAAATAGCACTAGAACAGTTTAACAATATGCGTGAAACCGAAGGTGCCGCCCTGGCCCGCGACATAAGCGAAAAAGCGGCGCGTATAAAGGCATTGCTAGTCCAGCTAACCGCACGTGTGCCTATAGTCGTAGACGAGCACATAACCAAACTACGTGAGCGTATAACAGATATGTTGGCAAACCTGGGCCACCAACTAGACGAAAGCCGTTTTATGACAGAAGTTGCACTGCTTGCAGACCGGGGCACCGTAGACGAAGAACTAACACGCTTGGATAGTCACCTATCACAATTGGCAACAATGTTAACAGAGTCCGGTGCTATAGGTCGCAAGCTTGACTTCCTAGTTCAAGAGCTTAACCGCGAAGCCAATACCATAGGCTCTAAATCAACAGACGTAGAACTAGCACGGCTGGTGGTTGAGCTCAAAAGCGAAGTTGAAAAAATTCGCGAACAGGTGCAAAATATCGAATGATACAATAGTCTTTATGATAAACCTTAGAAGGAGATTAGTATGCAATTTAAACTAATAAACGTAGGTTTTGGCAACACCGTGCCAGCCGACCGTGTTGTGGCCATTGTAGGCAACGACTCACTACCAGTAAAGCGTAGTGTTGGCGAAGCCAAGGAGAAACAACTATTAATTGACGCAACCCAAGGCCGCAAAACCAGGGCTGTAATATATACAGACAGCGGCTACCTAGTACTAAGCGCCCTGCAGCCGGAAACCATCGCCAACCGCTTCCAAAGTACTGGCGATGAACCGATAAGTACAGTAGAGTAGCAAGGGTATAGTCATGGATGGGATGTTGGTTATAATATCCGGGCCGTCTGGCTCTGGTAAGGGGACAGTGGTTAAGCGGCTTGACCCAACACTTGGGTATGCCGTGTCTATTTCCGTGACAACCCGTAAGCCCCGGGTCGGCGAAGTAAATAAACGAGACTATTTTTTTATCACAGAAGATGAGTTTGTGCAGATGCGTTCCGAAAATGCACTGCTTGAACACTTTGCATATGTGGGCAATTATTATGGCACCCCTAGATTTTATGTAGAAGAACAAATTAATAAAGGCAAAATTGTAGTGCTGGAGATAGAAGTAACTGGCGCATTGCAAGTCAAAGAAAAATTCCCGGAAGCTGTACTAGTTTTTCTTATGCCGCCAACACTAACAGAGTTGCAGCGCCGCCTTGTAAACCGCGCAACAGAGGATGCCGTAACAATAGAAGCCCGGTTAAAAAGAGCGCTTGAAGAAATACCACTTATCAGCCAATATGACTACCTTGTTATCAACGACGATATAAGTGTGGCTGTAGAAAATGTAAATGCCATAGTAGCAGCAGAGCGGCTGCGGCCACATAGGAACAAAAAAGTAGTAGAAGATTTCACAGACAGCCAAGTAAAAATGGATTATATAAAATTAACATTATAAAGGAGCCGACATGCTAAAACCTTCGTATTCAGAACTGATGGACGTCATCAACACCAACGAGTTGGTAGACAGCAAAATCACCAGCCGTTATACCATCGTATTGGCTACCGCAAAACGCGCGCGCCAAATAATAGACGGGGCCAACCCCCTAACCTATGCCCCAACCGACAGGGCAGTCTCAACCGCTGTAAAAGAGATGAGCGAGGGCAAACTGGCAATAAGAGTATCGGAAGAACTACTAGAAGGCAACTACGAGCGGCTGTTAAAAGACCAGTACAAATTTAGCAGTATCTCGGCACTGTCTAAAGACGACTTGCGTGAAGAACTAAAAGACAATTATGAGCCGGTAGCATATGGCATGGACGATGATGAAGTAGAAGACGACGCAACCCTTTTTAGGGAGCGCTACGGCGATACAGACCTGCGTGAAGAAAAAGACGAGTATACCCCCCATTTCAACGACGAAGACGCAGACGAGAACTACGAGGATGAAGAATAAAAGCTTAATAACATGAAATGCGCGCTGCGCATTGCGGGAGAATATAAATGCGCTTCGCGCTTGTGTGTGTTGACGTAACCCATGTGGATGTTGACAGGCTTTTCCACTACGCTGTGCCTGATGGGGTTGTACCCCTTATTGGGCAGCGGGTGTGGGTCCCCTTTGGAAGGGGGGCAAAGCCTGTTTTGGGGTATGTGACAGGATTTTCTGATAGCTTGCCAGAGGATGTGCCGCCTGAGAAGGTAAAGGCACTACTTGGCGTGTGCGAAGATTTTGCCGTTTTGACACCAGAAAACTTGGCGCTGGCCTTTTGGATGCGGGACAAGTACTATACGACGTTGGCAGCATGTATACGTTGCATAACCCCGGCAAGCAAAGCCGATGGGCGGTTTCCTGGTACGCGTGCGCGCAAAGGCAGTACTAAGGCTGCCTTGCCAGCAAAAGTTACATTAACAGACGAGCAGCAGGTAGCGGTGGAACACATTGCCGCGAGTATAAACAGCAAGGAAAAATGCGCGCCAATACTGCTGCATGGCGTAACCGGCAGCGGTAAGACAGAAGTTTACCTGCACGCGATACAGCATGTATTGTCTAAGGGCTTGCAAGCCATTGTGCTTGTCCCCGAAATAGCGCTTACCCCCCAGATTGTAAGCTTGTTTACTGCACGTTTTGGCGGTGCTGTGGCAGTAACGCATAGCCGCCTAACCGCTGGCGAGCGTTTTCATATATGGAAGCAGGCCCTGGACGGAGATGTAAGCCTGGTAATAGGCCCGCGTTCGGCTGTGTTTGCACCATTTAAACGGCTTGGCTTAATCGTGATTGACGAAGAACATGAGCATACATATCATTCAGATACAACACCTAAATATGATGCCCGTGCCGTGGCTATAAAGCGCAGTGAGCTCGCGAATGCGGTAGTAGTACTTGGGTCTGCTACCCCCAGCTTGGAGAGTTATTCGCGTGCGGTGGGGGATATGGCACCCTCTTATACGCTGCTTAAGATGACACGGCGTGTTAACCAGACATTCCCTGTCGTAAACGTGCTGGACATGCGGCGCGAGCTTAGCCGTGGCAACACATCCCTTTTTGCCACAACATTTAAAGATGCCCTAGCCGAGACATTGGCCGCGGGC
Organism: Defluviitaleaceae bacterium; assembly: GCA_009785605.1. Taxonomy (GTDB): domain Bacteria; phylum Bacillota; class Clostridia; order Lachnospirales; family WQUN01; genus WRAN01. Next base: position 3,231 of record WQVY01000022.1, on the reverse strand, counting down.
AAGCAAGCTATATTGTTTCTTAACCGGCGGGGGCATTCATCATTTGTATCGTGCAAGTTGTGTGGGTTTGTGATGGCCTGTGACCACTGCCGTGTCAATTATACTTATCATGCCGCCACAGGTACTGCGCGGCTTGTATGCCACTACTGTGGGCGTGGGGGTGCTATGCCTAAGTGCTGCCCCATATGCGAGTCTGTGCATATTAAGCAGTTTGGTGCGGGGACACAAAAAGTGGAAGAAGAAATAGAGCGGCTTTTCCCAGGGGTGGCTACCCTTAGGATGGATATGGATACAACCCGTGGCAAGCATGGCCACGCCAAAATACTCGAGTCATTTAGGAAAGGTGAAGCACAAATATTAATAGGCACACAAATGGTGGCTAAGGGGCTGGATTTCCCCAATGTGGTGCTGGTATGCGTGGTTTCTGCTGATTTGTCGCTTTTTACGGGGGATTTCCGTGCTGGGGAGTATACATTTCAGCTTTTGACACAGGTTGCAGGGCGGGCGGGGCGGGCAGCCGGCGATGTAGGGCAGGTGTACCTCCAGACCTATAACCCAGAGCACTATGCGCTGGAGCTGGCAAAGCAAGCAGATTACGAAGCTTTTTACACTCATGAGATTGGGTTAAGGAGGGCTATGTTGTACCCGCCGTTTTCATATGTATTTTCTGTAATGCTTTCTGGGCCGGATGAAAAGATTGTTATCGCCGCACTGCAAAAGTTGTGGGCAATTATGGAGTACAGCAAAAAAATATCCGAAAGCGGTGGAAAGGCCCAAAATAAATTTGAACTGCTGGGCATGAGCCCGGCCTTTGTGTCTAAAATAAAAAAGCAATTTAGGTGGAAGATATTGGCCAAGTGCGAAAACGAGGAACCTTTAAAGGCTTTTGTGCTATATTGTGTAAAGAAACTACGTGAGAATGACCCGCTAACCGGTATAAACATACATCTGACACTTAACCCGGTAATGCTGGATTAGGATATATAAAGGAGACAGATATGGGACTAAGGCAATTGCGTTTAAACGGCGATGATATTCTAAGGAAAAAAGCGAATCCTGTAAAAGAGATAAGTGCTAGTACAATAGCCCTGCTTGATGATATGTGGGATACCTTGCATGATAAAAATGGTGTGGGGCTTGCTGCGCCGCAGGTAGGTGTGCTGCGGCGTGTGGCTATTGTTGAAGTGGATGAGGTAAGATATGAGTTGATAAACCCTGTAATTGCTGACCAGGATGGTGAGTGGGAAAGCGATGAAGCATGCCTTAGTGTGCCTGGGTATTGCGGGGATGTTGTGCGCCCGCTGCGTATTACAGTTGAGGCGATGAATCGGGATGGGGATAGTATTATTGTGGAGGCTGAGGAGTATTTAGCGTCTGTGTTTTGTCATGAGATAGACCATTTGGATGGGGTTTTGTATTTGGATAAGGCTCTTAATGTGCGGCCTTATGAGGCTGATGTTGATTTGGATTCGGATTAGTAAATTAACTACAAAAGCCCCTTTTACCTTGTTATCGCAAACTTAGATTTATGGTTTGCTATGACTTTTGGTATTTGGGGCTTTTCGTTTGCGTTTTCTTCTGTACAAATTAATTCAGAATCAGCCTCGCCTGTCGCCAAAATGGCGTTGAAGCGTTCGCCATTTTGGCTCGGGCTCGGCTGTTCTTCATTGAATTTGTACTACTTGTTTGCCTTGTGGTTTTGCTTGTTTTTGTTGTTTGTGTCCATGTTTAGTTCGTCAGCGAAAGCTGTCCGGTCAGACTTTTTGTTATTGGTATTCATGTCTGTGGTGGTTTTCTTGTTATCCATACCTACTAACCTCCCTTCGGCAACCGCGCAGTGGGCGGTGTTAAGTACTTACAGGGATAGTATGTATCACAATTGAGAGATTTATACATATATAGAAATAATATTTTAACGGAGGAAGTGTGAAACATCCGCGAAGCGGATTTTCATACCAACCTATTTGTTCCGCCGACGAAGGAGGCATGAATTAAAATATGAACCAGAACACTCTAACGCAGTATTGGTATGCCTACATTTATGACCAACAGGTTATGCAAGATGACGTTGAGCATATCATTGCGATGGTAGGCAGTTCGCCACTTAATATTTTGGAAGTTGCCTGCGGCAGTGGGCGTATTTCTATCCCCTTGGCCCAAAAAGGCCATGTTGTTACAGGCTTTGATGTTGATGAAGCTATGCTTGCAAGAATACCAAAAAAAGCACGGGAGCATTCCAACTTCAATTATTTTAAGGCAGATGCGTTGATAGATGGTTGGGGCACAGGCTTTGACGTCGTTGTCTTGTCCGGGAATGTCCTTGTCAATATCGTTACTGACGGAGATTATAAGCAAGCGCAGGAGTTGTTTATTAAGAAGGCTTCTGATGCAGTAAAGCAAAACGGATATGTTTACCTTGACTTTACTTGTATGCTAGGAGAACCCCAGCCCGGTGGCGAGGAATACACTATCTTCGAGGGTATTGATGACTTTGGCACTCATGGTAAATTTATTATGGGGAGTGGCGGCTCATATGACAGCCAAACGCGCATAGCTCATGGTACTCGCCGTTATGAAATCACGCCAAAAGATGGCGAGATGTTTTCCATAACCAAAGAAGTTGTTAAGCATTTCCCCACCCATGAACAAGTCGTATCATGGCTCGTAAAATATGGATTTGAAGTTGAATGGCAAAACCCAATTAGTGAAGAAACTTTTCATGCAATTATTTGGGCACGGAAAAATGATTGGTAAAACGGAAAAAAATACATGGAACATTGCATTTTGTTTAGTAAAATTCGACCATGAATTTACTAAAGGGTTTAATAAAGCCATTCAAGAGAATCTAAAGCCATGTACAGCTTGCTTAAAAGCATGTTTGAAGGGAGTAAACCTGACTGTTTTTAGTAAAGAGATTAATAATGTATGCAGTGGATGGCCGATTCATTTGAAAATGCCGTAGTTTTTTGTGTTTCTTGCAATTGACGCGATGTCACCTGATATAGTCTTCACGTGAGTTTCCTTAAGAATGAAAACAGGGAGTGAAAGGAGGAATTATATGGATATGTTGACTGCGATAAACAAGGTGACTGCCGATACAGGCATAAGTAGCCGTACCCTGCGATATTGGGAAGCGGCAGGGCTTTTTACCAGTTCCAGAGATGCCCAATCGGGTTGGCGGATGTATGACAGCCATGCGTTGCAGTGCATACGAATAACTGACTGCCTACG
>WQVY01000021.1 GCA_009785605.1 Defluviitaleaceae bacterium | reverse complement strand
TTTCACCACTTTTCGTTGGCCCCTCCTTGCTTGCCTTAATGGCAAGCCGCGTCAGAGCCGCCTCAATTGGCAAAAATCTGTCACGAAAAGTCACCATTGTCGGAGTTGAATACAGCTTCTAAGTTAGCAGTTTTGATGATTGGGCCAAAAGCGATCATAGATCACTGATCACTTAAAACCGTAGATATGAGAAACAGTCCAACCCGAGCCGAAAATAGCGGACGTTTCAACGCTTTTCGGTGACAGGTTGGACTGTTTTCTAATTAACTCGCGATACGTGTCCTTTCGCCGCATTCTGCTACAAAATATACATAGCCATTGGCCTCTAGCACAGCAGCGCCAGCAACGGTTACACCGTAGTCATCCAGCATCCTATAAAAAATAGTGCGGATATCAACTTCAATAGTACCAAATCCCCTGCCGGTAAAGTAGTCAACTGTTATTTCGTTTAGGTCAGATGTATAGCTCGTAAATGCTTCTAGGCCTGGTGCATAATCTGGCCGTCTCATGAACGAATAACCCGAAAGCTCGCCATGCATACCCATTAGTACATCGTCCGGGCACAGGTCTGCGGCATCTATGACATTTATTATTTCTTGTGTACCGCAGTCAGACTCAATAAACAACGTACCATCTGCTTCTTCGCCTATACGGACACGTACAGTACCACCTTCGCCTATGTCTTCCATATCTACAGGCACGGATATTGTTAGAGTGCCATCTTCGTGCCTTACAGCCCTTGCTACCCTATCGCGCAAAGCCGGGCTGGCCGCTGCTAGGGTAGCCACAGACATGGCCATTATTGCTATAACTGCTACTAATATCACTAGGGGTTTTCTTAACTTTTTGATTCCTTTCATTCTGCATCGCTCCTCGTTAATATTGGCTAGTTTGCCTTTTAGGATTTCTAGGTTCTTGTCATAGTTTGCACTCTCGACAGAGAAATCCAGGTCTTTGCATTTTGCCATGAGCGCATCGTCAGAACTGTATCTCATACGTCCTCCTCCAATATACTTCTCAATTTTTTTAGTGCTCTATGAACAATAACACCCACGTTTGAGGCGCTTATGCCAGCTATTGCCGCGATTTCTTCGTGCTTTAGGCTTGTGGCAAACTTCATAGACAGTACTTGCCGTTCTAGCTCTTTGAGCTTAGACATTGCTGTTATTAAGGCCTTGTTATCTTCGTTTATGACAACAATATCCTCTGGTTGCCGGTTGGACGATATTAGCCCAAGTATGCTGTCCAGGGCCACAAAATGCTTGCGTTTTTTTGCGCGCAGGTAGTCTGTGACGGTGTTTTTGGCAATGCCAATTAGCCATGCTTCTACCGGTAAAGCACTGTTGTACCGCTCCCAACTTACCATTGCTTTCTCGAAAACCGTACTGGCCAGCTCCTCTGCATCGAAGTGGTTGTTTATCCTAAAGCCTATATAGTTATAGACATTTTTGTAATGTTGGCGGTATATAGACTCTAGTAGTTGGCTGTCCATTTCTGTCAGCGCGTGCTTCTCGTGCGCTATTACCATAGTCATCGATGACATAGCGCCTCCTTTCCTTTGGGGTACAAATTTGTTGTGCTTGCAAGCATTATACCAACTCATATAAGTTTGGAATTGGTATCACACCATGGTATACGTCAAACTTGGGTTTTCATTACAAAAGGGCGCATGCGACTGTGTTATTACACAATTGCATACGCCCTTCACTTATTCATACTAATCTCATGTAAGCTCTTAGTACTGCATACTACACGGCTTGTATTTTTACAGAAGCATTGGTTGTGCCCAGTCTCATACTAAGCCTACGGCCTGTTGTTGCATAGTCTGTACTTTCGCCTACCAGGTAGGTCTTGTGCGAGCCTTCTGTGCGGTATAGCGGTATGTCGCATTTTATTTTACCGTCTGTTGTGTTGGCTTCGAGGTTAAACCCTATGCCCCCTGGTATGCCTAGCTTTATATTGCCATTGGTCGTATATGCCTCCAATGTGCGCTCGTTTTCCCAAAATGCGCTTGCGTTCATTAGCGTGTTTTCCATTTTTAGGCTGGAGTTTGTTGTGTTCATCATCAAGTGCACTGCATCCACGTCTGAAGTTTTGATGCTGGCATTGGTGGTTTTGAGATTAAGTAGCCCGGCGTGGATGTTTTCGGCCATTATTTTTGCATTGGTGGTTTCTAGGGATATATTATCGCCTGAGACAGCTATGGCTTTGATATTATCGTTTTTGGTTATTGCGGTTAGGCTGTTGCAGTTTACGGATTCTATTACTATTTTGTCGTTTTTGGTTGTAAGATTAATCTCGTCTGCGATTATGTCCGCTACCTGGATACGCGAGTTCTTGGTTGTGGCGTGGATATGTCCTATATGCACACGAGGTACATAGCACATAACCCTTACAGAGCGCATCGTCTTGTCGTCAAACCATAGCGCAACATTGCCATTGTCATCAAGGAAATGCACGTAGTTGTCTGCGCGGCGTGCATCGTATTCACAGCGTATTTGTACACAGTCCCCGTCGTAGGCATAAATCTCGACAATGTCGTTTTTACCGTTTAGCTCTAGCTTGGCCAGGCCTTGAAGTACAGGCTTTGACGTGAAATTTTCTGTTCTTTTATAGTGGCCGTATTCGCCGCTAAAAAAATCCGAAATATTAACAGATACATCCGCATCTCTTACACTGTCTGTAATTTCTTCTACCACATCGCCTACCCAGCCCACTAGGTTGTTTACCCAGTCTGGGGCATGGTGCTCGTAATCACCATAGTTTTCTTGGTCGTGGCTCTGGTGATGCTGGTGCGTGTTTGGGTTTATTTGTCTGGGGTCTGCTGGGCTTGGGTCTACATGCTTAGACTCGTGTGGTGGTGTGTGCGTGTCGTTTATCTGGCTTATCATTGCCAGGGCCTCATCTGCTGTTATTTCGCCTGACTCTAGGCGTTGTAAGATTTGCATTTTTTTATCAGACATTTGACTTCTCCTTTGCTCTTATAGATATCTATACTACGTTATACGCATTTTATATGAAATATCCTTACCGGTATATACCATACGGTTTGGGTTTTGATACAAATGATAAAGGCGATCACGTGTCTTTTGCAAGTTTTTGCCCTTATACAGGCGTTTTTAAAAGCATATGCGATCATACAGCCACATTGGCAAATAAACTTTCTATTTACCACTTTTGCATAATATGCTATAAACAATGGGTTAAACTATGCATAGTGGTAAAGTTAAAATAAGAAAGGGAAGAACTCACATGAAAATGGATTATAACAACATGTTGGCAGAACGCATTGGCCCCGAGGGTATCCCCATTAATGCCCTTACTGCCCTAACCCCACAAATAGAAAAAGCCACACGCGCAATGAAAGAAAAGCGCCCACAAATGGCCTGGCGGGACCTGCCATACAACCAAGCACAAATTGTAAAAGATATACAAGCTTACACAGCACAAATGAAACCGCAAATCGACGCTTTCGTAGTACTGGGCATAGGCGGCTCGGCCTTGGGGCCACTAGCCGTGCAGCAAGCCCTAAACCACCCATTTTATAACGAGTTGCCACGAGAAAAACGCGGCAACAACCCAAAGCTATATGTAGTAGACAACGTAGACCCAGAGCGTCTTGTATACCTGTTCCAGACCATAGACCCTACGCGCTGCTTGTTTAATGTAATTTCCAAGTCCGGCAGCACATCCGAGACCATGAGCCAGTTTATGATAATCCAGGCAATGCTTGAGGACAAACTTGGCAAAGAAGCCGCCCGCAAGCATATAGTATGCACAACAGACCCAGAAAGCGGTAACTTGATAGCCATAGCCAAGAAGGAAGGGTACAAGACTTTTTATGTGCCTAGCGCTGTAGGGGGCCGTTTTTCTGAGTTGACCCCAGTGGGCCTGTTGCCGGCAGCTTTTTGCGGTATAGACATAGAAGGTCTACTAGAAGGTGCCGCACAAATGGACGCCATGTGCCAACAAGACGATATAGCCAAAAACCCAGCGCATATGTTTGCGGCACTGCACTGCCTGGGGCTTGCACAGGGCAAAAATATATCTGTCCTAATGCCATATGCAGACTCTTTAAAGCTGATAGCCGCCTGGTATGGGCAGCTATGGGCAGAGTCGCTGGGTAAGAAGTATGACCTAGACGGCAAGACAGTCCACACCGGCCAGACCCCGGTAAATGCCCTTGGCTCAACAGACCAGCATTCTCAAGTGCAGTTATATGCCGAAGGGCCATATGACAAGATAGTAGTACTAATTGGCGTGGACGAATACCGCGAGACCATAACCATCCCCAACACCTATGCCGACATGCCAAGCCTGGGCTTCCTTGGCGGCACAACTCATAACCAACTGCTAAAAACCATGCAAACCGCTACAGAGTACGCGCTTACCAAGGCCGGCCGCATGAATATGACCATAACCCTGCCCAAAGTAACGTCACAGTCTGTAGGTCAGTTGTTGTACTTCTTTGAAGTAGCTACTGCATTCGCGGGGGAACTGTTAAACATTAACGCCTTCGACCAGCCAGGCGTAGAAGAAGGCAAAGACGCAACATACGCCCTGTTTGGCCGCCCCGGTTACGAAGCAAAAAAAGCAGAGCTGGATGCCGCCCAACCCAAAGACAGCCAATATGTAATATAAAGGAGGTAGATGCGATGCAGTGGGTCAAAGAAAGCATCAGCGAAATCATAGAAAAAAAGCAAACCAACCCCACCACGGGCCTAACCACCCAAGAAGTAACCACACGCCAACAAAAATACGGCCTTAACGAGTTTGACGAAGAAAAAAAGGAAACCCTACTACAAAAAACCCTCCATCACCTGATGGAAATACCATCAATGGTACTTATAGCCGCCACAATAATTGCAACCGTAGCGGCTTTCTTAAATAGGGCAGACGGCACAGGAAGCGGCAGCGACTGGGCCAAGGTAGGCGTAATACTAAGCATTGTAATTATTAACGTAGTACTGGGCGTGCACCAGGAAGGTAAAGCCGCAAAAGCCCTGGATGCCCTAAAAAAGATGAACAGCTTCAAAACAACAGTAATAAGAGACGGCACAAAGCAAATTATAGACGCAAACCAGCTAGTAGTTGGCGATATTATAGAGCTCAACGCAGGCGATGTCATAACAGCAGACGCCAGGCTAATAGAAGCTAGCAGCCTACAAGTAGAAGAAGCCGCCCTAACAGGCGAAAGCCAACCCATAGACAAGAAACCAGACGTGGTTATAAGCGAAGAAGTACCCCTGGGCGACAGGCTAAACATGGTCTACTCTGGCTGTCTTGTAACCAATGGCCGCGCCCGTGCCGTAGTAGTTGAAACAGCAATGAATACAGAAATGGGCAAAATCGCCAGCCTGCTCAATTCTACCCAAAAACAAAAAACCCCGCTGCAGCAAAGGTTACAGCAACTGGCAATGCGCATATCCGCGATAGCCCTTGTAAGCGGTGTTGTTATGTTCCTGGTAGGCTTTTTCTTGCATGGCAACGAAGTGCTAGAGATGCTGCTATTGGCTGTAGCACTGGGTGTTGCCGCAGTACCAGAAACCCTGCCGATTATCGTAACCATGATACTCTCCTTTGGCGTATACAACATGGTTAAAAAGAAAACCATAATACGTAAAATATCCGCGGTAGAAACCGTGGGCAATACATCTGTAATCTGTTCCGACAAAACCGGCACCCTAACCATGAACAAAATGAAAATCCGCAGTCTATGGCATGTAGGTTACGAGCCAGCCAGCGCTAAAGACGACTTTAATGACGACCAAACCCATATGCTAGAGCTATTAACTTCCTGCTCCAACGCAACAATAGAAATACGCGGCGACGAAGACGAGCACGTAATTGGCGACCCAACAGAGATAGCAATTATACGGCTACTACACGACAAGGGCATGAACCGCGTGCAAGCCGAGAGGGACTTCCCCCGTGTACATGAGCTGCCCTTTGACTCGGGCCGCAAGCGCATGACTACAGTGCACCATTACCTAAAAGGCACAAAATATATCGTAGTAACCAAAGGCGCGTTCGACCGCATCCCCGTTAACTGGACAGACCAAGAACTTGCAAAAGCCACACAAATACACGACCAGTTTGCAGAAAAAGCGCTAAGGGTCATAGCAATAGCGTACAAGATTTATGACGACATACCACAAGACCTAACAGAAGAAGGCCTGGAAAAAGACCTGACATTCATGGGCCTAATAGGTATGATAGACCCACCCCGGCCAGAGAGTGCCCAGGCAGTACAATGCGCAAAAGATGCCGGCATACGTACTGTCATGATTACCGGCGACCATATTGTTACGGCAGTAGCCATTGCAAAAGAAATAGGTATTTATCAAGACGGCGACCGCTCCCTCACAGGTAGTGACCTTAACACAATGTCACAACAAGACTTGGAAGCATGTGTAAAAGAAGTATCTGTATATGCCCGTGTAAGCCCGGAAGATAAAATACGAATTGTGCAAGCATGGCTTGCCCACGGGGAAGTAATATGCATGACCGGTGACGGCGTAAACGACGCACCGGCCCTTAAAGCCGCAGATGTAGGTGCCGCAATGGGTATCACAGGCACAGAAGTTTCCAAGAACGCTGCAGACATGGTTATAACAGACGATAATTTTGCCACCATAGTAGACGCGATATCTGAAGGCCGCACGTCATATGACAATATCCGCAAGACCATACAGTTCCTGCTTGGGGTAAACTTTGCGGAGATATTTGTGCTGCTACTGGGTATGCTGCTACTTGGCATATCGCCAATCACGGCAATGCAGATATTAATAATCAATGTTGTGTATGACGGTATCCCCGGCTTCTTCCTGGCTTTCGAGCAGCCAGAGCCTGGCGTTATGAAGCGCAAGCCCATCAAAAAGGGCTCTGGGATATTTGCCAACAGGGTTGGTACGTTTATTGCAGTACGTGCCGTTTCATTCTCGATACTTGTGATGGCTGCGTTTATATTTGGGGCATATGTACAAGTTTCGCCTGATTTCCTTATACCGGGTGCAGGCAATTGGACTTGGGACCTGCTAAGAAACCGCGAGTACGCCAACTTCCCGGTTGGCATAACCATGGCATTCATGGTGCTAAGCTGGGCATCTATAATTGATACGTTCAATACCCGCTCAACACTTTCTATTTTCACGGTTGGGCTGCTTTCCAACAAGGGTGTTTTCTTTAGCGTTGTGGGTGCTATTGCGTTCTCTTTGGTAGTTGCACTGTTCCCACCTTTCCAGGCCGTATTTGATGTTGTTGGTATTAGCTTGCGGCATTGGGGGATTATTATCTTGCTGACCGGCACGCACCTTTTGGTTGTTGAGCTATTGAAGCTGTGCTTTAGGATTAGGGATATGCGGGAGGCTAAGGCCGCTGCAATGTAAATTAAATCATATGTAAAAAATACGCCTACGCTAACGGCTTTTGCCGTAAACGTAGGCGTATTTTTTATGACATGTATGAACTTAGATGTATAGACCTAGACATTCACCAAAGCAGCACCGCCAACTGTCCTCTTTCTTCTTCTTAGATAGAGTTTGGTCAGTTCTATCACAAAGAAAGGCGAAATACCAAAGCCAAGTATTATAAACCAGTGCTGTAAACTAAGTGGTACGCAGTAAAACACTTCCCGCACGCCCGGCACTAGAGCCGTTAAACCAACAAGTGTCAATGAAAGGCAAATCCCGCCAAACAACAGCTTGTTGGACGTAAACCCTATTGTAAACAGCGAATAGTTAAAGCTTCTAACATTGAGAATATTAACAACAGATGCCATAGCAAGGATGACATACGCCATGGTCATGCCTATTTCATGGGACGGCGCAAAATTGGGGTGTATCTGGACAAACGCGCCAAGGAAATAGCCAAGCATGGAAACAACAGTAAAATTGATTGCAGCTATCCCGGTTCTTATACCCAGCCCGTAGGCAAATACGCTTTTATCCTTTGATATGGGGTTCCTTCTCATGGCATCGGGCTCTAGCTCTTCCCGGCACATACACAAATCTGGTATACCATCTGCCACAACATTAATAAACAATAACTGCAAAGCGGCAAGAGGTGTCGAACGCCATATTATAAAGCCCAAAATCATAACGATTATTTCAGCAATATTGCTGGGGATTAGGGATATGAGTACTTTGCGGATATTATCATAAACCCTTCGCCCTTCGGCCACGGCCGAAACAATTGAGGCAAAATTATCATCTGTGAGTATGATATCACTTGCATTTTTTGAAACATCCGTGCCAGAGCCCATGGCCACACCCACATCTGCTGCTTTTAGAGCCGGCGCGTCATTCACGCCGTCGCCTGTCATTGCAACAACTTCCCTATGTGACTGCCATGCTTGGACAATACGCAGCTTATCCTCTGGTGTGACCCTTGCATATACAGAGTAATCTTTTACGTTTGCGGTAAGCTCCTCTTGGGTCATCTCTGCTAGTTTTGTCCCTGTTACTACCTCGCCGTCATCGCAAAGGATTCCTATTTCACGCGCTATTGCGGATGCGGTAAGTGCGTGGTCGCCGGTAATCATAATTGTTTTTATGCCCGCTTCCCTGGCAGTTTGTACGCTTGGTTTGCTTTCTGGGCGCGGTGGGTCTATCATGCCAACAAAGCCAGCAAAATTGAGCCCCTGCTCCAATTCCTCTGCACTTAAGTCTTGGGGCAAGGTATCATAATATTTATACCCCACTGCCAAGACCCGCAGGGCTTTTTCGGCAAACTGGTCGTGGATGCATACGGCAGCGTTTAAGCTTTCGCCAGTTACGTCTATGGGGATCCTGTCAAAAGCTCCCTTTGTAATGGATATAAATCTATTGTCTTGCCATTTATGGACTGTCGTCATCAGTTTCCTGGCAGAGTCAAAGGGTATCTCATGCACTCTTGGGTATGTTTTTTCTAAATCCTCTTTTGCAATATTTTTATCCATTAGCAGCCGCACAATGGCTACCTCTGTTGGGTCACCAACTACTCTTTCTTCGCTATCTGTGATGGTTATGGATGCGTTGCTGGCTAGGCTCATCATCTCAACAACACCCATCTGTTGCTGGTTGAAATCGTCCTTTGCGTTAATAGGGTCATGTCCGGCAGCCCATACCTGTTGTATAGACATGCGGTTCATGGTCAATGTCCCTGTCTTGTCTGAGCAGATAACAGAGGCACTGCCCAAAGTTTCCACCGCAGGGATTTTTCTTATAATGGCGTTTTTCTTTGCCATGGTAAGGATGCCGTAAGCAAGGGTGATAGTAAGGATGATTGGCAAGCCTTCCGGGATTGCGGCAACCATCAGTGCAACGGCACTAAGTAATCTTTCAAGTAGCGGCACGCCGTAGGCCCATGACAGCAAAAACAACGTAGACGATGAAACAATGGCAAGGGCGCATATAACCTTGATTAACCTGTCCATCTTGTGCTGTAACGGTGTGCGCTCTTTTTTTGTAGAGCTTAAAAGGCCGGCTATCTTGCCCATTTCTGTTGTCATCCCGGTTTGCACAACTACGGCTTTGGCCTTGCCGCTTGTTACTAAGCAGCCAGAAAACAACATATTTAATTGGTCGCCCAGCGGGGCTTTTTCGTCGGGTATAAAAGAATGGTCTTTTTCGACGGGGACACTCTCCCCAGTAAGAATGGCCTCGTCAACTTTGAGGCCTATGCTTTCGATGAGCCTAGCATCGGCTGGTATCATGTCACCGGCTTCCAGATGCAAAATGTCACCAGGGACCAGCAACTCTGCATTAATAACCTGCTTTGTACCGCCACGGATGACTGTGGTCATCTGCGCTGTCATACGCTTTAGAGATTCCAGTGCTTTTTCTGCACCCAGCTCTTGCCTTACTGCCAAGGTCAGGTTTAACACAACGATACTAAATATAACAATTGCATCGGTAAAGCCTTTGTCTGAATCCGGCATAAACGCCGATACAAGTGCTATGCCGCCAGCAAGAAAAAGAATAAGACATGTAAAATCCCGCATATGGTGAATAACTTTTTGGAAGACAGTAGCCTTCTTTTCCTCTTCAAAGGCATTAAGCCCTTTCACCTCGCGGATTTCGGCGGCCAATTCATCCGTCAACCCGGTCTCGGGGTTTGTTTGCCAAACCCGATAAATGTCTGATAGCTTTTGAACTGAATGTTTCACTTTAGTCCTCCTCTATGCATTATGATGAGTCTTGTCAATAAAACAAAATGGAAAGGAATAAAAGTGGTTTGCAATAGTCCACCAACTATTATTATAATATGTAATCTTTTGTCGTCAAATGTAAATATAAAATTCTATCTTGTATCAGCTATAAGGAGGCCAACATGGCGAGCAGAGCCCCTGTTATTTTAGATATATTTCTAAAACGTGATAATGATTCTACCACTGATTTTATTAACCGCTTAAAAATGCTAACGGATGATTACCAAAAAGAGCTTGCTCTCCCCGGAGCAGACAGGCATTCTTTAAAGTACAAATATGCTCAAGCTTTATATCTTCTTGATGAAGAACGTGTTGCCACTTACCAGGACATTAAAGTAACATTTGAATCGTCACTACAACAAGACTTGGATGATGCCGGCCCTCTCCAGAGATCAGAGCATTTATCCGCTAACACAGCGGCACTAATCACGTATAATGAAAATCTTCATAAAAACATTGAACGCTACAGCATCGCACATAGGCCAGTTTTTGATTTTATCCACAAATAGTAAAAAGCCGGCCATTACGCGTCTAACCTCTGCGTAATGGTCGGCTTTATTGATGTTTACGTTCGCACTATCTACTAATTACTCCTGTCGTCTGTTTCTATGATATCAACAGTACCGGCAATCTTGTCTATTTTAATTAGTTTGCCGTCCTTCTCTATCTCAATAACTCCGTCTATGTCTTTAGCTTTCCTTCTCCTTTTCTTTTTCTTTCGGTCAGACGTAAACAGGATTCCCGACACCGGGATAATAAGCCATCCCCACGCCCACCAGCCAAAGAAAATACCCATTAGTACATATGCAAAAGGCGAAAGCGCTACAATTGAATTTAATCCGAATCCGTTGCTTACTATTGCAGCTATAGGGATAATTACCCAACCCCATGTCCACCAGCCCCATGTCCACCAATCTGGTGCCCATATATGCTGGGTCACCCCCATGATGATGTATATAAACGGCGCAAGAGACACAAGCTTCACCATCAGCCCTTTGAAGCGCACCTTCTTGAAGCGCGCTTGAAAGTGGATGCCGTAATCTTCATCCAAGTCGTCAAATACAATTGCGCGCTTCCGCTCAAACCCGCTTATAAGCTCCTCTGTGTCGCCCAGGCCGTCTTTTGCAGCTTCGAAAGCTTCATCAAATGTAAGCCCTGCGGCCATATAGTCGTTTACACGCTCGGTCAGGTGTAGGCACAGTTCTTCTTTTTGCTCGCGAGCTTTATCGTTTTCTACTACGTCGAAAAATAAATCATTCACATACCGGGATATACGCATTGCGGTCATAGTTACGCCTCCATCCTTTGAATGATATCAAATTTTTAATGGTTTTTGATATGCCTTTCCACTCTATCATGGACTCATGCAAGCCTTCTGATTTTACTTGTTGCGGGGTGTAGTACTGGCCGTTTGCGGCCCTGTTCATTACATAATTTTTTGCCATGGCTAAATTAATTTCTCCGCGATTTTTCATGGTTATTCTCCTCCCATTTTAAGATGGTGTCCATTATGTCCTTGGTCATTTCCCATTTGATTTTGTTTTCTTGTAGGATTTCTTGGCCGGCTTGGGTTAGGGTGTAATACTTCCTTCGCCCACCTTGGCTCTCGTCGCCCCAGTATGAGGCGATTAGTTTCTCTGCTTCTAGACGGCGCAGGCCGGAGTACAGCGTAGCTTCTTTTATTTCACATGTGTCGTTGGTGATATATGAAATTGTTTTGCTTATGCTGTAGCCGTAGCCATCCTCTAAAGAGATGATTTTAAGCAGTATAATGTCTATGTGCCCGCTTATTAGGGCAGACGGGTTGATTCCTCCACTCAATTTAGTTCCTCCTTTTATTAGGTATTTCGCATTGCATATTATCTCGCAACAAGTATTACTGTGTGTTGTATAGTACTTTACGACACAGAAGCGCGTTTGTCAACCCCCTTTGTTAAAATTATTTTATTTAATATTTCTCTACGGCATAACAACAAAAAAGCCGAAGCAATCCGGGACATAAATTCCCTGGACTGCTTCGGCTTATACTAGCAATGTAGGCGGTTTAACTCTTTATCGCGCAACCCACTCAAACCCAAATTGGTCCCAGGGCTCCCAACCAGCTTCCTGTACGCTTGTGGCTATTAGGGTTGACTGGCCTTGTAAGGACCAGTCAAAAACCATGATTACTGTCATGCCATTCGCACACTGCACAGCTACAACTATTTCCATAGTCTGCTCGCTGGTTGCTTGATTCCTCCCGCTTGCTATGGTAGAAATCTTTGCTCTTGCAACTGCGCCATCTAGTATATTTGTCTCGTGGGCAATATCCATTGCAAGGATGGCGTAGTCGTTGTTGTGCTGGGCAGTAAGCTCAGGCATATCGCTTGAGTCATGTGCTTGCATTGCAGCAGAGAAGGATAAACCACCCATAGGCATACCCACAGTATCTATGGCCCAAGGGCTATAATTGGCACCAATAAACGCCCCGGTTTCGGCGTTAACTGTGAAGAAGTACATTGCCCAATAACTACCGGCTGGCGTGATTGTACCATGCCACATGCCTGGCCGTGTACGTGATTCCCAGTTTGTCACTGCTACGTTCCATACGCTACCCAATGTGTGTACAAATTGGTCTACTTCTACGCCTACTGTATTGGCTTTGTCCTCCATGTTGCCTGTTAGCATCATATATTCTAGTAACTCATCCAGCGTCATGCCAAGGTCGTATGCCCAGCGCTGTGCTGCAGCATATGACCTTTGTTGGATGTATACCATCATTACTACGTGCATAAACTCGTCAGAAGTAAGCTCGACAACACTTGCCAAACTGTCTACATCTAGGCCTACTTCGAAGGTATAGTCACGCTCGCTTCTTTCGCGCACGTAGTCTAGGATTTCGTCCACAGTCATGCCTAGTTGTGTGCCCCACCTGTCTAGTAGGTTAGAATGCCAACTTGTATCTTGCCCGCGACCGCTTGCGGCTTCAACTCTTCCTTCAAAGCTCATGCTTATTGTTGTACCGCTTAGGTTGGCACCAAACAGTGCCTTAAGTGCATCTGCGCCTATTGCTGCTGCGGCTTCGGCGGTCAAGTCATTTGGCCCTGGTGTACCTGGGTCAAAGTCGTATGCGTCATCTATAGTAACGACTTCGACATCATATGCCCGTGTACTTTCGGGTGCTGTTAATGGGGTATTTTCATTATTGTGGCTGGGGTTACTGCCAGATGGTGCCAGATATACAGGGGTATGACTGTCTACCCCGTTTGTTGCAAATACCGCGGCTGTGGTGATTATTATTGCCAGGGCCACCATGGTGCTTATTAATGTAGCTTTTTTTATTTTCATAATTGCTGTTATCCTTTCTTCGATAGCATGTTTGCTAAAATTGTTGTACAAAACAGGAGAATAACTTCTGCGCTCTATCATGTTTATTAGGGTTAGGGCATAGCCTTTTTTTGAGGTTTCCCCAAACATCCTTATAACTGCTTCGTCGCAGGTTATCTCCATATCGCGGTTGAATAAGAAATACATCGCCCATAGCATCGGGTTAAACCAATGGATGCACAGCGCCGCTGTCATAATAATTTTTGTAAGCGCATCAAAGCGGCGGATGTGTATATACTCGTGGGCAAGTATATATTTTAACTGGCTGTCGTTGGTCCAGTCTGTGTCTTTTGGCATTAGTATAACTGGGCGCAGTACACCGTAGGTTAGAGGTGTGGTTACTTTGTCCGAGACACGGATGCGGATACGCCTTTTGAGCTTATGCGCACTTAGCCACTGCGTAACAAATAAATTGTTTACAGGCAATGAAGTCATAAACTCCTTATAATGCTTGGCGTACAACACAGTAAAAAATATTGTAGACAAAATCAAACCAACGAAATAAACTAGCATTATTGGGTTAATGGCGGGCAGACCTTGGTTGCCAGGCAGGCTTACGGTCTCGCTTGCCACTGCTGTTGCATTTGTGCCTGGTGTGACGGTATTTTGAAACTGCCATATAGGGGCAGGTGCTAATGGCATGGTTGGCGGGGCTTCATATATTTCCGGTATATGAAGCTCTGCCACATGGCCATTTGACATACCAGTTAGGTTGAAAACACTAATCTGTGAAGGTATAGAAAAGGGTACAAGAAGGCGGACAAGCACAATAGCCCACAATATCAACAATGTAGTCTTGGGTAGCTTGTGCATGACAAGTGCCCTCACCAGGATAATTACCAAAACCAATAATGCCCCGGCTAAGCTCATTTCTAATAAAATATTCACTTATTTTTGCCTCCTGTTGTGTATGGCTGTTGTGTTTGCGGTTGTTCGCCCACAATATGCTTTAACTTCTCTATCATATCGGGTGGTAGCTTGTTGCGCCCAACCAACGATGCAAACAATAGCTCTGTAGAACCGTCGAATAATTTATCTACCAGTTCGTCAACTTCTGTGCTTTGTACATCGTCTTTGTTTACGATTGCACGGCATATAAAATTGGGCTCGGACCTTTCTATCGCGCCTTTTTCTATGCATTTTTTTATTACTGTGTACGTAGTGTTTTTGTTCCAACCTATGGACTTTGCTAGAGCATCTGCTATGGCCTTAGCAGGTAGCGCCCCTTCTTTCCATATCACCTCCATGACTTTTAATTCGGAATCAAACAACTTTGTGTTCATTGTGATTCTCCTTTCGTTTGCGGCAAGCGTAAAACTTGCCCGCCAGACTATTGCAATAGTTTGTGATTGCTATACTACCACGGTAGTCTGTACGTGTCAACACTTTTTTACATAAAAAAAACCTCATGGGGGATTACTATAATAATCACAATCCCAGGAGGTATGAATTAAACATGAGTAGTAAAAACAAAAAAGATAAAGGCTCCAACGAAACAACCGGCCTCACCGGCACACTAGAAACCGCCAAGGACTGGATAAGCGAATCCGACGGCACAAAGGTGCAAAACCCTAATCAGAACAAAGAAATTCATAAACAAGCGCTGGGGCCCAATGCCCGTAGGTGACAATGCTACACACTCAACTTAAACTTTGTCATCAGCGCTTCTACCGTCATACTTTTGCGGGCATCGCCAGACAAGTCTAGCGCTACTTTCCCGTTGTCCATCATAATAGTGCGGTTGCCCAGCTCCAATGCAGATGCAATATTATGAGTCACCATTATTGTAGTGATTTTTTCTTTTTGGATTATTTCCTGGGTCAGGCGCAGGACTTTCTCGCCTGTTGCTGGGTCAAGTGCTGCTGTGTGTTCGTCTAGCATAAGTAGCTTGGGTGTGCAAATTGTGGCCATAAGCAGTGTCACGGCTTGCCGCTGCCCACCAGAGAGTAGCCCCAGCTTGGTCTTAAGCCTGTCTTCTAACCCCAGCTCAAGCAAGGCCAGTTGCTCTGCAAAGTAAGCCAGCAACTTTTTACCAATACCCACACGCATACTGCCGCCAGAGGCTTGTTTGTAAGCCAGTGCAAGGTTTTCTGCTATGGTCATGTTGGGGGCGGTGCCTTTCATAGGGTCTTGAAACAACCGGCCTATGTGCTTGGCCCGCTTATGCTCTGGCAAAAAAGTTATATCTTGCCCGTCTAGCACAATACTGCCGCCATCTGCAAGAAATACACCAGAAATTGCGTTCATTAGCGTGGTCTTGCCCGCACCGTTGCCGCCAACGATAGTCACAAAGTCGCCTTTGGGCAAATATAGGCTTACATCGCACAGCGCAACACGCTGGTTGGGTGTACCCGCGTGAAAGGTTTTGGAAATATTCTCTAGCCTAAGCATGATATCTACCCCTTGCCCGTTTTTTTGCGTTTCTTTTAAGTTTGTAAACCGCGCACATGTTTTTTATGGCTGGGTAAGATATTGCAACCGCAACAATAAGCGCCGATATTGCCCTTAGGTTGGCTGGGTCAATCCTAAAACTAAACGCCCACGCCCATATGATGCGGTATATTACCGCCCCCACTACCACAGAGCCGATATTCCACAGCATCGTGCGCCTGCCAAAAATCGCCTCTCCTATTATAAGGGAGGCCAATGCCACAACCACCATCCCAAAACCCATGTTTATATCCGCGAATCCTTGATACTGCGCAATAAGCCCGCCACCAAGTGCCGCCAATGCATTGCCAATTGCCAACCCCACAAACTTCGTAAACGTGGTATTAATAGAAGATGCACGGCACATTTCTTCATTGTCCCCTGTTGCGCGTACCGCAAGGCCCAGCCGGGTGTGAAAAAATACACCCAGCAAGGCAACACTTATTAACACTACAACCAGCGGCAATACAAACCGCGCTGCCTGGATACTGCCAAAGCGCGTAGCAAGTATGGTAAACAATGTTTCTTCCCGCAAAAGCGGGATATTGGGCCGGCCATTCATGATATACAAGTTAACAGAAAACGACGCCATCATAGTCAATATACCGGCCAGTATTGGTTGTACACGCATCTTGGTTTGCAAGAAGGCGGTACACATACCTGCAACCACCCCCATACAAGCCGCCGCAACAAGCCCCATAAACGGCCTGCCACTAACAGTAAGCACAGCACTCACAGAGGCCCCTGCAGCAAAACTACCTTCCACAGTCAAATCCGGCACACCCAAGATGCGATATACAATAAAAATCCCAAGAGCCAACAGCGACAATATCAACCCAAGCTGTACAGCACCAGAAAACGCGACCAATGTCATAATAATCTCCATTCTGATATATTAGCGGAAATTAACCCCTACCAACCCGTCTGTGTCTATGCCAATGGCCTCCGCAGTTTCGCGGTTGACTGTAGGCGTAAACTCCGACATTACCACAACCGGGACATCGGCTATAGCTTCGCCTTCTAGCAGCCTGGCTGCAATCCTGGCAGTTTCTATCCCAAGTATTGTATAATTTACACCCACGGCTGCAAGGCCGCCGTCCGCAACCATAGAGTCTGCACCCGTAAAAATTGGCAAACCCGCCTCTATGGCAACCTGCGCAAACACAGGCATTGCAGCCGCTACAGTATTGTCTGTAGGTGTGAAAAAAGCATCCACACGCCCAACAAGGGAAAGTGCTGCTTGCTGCACATCCGCTGTGCCTGTTACTGGCGCTTCGTAGTAGTACAAGCCATTGGCGGCAAAGTAAGCTTTTACCCGGTTTATAATAGCCACGGAGTTATCTTCCCCCAGGTTGTATACAAGCCCAAATGTACGTGCATCCGGCGCAAGCTGCCTAGCCAGCTCAAATACCAGTTCTACAGCCAAGTTGTCGGATGTGCCGGTTATATTACGGTCTGGCCGGTTAAGGTCCGCAACAAGCCCGGCGGCTACAGGGTCAGACACAGCGCCAAAAACTATTGGGATATCAGACGTAACATTGGCCACGGCTTGCGTAGCGGGCGTTGTTATAGACATTATAAGGTCCACTTCGTTGCCCACAAACACCTGCGCTATAGATGTAAGCGCTGTCATGTCTGCGCCGGGCCCGATTCTTATGTCGAAGTCTACATCTGTAAAGCCCAACTGCTCCATCTCATCCAAAAAGGCTATCCTTATCTCGTTAAGCGATGGGTGGTCCATCATCTGTATAACACCCACAGTAAAGCGGTACCCGTTACCCGAGTCTGACCCGCAAGCGGCTAAGGCCAACAGCAAAAGCATAGTAATTATTAATAAACTAGATTTTTTCATGATTTTCTCCTCTCGACTCACATGGGGCACAGCCCCAACACAATGTTTACTGCTTCATAATGGTTTATCGGTATCATCTAAACCCATAATATAGCAGTGCAGTTTCCTCAAAATAAAAAACATCTCTCCTCGACAAATAAATAATATCTGCCAAGGACGGATGAATATATCCGCGGTGCCACCTTGATTCACGAGTAAAACCCGTGCCCTCACAGGGTACTAACATACCCCTCGCAACTAACGTATGCTCTCACGTCATGGAATACTCGGCCCCGGGAGAAACCCATATGCCTTTGACCATGCCCTCAACGGCCCATTTGACTATCCGCTTTTCCTACCTGCTCTCAGCTATTGCGAATATGATTTGTAATACAAATGTTATTCGCAAATCCAGGCTCTCTGTATGGCGCGTAAGAGTCTTTACTTCCGTCTCAACGGTTTGTTGCGGTGGAGAGTATAGCAAGTTATTGCATGTGTCAACTAGTTATTCTAATTTGGTCAATCTGCATTTTGTTCTATTCGCTATGTGACAGTGTTGGCTCACGCATACGGCATTCCAATATAAGTTGATTTTTTAGTGAAAATTTAATAAAATGTTAACATGTATGAAACTCAGCATTTTGCCAATAATATTTCACATCATTATTATCTCAAAAAAACATGCATTGTATCTTAGTATCACATTCTTGCACCTTAGTAGCAAAATCTTGCATTCGTGTTACAGTATTTGTATAATCTTGATTAAATCCATCGGTATAATTAAAAGTGGGTGACACAATGGTTGTAAAATTAGAACAAAATTTATCCGTGGATGAAATTGAAATTGTCATTAAATACGCACAAATGAACAAAGACGTAGAGCGTATTGCTGCCATGTTGCAGTCGTTAAACACGCGCATAAAATGCAGCCAAGACGGCCGTGACAAGTACATAAATTTATCAGACATTTATTATTTTGAAAGCGTGGACAGAAGGACATTTGCGTATTGCAAGCAGGATGTTTATAAAACAGAACTTCGACTATATCAGATTGTGGAAGATTTTGCGCACTTAGGGTTTGTACAAATAAGCAAATCCTATGTACTAAACATAAATGTACTAGACTCCATAACCCCATTATTCAACAGCCGTATGGAAGCCACCCTAGACAATGGGGAACGGCTATTCATAACAAGGAAATACCTGGAAAATATAAAGCAGGCATTGCAGGGAGGGGGTATGCAAGCATGAGAAAGACGATTACCAACGTGATGGCTACAACCGGGCTTGCTATTGTTGTGCTTTCGGTTTTTATAAACCTTTTGGGGTTTGACCTATATTTTAGCCGTACGGCACTGCTGATATTTGCGGCCAACATCGTCATCCATTTGGGGCTACTTGTTACAAGCAAGTTCGAAAGCAAGTACCTGGCGCTGGAAGTATTTATAGACATCGCATACACCACCGCCGTACTGGTCATTTTTGGGATAGCGTTCGACTGGTTTGGTGCTACACCTGTGATATTTTTGGTGGCTATGGCCGCAGCAATACACCTGATTGCAGTATTTTTAAACATTGCACATTTCAGGGAAGAAACCAACGCAATAAACAAACTACTAAAAAAACGTGATAAAAACAGAGGTTTGCAAGAAAAAGAAGTATAAATATTGCTACATAACCACTGCCTCGTAAATACCGCGTAAAGGAGAACTTCATATGAACTACAAAAAACATGTTCCTGCAAGGCCAAACTACAGGCCCGTC
The DNA here is from genome assembly GCA_009785605.1 of Defluviitaleaceae bacterium. Lineage (GTDB taxonomy): Bacteria > Bacillota > Clostridia > Lachnospirales > WQUN01 > WRAN01. Next base: position 17,430 of record WQVY01000021.1, on the reverse strand, counting down.
AAGTCAAAAAAGAAAAAAAACAAAGGCTTGTCGCGTGCACTGCTTACGTTTCTTGGCTTGTTTATTGTAGCCGGTATTGCTGTTTTCGCCTTCGACAACGACTCCGGTGAGATTATTGGTGATGCTGGGCCGTTGTACACATACATAGATGGGTATAACTACGAGCATGATGGCCACGCGTACGAAGGTTACGCACACGAGGGTTACAACTACAGCCACGAAGAGTATGACTATGACGGTGCGTACTACGACTACGGCGAAGGCAGTGCACCGCATGAGTTTTATCATGCACCTGCCTATTTGGAATATGAAATAGGCAACAATGACTATGACCTATACGGACATGCCCCAGGGTATGGGGACTTGCCCGGCTACCAAGAGCTAGAGCTTGATGACAACAGCTATGATGAATCAGAAGAAGGCGGCGGAGGGTATTACCCATACGACGGACATGGTATTTCTGAGCTGGGTGGCTATATCGGGTTTGAGCCATCTCAACTGCTTACGGGGACAATCCACCCAGGCAGCCCGGCGGCGGCTGTTACAACCTTTGCAGCGCTTTCTGCTGCAATTACCGCTGCACCCAACACAGGTGTCACCAACAACGAGTTTTGGCTGATACAAGTAGGGGGCACTATAGAAGTAACTACAGGCTTTATCATTGGTGCAGGGCAAAATATCTTACTAACAACATACGGCACCAATGTAACAGCGGGCCCCAACCCCAATTTTGGCGTACATCCAACCAATGTACAGCACGAGCTGCGCAGGAGCACAGGCACCGGTGGTGCCGCAGATGGCCGCCACTTTTTAATCAACGGCGGCGGGCGCTTAATGCTGACAAACATTATCATAGACGGGCGTACCAGTGCCGGAGCCAGGGCGGCCGTAACTGGTGCCCGCGGTGGCATACGAGTTACAAGCGGTGTCTTAACAATGCAAAGGAACAGCGTGATTAGGAATAACGTAGCCCTACGTGGTGGTGGCGTAGACTTAGAGGGTGCAACCGCACGCATGTATCTCAATGGTGGCGTAATAGGCTATGACCACGGTCATCTGCCAACCGTTTTAAACAATGTTACAGCGTCTACAAATGTTCTGTTAAATGCTCACACGGCAGCTAACAGGAATTCCTTCGTAAACAATGCGCGCGACAACTGGCTGATACACGGCAATGTTGCCGAGGGCCCTGGCGGCGGCGTGTCTGTACGAGCCGGTGCAACGCTTGTTATTAACAGAGACCTACCCCCGGGCTCAATACCCGGCATCATCGCAGGTAATATATCCGGAGCCGGCACCGGTGCCGGCGGCGGTGGCGCATGGTCTGCGGGCGGGGTATATGTATCCGGCCAACATTCTTCTGTTCATATGTATGCTGGCGCAATCCGCGGCAACTGGGCCGGGCGTAATGCTGGCGGGGTCTTGCTAAGATGGGATACAACCCCTGCAAGGCGTATGGACGGGCCGGCGTTTTACCTTCATGGTGGTAACATAGAGTATAACCGTTCTTCTGCCAGGGCCGTTGACGGTATTGGCGGCGGCGGCGGTGCAGCAATAAGCCATAACGGCCGCTTCTATATCCTAGGCGGGCATATCAACAATAACCATGCCGTAACCACCGGCGGTGCCATCCGCATGAGGGACGGCGGAAGGTTGACAATGGATGGCGGGTCTATAACCCACAACACTGTTGCCGGTGCCGGACTTAGTGCCGCAGAGGGCAATGTAGTTACTTTCCATGGTAACGGGACTCACACACCGGTAGGGCACACTATCGCGGTCCCTGTAACATCTGGTGGTGCTGGTGTATTTATGGAGTTGGCATCTTTGACACCGGGTACTTTGGATGCCAATGCTATTTCGTTCTATTTATACTCCGGTACAATTGCAAACAATATTTCATATTGCACCAGGCACGAGACTGCCACAGCAGCCGGGGCATTCCTTGGCATACCATTATCGGGCGGTGGCGGGATATTCCTCCTTGGCGGGGACTTGTATCTACGCGGGTCTGGGCCTATAAACATAGACGGCAACACCACACATGCGCGCGGCGGCGGCATTATATGGATGCATACAGGCAGGTTGCACAACCAGCGCACACCAGGTGCTGCAGGTGCCAGTATCTCCAACAACCGCGCTTTCCATGACGGCGGCGGTGTACATGTTGCCGGTAGCGGTTTTATTGGGTACAACCTTATTATCAATAACAACCGTGCCGGTGGCCATGCCCAAAGCCCGGGCCATGGCGGTGGGATACACACCAACAATGACGTTACCCTTACCAGGGGCAGCGTCAGCCACAACACCGCTGGCTACCTTCCTGGGCAATCAACATCTGTAGGTGTAGGTGGCGGCATAAACATCATATCCAACGGAAGTGTAAGTACTACAAATGTAACCATAAATAATAACTCTGCCGGGCAGCATGGCGGTGGCATCCAGGTTGGTGCCATAACCGGTACTGCTGGCACGGGCTCTATAAATATCGCAGGAAGAAACAATATAAACATGGGTACTGTAGAAGACCCGCTGTATGTTGCTTCCACAGACGCGAGCAGCGTAAGCTATAACACAGTAAGGAGCAGTGATGGCAACGGCGGTGGTATCAACATCACCAGTACCGGCTCGATTACCATCCTCAACACCATAATAGAAGAAAACTCGACCGGCCAACTAGGCGGCGGTATTAATGTAGGCGGCGGTGGCGTTGTTTCCATAACCGGCAACGGCGAGGCCAGCAGGATATCCAGCATCAACGACAACACAGTCAGAAGTGACACGCTGGGCGACGGCGGCGGTATAAACATCCCCACAACATCATCCGGTGCCGTAACAATAATCAACTCCACAATTAGCAGAAACACCGTTGGCCGCCACGGCGGCGGTATCAACGCAAGTGGCACCGGCCTTGTAACCCTTAACCTTGCCACAATAACCGGTAATATAATAAGAGCCGACGGCAACGGTGCAGGTATCCGCATCCTAGGCTCTGCCATGAATGTTACCAACTCAATCATAAACCTTAATATCGGCGCCCAGCGCGGCGGCGGTGTATACATGCCTGGGCCAGGCGGCACATTAACATTTACAAGCAATACCGCTCCCTTGCCCATGCCGGCTCCACTGCCTGCACTTCCACCCGTAGCATCTACCATTAACCAAAACACCGCCTCTGTAAGCGGCGGCGGGGTGTATATGGGGCTGGGCAGTACATTCAACATGACCGGTGCCTCCGCAGAAATTTCCGCTTCCATTAATACCAACACAGCAACTATTAACGGCGGCGGCCTGTTTATGGGCGGCGGTACCTTCAACATGACAAGCACAGTCGGCAACAACTCTGCGTTAATCAACGGCAATATTGCCACACAAAGTGGCGGCGGCGTGTTTATGGGCGGCGGCGCTGCTACATTCAACATGTTTAGCGGTACCATAAACGGCAACACCGCCCGCGCAGACCACGTATTCCGCGGCGGCGGCGGCGTGTTCCTAGAGGGTGCCGGCGGCGAATATGCCCCAATAACCGGCGCAGATACACCTTTCCCCCAATTTATAATGCACGACGGTGTTATTAACGGCAATTATGCTATAAGGGGCGGCGGCGTGTTTGTAAGAGGCTCGCGCCGTACAGGTGGTGCCGGGCACTCCTTTGGCGGCAGGTTTACAATGCACGACGGCTATATCACAGGCAACAATGCAGTCTTTGCGTCTACCTTCCATACAAATGCCGGCAACACAGGCGGCGATGGCGGCGGCGTATACATGGACGGTGCCGTACGTGAATCTACAACAGGTACTGGCCGCGCATATGGTGCTATCTTTGAAATGAATGGCGGGGTTATAGGCAATAACACTGCTGCCAACAACGGCGGTGGCGTGTTCCTAGACAGGGGCCAAGGTACTCCCGGTACCGGCTCTGGTGCCATATTGGCCCGCGGTGCTGTGTTCGAAATGGACGGCGGCTCCATAGAAGGCAATACAGCCAACAACAACGGCGGCGGCGTATTCCTTGATGGCAACACCCTATATGGCGCTTATGCAATGCATTACTTGTCCGTTGCCAGGTTCTACCTTAGCAGTGGAAGGATATATAACAACAACGCAATAGACGGCGGCGGCGTGTTTGTAGGCGGTGGCCGCCGTGTGGGCGACAACGACACAGTAAACTTTGAAGGATACGGCGGCAGGTTTACCCTAAGCGGAGACGGCCGTATAGAAGAAAACGTAGCTTCACGCAACGGCGGCGGCGTATTCATGGGCGGCGGCTTCCGTGATGGCTACTACAATGGTGGCTACGCTGGCGGTGGTAGGTTCTACTTGCAAAGCGGCTATATTACTGGCAACGAAGCCGTCAACGGCGGTGGTTTTTATGCCGGCGGCGCATACGATATAAGCACTAACTTACTAGGTACCAGGACTGCCCTAAGCGCAACAATAAACATAACCGGCGGCTCTATCACCCACAACGAAGCAGACGAAAACGGCGGCGGCGTACACTTAGCAGGTAATACCATACCGGCCAGTAATACCGCGTCCCCGATGGCGCCGATATTTAATCTCAACTTTGGCGGCCTGGGCACAATCGCCCACAACCGTGCCAACAGGGGCGGCGGTGTGTATGTAGGTGGTGGACACCGTACAGCCAGCGCAGTTGCTGGCAACGGCGTTATCCATGGTGCTGAGCTGGTAATAAGCGGTACTGGGGCAGTTGGCCCTGGCAACCATGCATATTTTGGCGGCGGCGGCGTGTATGTAGCTGGCGGCCACCGTCAAGGCGGTATTGGTGGCGGTGCAACAGGCGGGATTTTACGCATACACGGTGACGGTACAGTGTACCGCAATACATCTGACGGCCATGGCGGCGGCGTGGTTTTACGCCCCGGTCGTGACACAGGTACAGACGGTGACTATCCTCACCCGCACAGCCATCCCGGCGCACTACTTTCCATGAACGGCGGGCATATCCTGCACAATACTGCTGCCGGCGACGGCGGGGGCTTGTGGATACCCAATGTCTGCGAGACTTACGACGTAGTACCGTTCTTTAGCGACTTTGGTGACCTAAACGAATCTCTGGTAGTACAAGGCAATGCGATACGCAACAACCGTACACTTACCAATGTAAATATAAGCGGCAATACAGCAACAGGCACAGCCATCTTTAACCCACCTGCGGATTCTGGCTTTGGTGGTGGCATATGGCTGGGGCGCGGCCTTGAGTTGTACCTCAATGTCTCACGCGTTATCTCCAACACCGCGGGCCGCAATGGTGGTAGTATATTCCTACATGCTGGCATAGTGGGTGACCCTGGTTTCAATACCCTTATCATGCGTGGCGGTTACCTTAGCGGCAGCGCTCAAAGGGGCGGCGGCGTGTATATATCCGGCGGCGAAATTGGTGTTAACGGCGCAATCTTTGTCATGCGCGACAACCCCACTATTGGGATGCCAGTAAATGCAGGTCAGGGCCTAGAAAGAGGCACGGCCAGCATAGACGGCGGCGGCGTGTATATACAAGGCGGCACAACAGCAACCAACGCGGGCAGGTTTTATATGCTCTCTGGTAGTATAGGGGCCGCAGACGTAATTGGCACCCGCCGTGGCAATATAGCCCACAGGGACGGCGGCGGCGTGTTTATAGGCCAAGCGCAAAACACCGGTGCCCAATATGGGGTACTACTGTTTGCCAAAAACTATTACGACACCAATGGCCAGGTAGTTGGCCCTATGCCTACCGGCGTACGTAGCATATCCGGCAACGACGCAGATGGCGGCCTTATGCCAACACCTAACCTCACACAAGGGCGGGGCGGCGGTATCTTCATACCAGCCAATTACAGCCTTACCCTTCCAGCCAATACAACCATAAGGCAAAACCATGCACGCAATGGCGGTGGTGTATGGCTTGGCAGCAACGCAACATTAGTCATGTCTACAGGCGGCCTGTTGTATCGCAACTCCGCTGTTGGCGATGGCGGCGGCGCGTTTGTATCCGCCAATGCAGACCTTACCGTAAACGGTGACATCAACAACAACTCCGCAACAAGAGGCGGCGGCGTGTTTGTAGACGGCCCAGGCCGCCCAGTAGTTGGCGGGGGAGCCGGTTATATAGGCGATGTCCCCACAGAACATGGCGGTTATATAGGCGACACACCAGAAATAGAAGAAGAAAGCAGCCCAGGTATATTTAGCCGCATACGCAATTTCTTCACCGGTGCCAGCAGCTACAGCGGTATTGTGGGTGCAAGCACCGTATCTGCCACCCTAACCGTAAACAGTGGCAATATCAACAACAATATTGCCGGCAGCGCAACACCAGCCGTGACCGGTTTTGGCGGCGGCGTGTGGGTAGCTTATGGCAGCCATTTCTATGTAAACACTGTTTCCTTTGACGGCAACCGTGCATACGGCGCTGAAGGTATGGGCGGCGCAATATATACCCAGCGTCACGAGTATCGCGACCCGCTGTTGCGCGTATCACCAACATGGGCAGGTGCCGAGGCATATGCATACAGCAATATTGTCTTTACCGCCGGTACCACCAACCCATTTAGCAACAACTGGGTGCAAGTCCCAGAAACTCCACCATTCAACGCAAGTTCTGCGATTGCATATGCCATTTTTGGAGGCATTAATACCGCCAGCGGCACCGCACCGCACAACAGGCACATCCTCAACAGCCGTGACATCAACTTTAGGTCCGACGACTTGCTGTTTACATTTACAAAAAGGGATTACCACATAGACGCACCCACATACAACAACAACCCCATAGCTGGGGTAGTGTTCCACCTTTACCGCTCTACAACGGGCACTATGGCGGGCCCTTGGGACCAGGTAAGGGGGCCGCTTGCACCACCAGCAATAGTAAGCTCAGCAACCGGCCAGGTATATTTCTCGCTCACGCAAAGCTTGTATAGGCTTGTTGAGATTTCTACACCCAACCCGCTGTTGTGGGCACTACCACCTGGACATTGGTATTTAAATGCGGCTGTTGCCTCAACCGGCCCTGGGGTTATAATCACGCCTTCTGTCACAAACAACCCCAATATGCCAACATTGGCATACGCCGGCACACTGTTCAACTACCGCATACCAGACGAGGAGCTATTCTCGTTCTACAAGACGGACCAGCGTATATACAACACCCCCAGCCCAGAAATCCACCGGATTCCCGGCGCGATATTTAGGCTTTTCCGTGCTCCGGTAGCCAATGTTGTGGGCGAAGCGCAAATAACCTTTAGCGGTGGCACTCACTCGCCGGCTTTCTGGACAGAGGTTACCCCTACTACACACCCAGGCAAGATAGTGAGGTTGTCCAACCCACTCAATGCCAACGACCCTATAGCCTTTTATGCAACAGTAGGTTACGAATATAGGCTAGTGGAAGTTGTAGCACCGGTGGGCTTCCAAGTCCCTAATGTACAGTGGAGGATAGTGTTTGACGGTGATAATTTCACTACAACTATGGTAGGCAGCGCCTTCCCGTCACTAGACTTCGTGACCCCTACTGGGCAAACTGCCAGGTTCTTGGGCAACTTCCCAGATTTCCAACTGCCATTAACCGGTGGCTTTGGCAGTACGCAAAACATGCTACTATTCACGACCGGTGGTATTGCACTTGTTGGGATAGGCCTTGCAACAATATTTGTTTATAACAAAAAGAAAAAGGCGCAGCTTAAGTAACGCATACGCCTTTAACCAACTATTGTCTCTCCGATTTTATATAAAGCAGCATAAACAACCGCCCATGACAAGTCATTGTATTTGTCATGGGCGGTTGTTTTTGTGGCATTCTTCTATGGTGTACAGGCATACCCCTATCAGTAAACATGTGTAAAAATCATTCCGCAACTTGATATCGAGTTTTTGCATCTTAGTATCACAAAATTGCATCTTAGCTACGATTTTCTTGCCTTCACATCTTGACGCATGTATAATCCCGATTAAATACATCTTGTTTTACATACATAAAAGTGCGTGGCAGATTCAAAGGTAAATTGCAACAAAGGGAGTGGAACTGTGTGAGAAAGTTCATAATGCACGTGATGGCTACCACAGGGCTTGCCGTTGTCGTGCTATCGGCTTTTATAAGGCCCTTCGGCTTCGACCTTGATTTTAGCCGTACTGTATTACTTGCCTTTGCAGCAAACATTGTAATCCACCTAGGGCTACTGCTTACACAAAAACTCGAAGTCAAGTATCTGGCACTTGAGGTTTTTATAGACATCGCATACACAGCCGCTGTGCTTTTGGTTTTTGGACTAGTGTTTGACTGGTTTGGCGCAACACCACTAATAATAATGGTAGCAACGGCCACAGCAATACACCTCATAGCGCTGTTTTCCAACATAGCCCACATCAAAGTAGAAACAAGCGAAATCAACAAACTGCTTAAGCGACGAGAAGCAAAACAGAAATTTGCAATAACGTCTAGAGATGCATCATCAACCCAATACCGAGTAAAGGAGCATTCCAATGAACTACAAAAAACATGAACCTGCAAGGCCAAGCTTTAAGCCAGCGAAATCAAAAGAAAGAAAAAACAAAGGTTTGATGCGGGCGCTTACGGCGTTTCTTGCTTTATTTATTGTAGCCGGTATTGCTGTGTTCGCCTTAGACAACGACTCTGGTGAGATATTATACGAAGTGGGGCCAATGTATACATATGTAGACTACAGCCACGAGTATGACTATCACCACCACCATGCATACGACTATGCTCATGGCTACCAGCAACACGGCTATGATGCGTATGATTATGACGTCCCGCACTATGGCCACGATGCACATGACCATGGCATCCAACACTACGGCCATGATATGTATGACTATGATAACTATGCTGCTTATTATGAATCTACTGGCCCAGTGTACGACTATTTTTATGACGCTGGACATGAGTATGACGGCGGCAATTATTACGATACAAGCGACCCTTCCGCACCAGATTATGACCACTACCAGGACCACAACCAGGAGTACACACCCCAAGGCCCATCTTATTACGAGCCTACAGAAATGGTAAGCGTAGGGCATGACAATGCACCCGTGTACCTTAGCATAGACGAAAATATCCACATCAACCTACATTCACAAGGAAGCCAAATAGGCTTCAGCTACATGTTTGACGCATACGGTTATGTACATGTGCGCATACCTACAGTGATAGAGGAGCAAGACATTCGCGTTACCATGCCCTATGGATGGACACATGATGTAGACCATGGCGTACTGTATGCAGAGCAGTGGCGCTATTGCGGAGAATATAACTGCTACTGCGATTATTACAATGAAAATGATGATAACGAATCACCACTTGCGCGTCTTAGTGCATTTGACAGCAACGAGTATGAAGAACCTGATTATATAGAATATACAGTGGTGAGCTTTGGTGGCTTTACACCCTTTAGCACATGGCCTGCCGGCATGGATTTGACGGGGGTTAATATCCGCGATGTTACCGTAGGCGATGGTGGAGCTGCTGCTGTTGGCTCATTGTCATGGGGCATGTCTGCTACTGGCAACGCCAGTCCCAGGGCTGTGCGCCTTATGAATGACATAACAATAACCGGTGACGCAAGAGCTGCGGCAGCCGGGATCACGCATATTTTTAGCGATACACTTACTCTTGATGAAGCATTTCGCATTACCCGTACTGGAGGCGATGGGCGGCACTTAAGCGTTGGAGCGGGCAACACACTACGTATATGGAATGCGACGATAGACAGGCCGCCCTCCGCTGCGTATTTGGCGCGTGCCATCTGTGCGAGCCTTGCTTGTACCTACCCTAGAGATTATTGTGGTGCGTCTATTTGCGACCCTGCCCTTCCCGCAGCAGAACGCTGTGTAGGAGTGTCCACATGTTTTGCATATACATGTGGTGTCATGCCTACAACTCAAGCTTCGGCTGCTATCTCCGGAGGCCCTGCAACTACAGGCGGCGGTATTCACGTCACAGGAGCAGGCGCACGCCTATATCTGCACAATGGCAGCAGCATACGCTATAACAGGATGATAAACAGCGGAACCGCAGCCGGGTCTCCAAGAGGAGGAGGGGTACAGGTAAACACCTCTGGTGTGGTAACCGTCCTGCCTGGAGCTGAAATTCGCCACAATGCCAGCGGCGGCACCGGCACCGGCGGCGGCGGCGGCGGCATATCGCTGAGACTTGGTGGCAGTCGTGGATATATGGAAGGCGGGCAGATAATCTACAACCACTCCGAACAAGTTGGTGGCGGCGTGCAAATGGGCGGCGCCGGCCCGACAGGCGCTTCAACCTTTACTATGACCGGCGGAGAGATAAGTTACAATGTTACTAATACATCAGGCGGCGGCCTCCAAACAAATGATGGTGGTAGCTTCGTTTTTGATGGTGTTTTACGCATAAATGGCAATAGAGCTCTGGGTACATTGGCAACCCAAGGCGGCGGCGGTATTAGAATGTACAGCTCATCTAGTACAACTATAAATCTCGCAGGTGGAAGCCAAATTACTAACAATTTCTCCGGTGCCCACGGCGGCGGAATATCTATGCTAGGTACAGGCCAAGGTGTTATAGCGAATGACACAATATTTGAGGGCAACACAGCCGGAAGATTTGGCGGTGCAATTCATGCAGCAGCTACGCTTACCGCTGGAGGCAGTGGCAATGACCGTAGAGTAATTGACATTTCCAACAGCACCTTTAGAAACAACACGGCCCAACATGGCGGTGCTATTTTTATGGCCCCCGGCGCTAACCTACCCGATTCTGGCACAACCCAAACAACAAGACTGTTACTTACCAACGACGTTATATTTAGCGGCAACATAGCCTCTGGTGGTATGCGCGTAGATGAAGGCCTAGCCCACAGGAACCGCGTCAATATAACAAATACAGGCAGCCTAACATGGCTGGGCGTAAACCCACTCAATACCGGCGTTATTGTGGAGCGCAATCACATTTTTAACAACTACGACGTAAATCCTACCGGCGGTACTGCCGCCGCACCCGTTGGCGGCAGCAACTGGTCATACCTGCGCGAAATACAATACGCTATGACCGGTACAGCAGCAGGTGATTGCTATTATGGCGATAACTGCAGTGATTGCGATAATAATATTGACCATACAAATATGAGAGCATGGCTTTACCAGATGACACGCCCACGCGGCGATGGTGGCGCCGGCACATTTATTGTGCTACCAGCCCCACTATTGATACCTAACGGCACATTGGTTGTAGTTGGCGGTACAGGTGGCACGGCACGCGCGTCTGCAACACACGTGAGATACGAAGTACTTGACCGCGAATTGTCCAACCTACCCGGCCCAGAGCCAAGGCCAACATCTACCCGTATCATCAACTGGTTTAGAAGGCAAACAACTTCAAGCCTGGCATTAACCGGGGTGACTCCAGCCAGGACAGTGGACCACTACCCCGTACCTGCACCTGCCACGCCAACAGCGCCAAGGCTTATTGCAAACCCATTTACCCCTGATTTTGACGCATTCAACCGTGACCTACACCCCATAGCAGACAGGGTAGAAGTCCAAATAGAGTATTATCATGAGGTAACATTTATAGTAGAAACTGGTGGCGTTAACGAGGGCACCACACGCACCCCCAACCCCTTTATGGTAAGAGAGGGTACGACCATTGCCAGCAGTGAGGCAGTAATCCCAAGTACCGCTACATTGTTTGGTTTTGACTTTGTACGCTGGGAGTTTGCGCTAAAATCTGCCCCAACAGTATGGGCATGTATTACCACCCTCCCCGGCATAAACACCATTGCAGACTTTCCAAATCTCGTAATAACTGCACCAATAACTTTCGTGGCAAGGATGAACGGTTTCTCGGACTGGGCACGGCTTAACAGTGTAATCAACCCACATGCAAACAGCTCGTTACCGCTATTTAACAACATAGTCATACACCCAGCCACACCCACCAGCCCCCTTGTTAACGAGGATTGGTACGACATACCAAGCTCCACATACCACTTAGTAATAAGGGACCCACAACCAGTCCCCAACCCAGGCGCAGCCGGTACAACAATCACAACGATACAAATAAACGGCGCACCAGCAGCCCACCCACACCGCATACAAGTTGGGCGCGCGGTCACAATTACAGCAGCCGGTGGCAGCAACATAAACCTGCTAATGGCTGTACCACAAGGTACAACAGTAGTACCAGGCGTATATCAGACATCTGGTGCTGTGCATTGGGTTACAACCCTAGAAAACCCCGGCCGTCACTTCGTAGTAACAGCCGATGGCACCAACGACGGCGCGCTAACCCTTGGCAGCGGCATAACCATACACGGCAACAACCCCAACCAGCGCCCACCAGAGCTGCATCAGCCAACACCTATCCCAGGCTCGTCCCCAACGCCACAAATCCCGGCTCCGGGCACAGGCTCTGTGTTTTCGGACGTGGCTGACCGCGGCGGCATAAATGTAATAGACGGCGGCGACCTTATTATGCAAAACAACAGCGCCGTAAGAAACAGCCGCAGAGCCGATACCAGCGGCGGTGCCACTGCTGTTGGCGGTGGCGGTATATCTGTAGTAGGTGTAGGCAGCACCCTAACATTAAACACAGGCAGCGAAGTCTTTAACAACGTAGCCCGGTTCAACGGCGGCGGCATTTTCGCATCCGCTGGCAGCGCGGTAATCATAGATGGCGGTGTTATCCGCAACAACATTGCTATGGTTTCTTTCAACGAAGGTAGACCTGGCGATGCATATGGCGGCGGCGGTATCCGCGTAAACAATGCCACTCTCACAATGCATAGCGGCTATATCCACAACAACAACTCCCACCGTGGCGCGGGTGTGCGCTTGCATGAAGGCGCGACCTTTAATATGTACAATGGTGAGATTCACAACAACCAAGCAGACCCAAATCCGGACCCATCTCCAAGGTTAGACGGCAGCAATGGCGGCGGTGTGCTTGGGCATGGCAGTACCTTCAACATGAACGGCGGGCGTATCCACACCAACACTGCCCGGCGCATGGGCGGCGGCGTATATATGCGCAGCAACTCGCAATTTGATATGAGAAATAACGCAATCATAGAAAACAACACCGCTACAGACAACCATGGCGGCGGTGTCTGGCTTGATGTAAACACTAACTTTGTGATGCACAACAGGACCAGCATGGTACGCGACAATAGAGCCAACAACGGCGGCGCTGGTGTCCAAGCCAGCAATGGCAGCACCGTAACAATACATGACGGTACTATCAGCGGAAATTATACTACCGGTACCAGCGGGCTGTACGCCTCTGGCGGCGGTTTACGCTTGCATGGTACAACCGGTGTGATGTGGGACGGCCTTATTTATGGCAATACTGCCACCAATGGTGCTGGTGTATGGGTTGGCAACAACGGCAACTTCACCATGCATGGCGGTAGGATAGAAAACAACGAAACAACCAGCACAGCCGTGCCACCAAATAACTTTATCGCAACCACTGGCTTCCCACTTGGCGGTGGCGGCGGCGGTGTGCTAGTGCATGGCCCCAATGCAGTCTTCACCATGAATGGTGGGGATATATACAACAATTACTCTGTCCGGCATGGCGGTGGTGTACACGTCACCACCAACAACCCAACCGGCACCCCACTGGCTATAGGCAACGGCGGTACATTCAACTTCAATGGCGGGACAATAGAAAGAAACAGGGCCCGTGTTGGCGGCGGCGGTATTTCCGCACAACGTGCTATTTTAAACATGAGCGGCGATGCAAGAGTCCACAATAACACTGCAACCAATGGCAGTGGCGGCGGTGTTTATGTACACAGCACAGGTTATACCGGCACACCATCAAGGGTTTTTACAATGGATGGCGGCTCTATAACCTACAACCACGCACATGTTAACGGCGGCGGCGTGTTCCTAAATGGTGCGCAAACCCGTTTTGTCATGACCGCCGGCACAATAGGCGGGGTAAGTGGCGCAACACCAGTACGCAATACTGCCAACAATGGCGGCGGTTTATTCTTATCCCCAGACACAGTTGCAGTAGTGACCGGCGACATTAACAGCAACTCTGCCACTATAGACGGCGGCGGCGCGTTTGTTTCTGATGGTGCTAACCTTACAGTCAACGGCCAAGTCCATCACAATACCGCGGTAAGAGGCGCGGGTATATTTGTAAACGGCCCAGGCCGCGCAACCGGTGCAAGCGCAGATTTAATAGGCAATATCCCCATAGAAGTAGGCGGGTATATAGGCGATGTACCAGAAGAATCAGAAGAAATTAGCCCCGGCATCTTTGCTCAAGTGCGCAATTTCTTCACAGGTGACGGCAATACCGGTATCGCCCCATTAAGCTTGGCAGCTGCAACCCTTACTGCAAACAACAACTCTATCAGCTACAACACAGCAGGCCGCGACGGCGCTAACCCTACAGCCGGCTTTGGCGGCGGTGTGTGGGTGGCTTATGGCAGCCAGTTCAACGTTAACAACGTCACATTTAGCACTAACCATGTCCACGGCACAACGGGTATGGGCGGCGCAATATATACCCAGCGGTACGAGTATCGCAGTCCGCTACTACATGTTACAGGTTGGGCCGGGCCAGAGTCCTACTCATATAGCAACATCGTATTTGTGGGCAACACACCCAGCAGCTTTAGCGGCAATACAGCTCCCCCACGCATTACACCTTCCAATGCAGATGAAGCTATCGCTTTCGCCTTATTTGGTGGTATTAACAACGCCAGCGGCATCGCGCCGTACAACAGGCATATACTCAACAACCAAGACATCAACTTCAGGTTGGACGAGGAACGGTTCACCTTCTACAAGACAGACTATCGTGTATATAACTACCCGTATCCTATAAACCGGCTGCAGGGTGCGCACTTTAGGCTTTACCGCGCCCCACGTGCAAACGTTGTTGGCTACGACCTTATAACCGTTTCTGGCGGCACACATTCGCCCACCTTCTGGACAGAGATAACAGACGCTACCCACCCCGGCAAGCTAGAGCGGATGGAAAGTAGCATCAGCGCTGGCCAACCCATAGCCTTTTTTGTAACCGCAGGCTATATGTACCAGCTAGTAGAGGTTGTAGCACCCATAGGTTACCAAGTCCCTAACACACAGTGGCGGATATGGTTAGAAGACGGTGATTTCGAAACCGATATTATAGGCGATGCCTTCCCATTCCTAGACTTCACGTATCACGACTACGACGGCGATGAAGACGTAAGATTCCTGGGTAACTTCTTGGCATTCGAGTTGCCGCTAACTGGTGGCACTAGCTCAACACATACGACACTACTGTTTACTACCGGCGGCATTGCGTTTATTGGTATAGCAATTGCATCAATATTTATCTTTAACAATAAAAGCAAAAAAGCACGACCCCAGTAACCCGGCTTAGCATGGAACGCGACAAAGTAACATGTATATTTGTGCTGATAATAATTGTGGTATATCTTGTATATCCACACATACAGCACCGGAGGTTTGATACCCGCGCCCAATACACGATATCCCAGTTTGAGGCGCGGGTAGAAGCTTACAGGGCCGCGCATCACAATAGGCAATTAGCCCATGACGAGGGTAGCCACCCCTTTTGGCTGGAAAACATAAGCCACTGGTTATCGGCTATCAACAACCAGATATACAATGGCCCTACACACCTATTAGACCCTTTTGTCTACAGGCATCCGCCTTTTAACTTACGGCATATGGGTTTTGACACAGACATTATAGGTGCCCTAACCATCCCCAAGATTGACCTAAACCTACCCATATACCTTGGCGCATACCCACAACACCTAAACAACGGCGTAGCACATCTGATGCATTCATCCTTCCCGGTAGGCGGCGAAAATACAAATGCCGTAATTGCCGGCGAAAGAAACCTGCACCATGGCAGGGTATTTAGGGATATACAGTTACTTGAAGTTGGGGATGAAATAACAATAACCAATTTCATGGAGACAATTGTATACAAGGTGATAGAAACCAAAGTAATACAGCCATACCAGGTAGATGAGCTGGCAGTCCAAAGCGGCAGGGACTTGGTTACGCTTCTCACCCCCCACACAAGAAGGCGTGGCGACCAGCGGTATATTGTAATAGCAGAACGGATTTAGTAGGCGGCGTAAGCCGCCTATTTTATTGCATGTGCAACATGGTAAAAATATACTTTCAAAAACATGTCACAAACTACATATGAGTGTTGTCATATAAGTACAGTCGACTGCAACAACGTGCTAATACATTTGCAACAAAGAAAGGGGATGAAGAAATGGAACTAGACGAGCTAATCCCTCAATATGGCGAAAAACTACTTAGATATGCAACAACCATATTATACAGCCATCCAGATGCAGAGGATGTAGTACAAGATGTTTTCATTTCCTATTTACAAAACAGCAAAAGGGCTGAAATAAATAATATAGCGGCATGGCTATACAAGGTTACGTATAATCTCTGCCTCAACAAAATAAAAGGGGCAAAGAGACGCAGGTGGTCTTTCTTCGAAGACATAAAAGAAGAACCCGCTGTACACATGGAAGATAGCCTAACAATGCCAGAAATAATGGAAGCCCTAAAACGGCTAACACCTCAAGAAAGGGCCTTGCTATACGGGCGGGCCATGGACGAGCACAGCTACGAAGAGCTGTCTCACATAATAGGGGCATCCCCGGCGGCACTACGCAAGCAATACGAACGAGTAAAAAAGAAGGCATCCAAATACCTAGATGCCCATGGGTACGGCTCGGCTGAAGCACCCCGGACACCAAACTTATGTATAGTCAAAAAAGAAGGGAGACGGGCATTATGACAATAGACCGAGACGAACAACGCTTAAAAAACGCATTCTCACAAATTACTGTTGATACACAAAGCCTTGAAAGGAAGGTACGAGAAAATATGAATATCCGCAAAATAGTTAAACCAACACGCCTCAAGAGGGCAGGTTTTATAGTAGCAGCATCTATAGCAATTATGCTTCTAATATCAGGTACAGTGTACGCCGCAAACAGGGGCATATTTGAAAGGTTTATGGAAAGGCAAAACCCCATATTTGGTGAAGTTGTTACACCAGTAGAAATGTATACAGTAGACCAAGGTATACGTGTAGACGTAATTGCAGCGCAAACCTTTGGCTACAACGCAATAATTTACTTGTCTGTCCGCGATATAACCGGGCAAAACCGTGTAACACAGCATGCAAACATCATCCCGTGGATAGACATCCCACGTGACGAAAATCGTTTTGTTGGTGTTGGTACATTTGGAGCTTTCGAGCCACTATATTTCGACGCAGAAACAAACACAGCCTATTTCCAAATCGAAGTTAACGATGTCACTGTTATCCCCAACGTCTTTGACTTACTCATCCACGAAGTAAGACTCGAGTCACGCAGCACAGAAGTAGACTTCCCCGTAGCACTCTCAAGCCTTACC
>WQVY01000020.1 GCA_009785605.1 Defluviitaleaceae bacterium | reverse complement strand
CATGGACTACCATGGCCGCTACCGAAATCCCCAACCCCGATACAAAGTTTTCGATTGCCAAGATTAAAAACAATATCATATTAGTGCATAATCCGCATTTTAGCCCGGAAGGCGGACATGCTAACAGACTTGGCTTGTCCTTATGGGTAAGCGACGACGGGATGAATACGTGGAAAACCAAATTGCCACTAATCGCCCCCGATATTCCGATGTTCTACCCGCATATATTTAACGATAATGAAAACCGGATGCTTTATCTTGTGTGTGAAAATAAGCAACAAAGTTATTTCATGAAAATCCCATATTCCGATTTATTAACCGTCTATGATGAAGATAGTGCAGATTAAGTCCCGTATTTCCGATGTTTTTAGGTAGTTGTACAATGGAAACAAAAGGCAGCTTCATAATGCGATTTATATAAAGAAGGTGTGAATATGAATATAAAACAATGTTTATATTCGCTAACAATAGCAATTATAGTTTTTATTACCATTCATTTAATAGTTGACCTTATGCGCTTTAATATAACGTTGCAGCGTATCTATGATGGCATGATAACAAATGGCGCCACGCAGTTTAATGAATATTACACAGTTAAGGCCTACGTTGTAGAGCATGACAATAGCAGTACAATCTATGTGTACATAAAAAGTGCAATAACAAATAGATACAGGCGGTACATACGTTTTGAAAACGAAGGCAACTTACACCTAAATGGGGGTGTAATCTCGGTAATAGGGGCTAGTAACTTTGTGACGCACCGCAGGGGTTCTCATTATTATGTGACAATGAGGGATGATACCTTTTGGTTCCAAGAATCCTTGGGAGATTATACCCTTCAAATAAACATGATTAGGCGGCATGGTTTTAGTTTTAGGTTGGTTTATAGGACGGTATTTTTCGTGTCTATCATGACGGTTAATGTCTATAGGCTATTTAACCGTCGTAAGGCACGTAAAATGAAGAAACTCATGACTGTCTTATGATTATATCTACCCTCTGTCAAATGGCTTATGTGAATCCATTTTCTTTTTAGCAACCCTGCTATGGCCTTGCATTATGGCCGCAGGGGTAGATGCGTTTCCCAATTCACCCACCGCGGCTATTAGCGCGTCAACATCTGCTTCGTTGTTGTATATGCCAAAGCTGGCCCTTACCATCCCCTTGGGTGGGGCGCAGCCGCTATGCTCGGCTTCTTTGGTTAGGCGGCGTACATATGGGTGAGCACAAAATGCACCATGGCGTACCGCTATGCCATGCTTGTTGGCAAGGTAGTCTGCCATGTCTTCGCTTGCGATGCTGCACATGTTAAATACAACAATGCCTACCCTGTCGCCTATATAGTCATTGTCGCCGTACAACTGTACACCCGGTATCTGCTTTAGCCCCGTTATTGCGCGTTGTAACAGATGCTGCTCGTGCCTGGTTATTTCGTCAAAGCCATACTGCTTTAGCATTTTAGCGGCGCATACCATGCTAACCAGCCCTGGGTAGTTGGGTGACCCGGCCTCATAACTGTCTGGTGCTGGGGTATAGCATACCCGGCTGTCAAACACTGCCTCTACCATGCCACCCCCATAAAATGCCGGGATATGTTTATCCAGTTCATTTTTGAGTCCCACAACCGCCCCGCCGCCATATGGTGCGTACATCTTGTGGGCAGAAAATACAAAAAAGTCTATATCCTCCTCTGGCGTACAGCCCATCATCTCAATTTCCCTATGTGCTGCTATTTGCGCCCCGTCTACTATTATTTTTGCACCGTACATATGGGCCAACCGGGCTATATGGTGCACCTCGTTTACATAGCCTGTTACGTTGGACGCGGCGGTTATGGCAACATATTTTATTTTGCCCCTGTACTGCCTAAGAAGCCGCTCTATATCACCTGTTTTAAGCCGTCCGTCTTGGTCTACCTCTGCGTATACAGTGCGCCCCATGGCGCGCCAGGGTAGGTCGTTGGCATGATGCTCCATACGGGTGGTGAGTATCATATCACTCTTGCTTTTTATTAGCGCAGATGCCAGCTTGTTAATACCATCTGTGGTATTGGCAGCGTAGAAAACAGTATATTTATCATGCTCTGCACCTACAAACTCCAAAATAGCTTCCCGGGCATATACATAAAAATCTGTAGAATGGGCGGACTTTTGTCCCCTGCCGCGCCCAATAGAGCCGTATAACTTCATCTGGTTATCTATCTCTTTCATCACCTTTAACAATGCCGGAGTTGTGGCTGCATTGTCTAGGTTTACAGCGGGGACCATTATGCCACTTTCTAGTTTTACTGGTGTGTCCAGGCCCCATATTTCATTTCGTATCGTTTGTTCATAGTTTGTCATGCTTATCCCTCCATTATATCTATATGGAAGGTTGTGGTTTGTGGTGCGGTTTAAGCCGTGCATTGTGTTGGGTATAAGCCGTACTTGCGGGTTTTGACAAAATACTGTATAACAAATGGGATTGTAACAACGATAATAACCCAGAAAGAAGGGCGCATATGAGATGTACAAAGTGTGGAATTGATTTAAGAGAAGGGTCAAAGTTTTGTACAGAATGCGGAACAATAACATTGCCGCATATGCAAGTAAGGCAAGCACCACCACCACAAGATTACCCTCAACAGACATATACCTCGCCATACGGGAGATATGCACCACCTCAACCGCAATCGCATTTTCAACCGCAATCTCAATCTCAACCTCAACCCCAAGGGGGATATACTCCCTTACAAACTTCGCCCCCTCACGGGCATACCCCACAGCAACCTCAACCCACCTCTCATCAACAATATACTCCGCAATCCCATACTCCTTTGCAACATGGCCAACCATCACACCAATATCCCACATCACACCAATACTCCACACCACCAAAAAGACATGCCACACCGCCAGGATATTCATATAAACCTACATATCCACTTCCAAGGCACGGTACAAGCCCGGCTATTAAAATTCTTAGTGTCGTTGGGGCCTTTTTTCTTATACTTATTGTGGTTGGAGTTGTAGTAAGCATACTTCGAGATAGCTCAGAAACTATAAATAGCGGCACAAATATTGTAGCCGAAGCCTACGAAGCCTACACAGCCGCGACCCCAACCCCAGCAGTTACACAACCTACAGACACAGAAGTACTTTCGGGGGCACAAATATTTGCAAATAATAGGGACGCTGTAATCATAATAAGAGGCATATGCGTTGATGGTTATCATTGGACGGGAAGCGGGTTCTTCGTAGATTCGTCTGGGATTGCCGTAACCAACCATCATGTCATGGACGGCATGATTTCCAGCGTAGCAATCTTGTACGATGGCAGGGAATTTGACATTACGGGATACTATTCATATGACATAGCAAATGACATAGCAGTTATACAAGTAGACGGGCGCGGTACAAGTTTTTATTATGTAACTATGGGCGACTCGGACGCAACTAGGGTAGGGGAAAATGTTTTTGCCATAGGCGGGCCAGACTGGGACCCAATAACATTTACACCTGGCATGATTTCACGGATTGCGTACGAGCCCATTAATTTTAATATTTATTCCATTGCCGGGATGTTCCAAAGCACCGCCGCAATCTATGGCGGAAACAGCGGTGGGCCGCTACTCAACGACAGGGGCCATGTAATTGGGGTTAATGCGGCAATGCACACAATAAGGACCAGCGTACAATTTGCTATCCCCATCAACCGTGTGGTTTTGCCAAGGCCAGGCGAGGATATCAACCAACTCCCGGTAGGTCGTACATTTACACCGCACCAACCTGCACATGGGGAGGCTGTTACTTACTCGCGCTTCCCGTTTATACCTACATTTATGTCTGTTAGCCGGCATGGTGCATTTTATTTTAGTGGTACCCCTGCCGATTTAGGGCTCTCTTCCGGGGATATCCTTTACGATTTTTATGAATACCTATTTATTTATGAGATGCCAAGCCAGCATTGGATAGCTGAAACAGATGCCTTTGATGTGGAGCTAGCAAGGAGCGGCTTTGTCTTCCAAGACATTATAGATTTTGGAAGCGATATATGGGTTTATTTCTTCCATCCAGAGCAATATGTTAGCCTGTCCTATGCGTTTTTAATTGACTCCGATTTAATAATTATCGCCGTTGTTGCAGGTGATGTTTACTATAGGTTCTACGGGGGCGAACCTACACCTATTAATGACTACGATGTGGATTTTACTGGTCACCCATTAATAGGTACATGGGCATGGGATGCAAACCCGTCATATATTTATGATTTCCGCCCCGACGGAACAGGTACCCGCGGGCTATATGGTTTGCGATATGAGATTTACTGGTACACCTACGGGAATAACCTGTTAATAGATTCCGGAGGGATAGGAATAGAAGAATGGACATATACAATCGAAAGCGGCATATTAACCATTGTTAGCAACCAGGTAGAAGGGCTTACATGGAGCTATATATGGCAACCGTAAATAAGAAAGATTAAGAATTTATAAATTGCAATATAAAAGGCTCGCACAAGACAAAAATGTGCGAGCCTTTTGTGATTCTTTTAGGACAAATGCAGACTACATTATATTCATTACAATCATATTTACTATACCCATTGCCAAGGCTATCAGCAGCACAATAGGCAGTAGCTTCTTTAATATAGTTGACTCCACACCTTTTTGGTCAGAAGCCAATGCACCCATTAATATCAGGGTTGGGCCAATACTTACAGCAACACCAGCCGTCATGGACTGTACCGCAGTCATAACCGCAGTATTAACATCCAAGCGGGCAGCAATTGTATACTGGAACGCACCAAACAACACGTTCGCATTAGTATTATTCCCGGTTAGGAAGCTGCCAAGCACACCTATAAACGGTGCAAACAGCGGATATACAGCGCCGGTTAAGTTGGCTGTAGCATAGGCAAGATTATCGGTCATGCCAGAGTCCATCATAATCAGCGACATATTGCCCAGCGCAAGTAGTGCAAGGGTTGCAGGTATACCTTTTTTGACCGTTTTCTTAAACACGCCCTTGAACACAGCGCTGTCCCATATCCCTGCTTGCTTATAAACAAGTATAGCTGTCAAAGCCGCAGAAAGTAGCAGCACTGCAGGGTGCCTAAATACTCTAATGGGGTTATAGTTGGTCTCTGCTCTTACTTCATGAGGTGAGAGCACATCTATATTGGGTGATGTTTCATACGCAGGGAAGTTAAAGGATACAGCTGCGGCATTGTTTACCCTGGCAGGTACCAGTTGGAAGGCCAGCGCTAAGATTATAATAACCAAGTATGGCAGTATTGCCTGTAGCAGGTTAAGCTTTTCGGACCTGTATAAGCTCTTTTTCTCTGATTTTTGGCCACGAGACCTGAGTTTGTACAGCAAGAACAATGTTAGTAACCCCACTAGCGCCGGTAACAAGCCAGCAACAGGGTATGCGCCTATAATATATATAACTACAAACTGTACGCCCGTCATAACCAAAGACACAGGCAGCACGTATGAGATACCCTTCTTTATGCCTTTAAGCCCATCGTAGATAAAGCATACACCTATACCTGTCAAAAGGTGTGCGGCTGTGTTGAAAATAAACATGGCATGAGCCAGCTCTGTATAGTCAACACCGGTAATACCTTGGATTACAAAAAAAGCGGCCCCCAAAGAGCCAAATGTAACAGCCCATGAGTGGCCCAACAGTGCCGCCGCCAGTGACTTAACCTTGTTAAACCCTAGAGCAATAAGTATGGGGGTAACAATAACAGCCGGTACACCAAACCCTGCCATACCTTGCAGTAGTCCGGCAAACATCCATGCCAGAAGTAAAAATGATACAAACTTGTCTTCTATAAAGACAGTCAAGTTCTTGTTTATTACATCTATTGCCTTGAAATCATCTACCAGGTGATAGAGGAAGATAGCAAACCATACAATCAAAGAAACAAACAAGGCTAACCAAAGTGCTTTCCCAACCGAAACAGGTAGCCCGGCATTTATGGGTGTAATAGGCAGCCCGAAAAATACAAGGGCAACCACAAGGGCAATTGCTAAAGATATGGCCCCCGACCTAGCCACCGAAAACTTGACTACGATCAAACACACAAGCAGGCTGACTATTGGCAACAATGCCAATAGCGTCATTAAAGCATTCATCATAACCACTCCTTCAAAAAATAGATTCTGAAAAATCTTTGGTGAAATATAGCATGGTGAAATGTGACTGTCAATGAAATTTTTATTAGCTGTGCATAGTTGCTTGTGGGCGGTTTTGCATTGATACAAACCTTAAAGGCTATTGTATTGGTCACGCTTTTTTTGTATCATGTACTAGTAGTTAAAAATGACGAGTTGCCGTTTATGCGTATAAAACGCAAAAAAACGGCCAAGAAAGGATATTCTCCATGAGAGCTATCATTGATTTTTTTGTGACCGCGTTCGAGCGTATCACAAGCGAACACTATGTATACCGTTTTTGTGAGGAGTTTGGCGGTTATACATACGTATTAACCGACGCACAGGCATCTAATCCTATGTGGATCGTGAGCCAAGTCTTCGCATTCATTGCACTTGTTTTCATGGTATGGTCGTTCCAATGTAAAGAAAAGTTGCGCGTTATGCTCCTGCTGGGCTTTGGTACGTTTTTCCTTGCTTTGTCTGCTGCACCTTTGCAAAACTGGGTATTGGCATCGCTCTTTATGCAGGCATCTGTCCGTAACTATGTATTCTTTTTCTTCGACTGGCGCGTCAAACGTGGCATTCATGTGCCCCGCACATATTACAACGTTGCCGCCATTATATTCTCTGCTGGTATTATTGCATCTACTATTATTATGGTACACATCATGCAAGTGCCGCACACTAACCTTTTTGTAGAATGGTCTATCGCCGCTACGCTTGTGGGGCTTACCATTGGCAATGTGCTCAAAGGCCAAAACGTAATGCGACTTTCGTTTGTTGTTAACCGTGTATTTAATATCTATAATCACATATATTTCCTTAATGCTATTGCCGTAATCATTGCGGCACTTGCTATTGGCTCTAATGGTATCTACTACTTTAGGATGTTTATGGCATGGCGCAAGGGCGAAAATATCCAAGCAGGTACCTCTGTCCAGGATGCTGCCAAGGCTGAGACTGACAATGATGTTGCGGAATCTGACGCTGCCATTAGCGAAGCAGATAGTGAATAAAGTATAACCAGGTAAGTATTAATAATACTAAGATGTGGTGACGCAAAAAGGGCCGATATTCAAATGAATATCGGCCCTTAAACTTTGTTGCAAATTAGTTAGTAATAACTTGCTCTGTGTCTTTATCGAAAACATGAATGCGCTGCACGTCCAAAGCCATCTTGATAATATCGTTGGTCTTGGCGGTGCTGCGTGGGTTTACGCGGGCTGTAAGCTGCTGGCCTGCACATAGCAGGTACAAGTAAACTTCTGCACCCAATAGCTCGGTTACTTCTACTTCCGGCTCGATGACAGAGTCGGGTGAAGATGCTAAGAAAGCTTCTTCATCGTGAAGGTCTTCTGGCCTAATGCCCATGATAACGGTCTTGTCTATATAGCCGCCGTCTACCAGTGCTTTTGCTTTGCCTTCGGGTAGTTTGATTGGGCTTTCGCCAAACAGGAGATAGATGTCATTGTCGCGTTTTTCTACTTGTACTTCTACCAAGTTCATCTGGGGTGAGCCTATGAAGCTGGCAACAAAAAGGTTTTGGGGTTTGTTGTACAAGTTTACTGGGCTGTCTACCTGCATGGCTACGCCGTCTTTCATAACAACGATGCGGGTACCAAGTGTCATAGCTTCTGTTTGGTCATGTGTTACATAGATGAAGGTTGTTTGTAATTTTTGGTGAAGCTTTGTAATTTCGGTACGCATTTGTACACGTAGCTTAGCATCCAGGTTGGATAGCGGTTCGTCCATCAAGAATACTTTGGGTTCACGCACTATGGCGCGGCCCATGGCTACACGTTGGCGCTGACCACCAGACAAAGCTTTGGGCTTACGATCTAGCAAGTGCTCGATATCCAGGATGCGGGCCGCTTCATGTACACGCTTTTGGATTTCAGCTTTTGGGGTCTTTCTTAGTTTAAGACCAAACGCCATATTGTCGTACACGCTCATATGAGGGTACAGGGCGTAGTTTTGGAATACCATGGCGATGTCGCGATCTTTTGGGGCTACATCATTCATAAGCTTATCGCCTATGTATAGCTCACCTTCTGAGATTTCTTCCAAACCGGCGATCATACGCAAGGTTGTGGTTTTACCGCAGCCAGATGGGCCTACGAAAATGATAAATTCCTTGTCTGCTACGTTGAGGTTAAAATCGTTTACTGCCACAACGCCGTTTGGGAACTTCTTAACAATGTTTTTTAGCTCTAAGCCTGCCATTATTGGCCTCCTTAAATAAGGTGTAATAGATTCTGTAACATGATTGTAATATTACCGCACTCACCTACCTTTGTCATTGGAGAATTTGACAAAAATGAATGATTAATTTAGAAGATGTTACAATTGTTACACAGGTGTTGGTGCATAACTTATGCGAATAATTCTGCCATTTTGCCGCAAAATATATACATGATTACAGACAAAAAAACAGAGCATGTCATTTATGACAGCAAAAGCAAACCATACCCCCCTTCTCCTAGTACAAGTATAGACGAGAATAAACGGCTTTTGGAAGCCCTTTTTAAGGACAGCCAAGATTTTATAAGCCGCAAAATCCCAATTGGCGGCGAAGACGCCCCAAGCATCTACCTCGCTTATATGGACGCTATGACAGGCCGGGACTTGTTTGATATGACCATCATCAGGCGGTTTTTTGAAATGGACTGGGCTACTATTAACGAAAACGAAGGCCATCATGACCTTTATACAATGTTAAAAGACCGTGCCATTGCCACCAGTGACTTAAGCGAGTCGGACAAGATGGACGATATCCTCTATTTTATTATGGCGGGAGATACCGCTGTGTTTATAGAAGGCTCGTCAAAGGTCATAATTGTAGCCACCCGTGGGTTCCCCAATAGGGGTATCCAATCTGCCGAGACGGAAGTGGTGGTACAGGGCCCCCGTGAGGCCTTTAGCGAGGTTATGCGTTTTAATACCGCGCTTATAAGGCGGCGCATCCGGGATACGGGGCTAAAAGTAAAGCAAAGCCGTATTGGCGTAAGAAGCCAGACTGATATTGCACTTATGTATGTAGAAGGAATAGTGCGCCCGGAAGTGCTGCAAGAAGTAGAGCGTAGGCTAGAACTGATAAATATAGATGGCATAATGGACAGCGGCTGTGTAGAGCAGCTAATAGAAGAAAGCTGGATAAGCCCCTTCCCGCAAGTTCAATTAACCGAGCGACCCGACAAAGCCGCGTCCTCTATTTTGGAGGGGCGCATTGCTATTATTGTTGATAATTCTCCTTTCGTGCTACTGGTACCCGTTTCCCTTAATTGTTTTTTTCAAGCGTCAGAAGATTATTACAGCCGGTGGCAGGTAATGTCAATTACGCGCTTGTTACGTTTTATTGGCGCGTTTATTGCGGTGGCCTTGCCGGCACTTTATGTAGCTATTGCTTTGTATCACCCCTCTATGATACCGCTATCTATGGTGACTAAGCTGGCCGAGGCTAGTCTGGCGGTGCCTTTCCCCGCGGTTATAGAGATACTGCTGCTGGATGCGGCGTTTGAAATGCTGCGTGAAGCGGGGATACGACTCAAAACTGCATCTGGCGGTACTATTGGTATTGTTGGGGGGCTTATCATTGGGCAGGCAGCCGTAGAAGCGGGACTTGTGAGCCCCATTGTAGTAATTATTGTAGCGCTTAACGGGATTGCTACGTTTGCTATCCCCAATGTGTCGCTGGTTTATGGTTTTAGGATTATTAAGTATGGTGTGCTTCTTTTGGCGGCAGGGCTTGGATTTTTGGGGCTGTGGGTTGGGTTGTTGCTTGCGTTGATTCATATGGCCTCCCTTAGGAGTTTTGGCTTTCCTTATCTCATGCCCTTTGCAGCTTCCGAGCTTAGCAAGGGTGAAGACTTAAAAGACAGCCTTTTCCGTTTCCCATTATTTATGCTCAAAAAGCGGCCGTTCTTTGCAAATCCAAAGCAGACTAGTAGATACAAGTAATTTATACCAATAAAATATGATTACAGCTTCTAAAAGAGGTGCGCATGTTATCCATTAACGAAAAGATTTCCCTTCGCCAATTACAGGCTCTTATTATCATAAGTGCAATGGGGACCGGCGTTATTGTACTGCCGCGCCGTGTTGCCGAGTATGCAGGTAGTGATGGTTGGATGATGGTGCTTGGGCTTATGGTCCTAGCAATGCTAATAGGTGCGTTGGTGGCAACCGCCGCACGGCTTCGCCCTACAAATACATTTATAGAAAGTACCGGCCATTTCCTTACGCGCCCGGTGGCGTATTTCTTGGGCATTGTGCTTTGGGCAAAGCTGGTATTTTCTGCAGGGTTGGAGCTTAGAGCGTTCTTGCTGGTTGTGCATGAAGTGTTGCTTAGGCATACACCAATACCGGTTACCGGTGCTACTATGCTTATCCTAGCCACATATGCAGCCATAAAAGGTATAGAAACCCGTGCGCGTGTTGCAGAAGTCTTGTTAATGCTGATGATAATACCGTTTGCTCTATTACTAGTGCTTGCATTAATGGATACAGATTGGAGTAACCTGCAGCCTGTTCTTACAACACCCCCGCAAACAATGTTAAACGGTACGCTAAGGCTTGGATTTCTTTTTACCGGGCTAGAATGTTTGTTGTTGGTATCACCCTATGTCCATCCAGAGAAAAAAATGCGTAAAGCTGTAGTGTCGGCGCTGGGGGTGGCAGGGATAATAATCACGATTATTACTGTACTAACCTTGGCCAGCTTTGGGCGCGGGGTTGTAGACCGCCCTTGGCCTGTGCTTGCAATGATGGATATGTTAACCCTGCCCGGCGCGTTCATAGAGCGGCAAGAAGCGCTGGTGTTTAGTTTTTGGATTATAACGACATTTGCACTTGTTAACGCACTTGTGTTCTTTGGTGGTGTACTAATAAAAGATTGTATGCGTAGGAAAAAAACCACACACAACAATGATACCCATGCACAATCTCATCCGCCAAGCCGAAAAAACCGCATATGGCAGATAGGCGTAATAATTTCTGCCGCCGCAGTGTTTGTAGTAGCTATGATGCCGTGGGACGAAGCAGATATCTATAATAAAATGGACTTTGTATACCTCACAGCTGGAGTATTTTTTCTTGTGGTGCTTCCAATAATCTTAATATTAGCGTCTAAACTACGTGGCAAGAAACATCTTGCACTACTAATATTTGCAGCAATTTCTTTGGGAGGGCTAACTGGCTGCTACGATAAAGTAGAAATAGAAGACCGGGCCTTTGTAGTAGCCATAGGCATAGACAAAGCTAGTAATGAAAACGAGCGCTATACCGTGACACTATCACTTCCAGCGGCTTTGGATGGTGGGGAAGGCGAAAGCGAAGACGAACCTCAGCATCTAAAAAAAGCCTCTGGCCAAACAATCACAGAAGCAATAAAACAAATTAACGCCGATACCAACACACAGTTGTACTTTGGCCAGGCAAAGCTGTTGGTCTTGGGTGATGCGTTGTTAGAAGAATCTGACCTGGTACGCGGCGCGCTTGGCGCAATGGACAGCCACCCACAAATTGCAAGGCAGATGCACATACTTGCATCATGTACCAAGGCGGCAGATATATTGGCCGCCAACCCTCCCGGCGAAGCGTTGCCGGGCCAGTATGTTACGGCAATTTACAAAGACAAACGCAAAATAGGCGGCACAAGCTTCCTATTGAACTTGGAGATGTTAACAACCCAAATAAAATACACAAACAGCGTACTAATACCATCCATGCAAGTAAAAGAAGATGAATTGGATTTATCTGGTGCAGTAGTGCTAAAAAATAGTCGCAAAATAGGCAAGCTTAACGAAGATGAACTACGCGGGTACCTTTGGCATGTATCTGACGCAGGCCAAGGTGCGGTTATAACGGCAGAAGTAGGGGAACAACCCGTCCCCTTCAAGGTGGAGAAGCATAAAGCCAAAATACGCTTTGCAGAAAATGAAAACAACCTACAAGCTCATATATATGTAGAGTTAACTGGTCGCATAGACGAACTAGCAAGCGGGAGTGCTTTATTGTCGCGTCCCAATTTCCGCGAACATGTACAGCACAAACTTGAAGACGCGGTAAAGGATGAAATACTCAAAACAGCTCACAAAATGCAACATGACTTTGCCCTTGACGGCTACAACTGGCTGGAAATTATGAGAAAGAAGCAATACTCCATGTATCAGCGCCATGTGGCCACTTGGGACGAAATTTTTACAAAAATAGATGTGATACCTCATATCACAGTAACCGTGAAAAAGTAGCAACTATAGCGAAGTAATTAAAATCAGTCCAACCTGCCAACCATTGCCCATATGGGAAAGCGTAGAAACATACGCTGTTTTCGGTTCAGGTTGGACTGTTTTAAAGTACGATTGCTATAATTTTCGCAAGACATACATATAGTGAAATAAAGGAGTGAGAGCTATATGGAAAAACTAAGCCCCATTGTACAAGAAGCCTTTGGTATCCAAAGCCGTCGTATAAAAAAAGAAAAAGGCCGCTATATATATGAAAAGGCAGGTGAGTTAATAAGCATATACATAACCCATGAGCCGCCTGCCGCCATTAGCCTACAGCACTTTATTAAAGAGCACATAGCAGCAAAAGGTTTCCCTTGGACGGACCGTTTCCAACCAATCACAACAGGCCAGCCCTACATACGACTAGGCCGTGAAGCCTATGTTATGGTCAAATATCCCCACCAGCGCCGTGAAACAGACTTTGAAAACGAAGCAGATGTACTTCAAGCTTTTAGGTGCCTGGCGCATTTACATATAGCCGCACGCGATATACCGCATACAGTTACGCAAATCTTACCTCCAGCCGCGCCATCCATGCCAGAAATATACACACGCCAACTAAGCGAGCTTACTATAGCTGGTAAACAAGCCCGGCGCGGCCCAAGAATGTCAGACTTTGATGTGGCATTTATCAAGCACGCCCCTATATATAGCGAAATAATGCAAGAAAGCATAAACCGCCTTGCAGATACAAGCTATGATAAGCTTTATACCCTAGCAATAAACCACAACGCAATATGTCACAACACCTTAAAAGAAGAAAACTTGTTAGTCACAAACAACGCTACATATATAATCAACTTTTCTGAAGCTACAGTTGACATTCAACTATCAGATGTGGCCGCGCTTATCCGCCGTTATGCAGGGCGCAGTAGTAAAAGTATACATATCACACGCATGTTAGAAGCCTACGATACCATTAACCCACTACCCACCGGCGCACATGACATCTTGTATGCGTTGCTTATATTCCCGTGGGCGTTTATTAAAATTGTCACCCAGTATTACAGCAAAAAACGTAATTGGGCACCAGGCGGCCTTATAAGCCGTATGGACACGATCTTAGCAGAGAGAGAAAGCTATGAAAAATATGTAAAAACAATAATGAAATAAACTGCGCTAATATGCCAAGAATTGCAATTTCAATAGTTCGCCTATATACTAAAGCTCATCTGACAAGAAGAAAACGCATAAGAAAGGTTGATAACATGCTAACCATAGGAATCGACATTGGCACATCTGCCGTAAAATTGTTGGTAATGAATGAATCCGGGCAGGTAATTCGTACCGTGAGCCGGGAATATCCACTATATATGTACAACGACGGGCGAAGTGAACAAAACCCAAAAGACTGGTGGGACGAGACAGCCGCCGGCCTTAAAGAAATAACCCAAGGCCTAGAGCCAATTGCGGCCGTAAGCTTTAGCGGTCAGATGCATGGCCTGGTTGCCCTGGACGAACATGACAACGTGCTGCGCCCAGCAATACTATGGAACGATCAGCGTACCCAAGCGCAATGCGATTACTTAAACAATGTAATAGGTCGCGAAAAGCTATTGGCTAACGCCGCCAACATAGCTTTGACTGGCTTCACCGCGCCCAAAATCCTGTGGATGCGGGACAATGAGCGGCATCTTTTTGACAAGATACACAAGGTGATGCTCCCCAAAGACTATATAGCGTATAAACTAACCGGCGTATTTGCAACAGATTATTCCGACGCTTCTGGCACATTGTTGTTGGATGTAGCCCGTAAGGACTGGTCCGACACCTTATTGGAAATAATGGGGTTAACAAGAGCACAAGTGCCGGCACTTTATCATTCGTACCAAGCCATTGGCACGGTCACTCCCAAGGCTGCTGACGAAACTGGCTTGCCTGTTGCCGCCAAGGTAGTTATTGGCGGCGGTGACCAAGCTGTAGGCGCTATTGGGACAGGCACGGTTAAATCTGGGACATGCTCTGTATCGCTTGGGACATCTGGCGTGTTGTTTGTTGCGGCCGATGATTTTGCTGTGGATACCGGGCCTTCTGCGATACATTCATTTTGCCATGCTACGGGTCAATATCACTTGATGGGTGTCACATTGGCGGCTGCGGGCTCTGCAAAATGGTGGTATGAAGGCATCCTTGAAACAAGCGATTATGAAAAAGAACAGGCAGCAATGGCCAATAATATAGGCAAAAACAATGTGTACTACCTGCCATATCTATCCGGCGAGCGTACTCCCCACAACGACCCGTTGGCACGTGGTGTATTTGCCGGGATGAGCATGACCACTACCCGGTCAGATATGACTCAAGCCGTCATGGAAGGTGTTGCTTTTAGCCTTAGAGATATATTGTCCAGGGTCAAAGACTTAGGTCATACCGTAACCGCCGCACGTATCATTGGCGGTGGCGCAAAAAGCCCAGTATGGTGCCAGATTATTGCAGATGTACTGCATTTGAAAGTAGAAAAAATAAATGCAACCGAAGGCCCGGCGTTTGGGGCGGCAATATTAGCAATGGTGGGTGCCGGGGCTTTTGGCACAGTAGAGGAAGCTTGCGACAAGTTAATCCGGGCTACAGATGTATATATCCCCAACCAGCCCGCTGCCGAAAGTTACGATAGACACTACCCAATTTATACCGGGTTGTATGCGGCCCTGGTAGGCTCATTCAAAGCGATGAGCCAAGTACAGTAATACCCCTTCCTACTATAATGTGACTTCTCTGCAGAAGTCTAAGGAGGCATAAGGGCAGATACCGCTAATACCAAAGCCCTGACTAAGATGAAGGTGAAAAATGAACAATAATCATAATCATAACAGAAACGACCGCAACGACCCACCCACACCGCCGCCAAGGCGGATGCCCAGCGGGCTAATGATGATAGCCATCGCTATAGGTATCGTGTTTATGCTAAACATGCTTATTAGCGCCATTGCTGGTAGCGGGATGGAACGCATCACCTATAACGAGTTTATAGAGCTGCTGGAAGCCGGGGATGTAACAGATGTAGAAGTACAATCCGACAGGTTAGAAATAACCCTTGCCCCGGAAGGGGAAAGGGTTACAACCAGTGATGCAGATGAATATAACAGCGAATACGGCATAGAAAATGACAGCGATGCCGTCATATCCGAAGACTACCCTGCCGAAACTGCTCCCCCCAGGAATTTTATGGACCAGCTTATGCGCAATGCCAACCAGCGTTTGCAAGAGCCGGCTGCACCTCAAGGGCGGGTAGTATACACGGGCAGAATGCCTGACCCGGAGCTTCTTGCCCGCTTAGACTATCATGGAGTGGTGTTTTCGGCGGCGATACCAACTGTGAGCTGGGTGTCCATTATTTTCTTTCAGTTGCTGCCGTTTTTATTTATCTTTGGCATGTTTATGCTGATAAGGCGGTCTATGGGTGGTATGCTGGGCGGTAAGGGTGGCATTATGGGCATAGGCCAAAGCAATGCCAAGGTTTATATGGAAAAGAAAACCGGCATAACCTTCGACGATGTAGCAGGCCAAGAAGAAGCCAAAGAAAGCCTGACCGAGATGGTGGATTTCTTGCACAATCCCGACAAGTACACCGCAATAGGCGCAAAACAGCCAAAAGGCGCACTTTTGGTAGGCCCGCCTGGCACAGGCAAAACCCTGTTTGCGAAGGCTATGGCCGGCGAGGCTGGCGTTGTGTTTTTTTCTTTAAGCGGGTCGGACTTTGTTGAGATGTTTGTAGGCGTGGGTGCATCTCGCGTCCGCGATTTGTTTAAGCAAGCCAGCCAACAAGCCCCATGTATAATATTCATAGACGAAATAGACGCAATAGGAAAAAGCCGCGACAATCAAATGAACTCCAACGACGAGCGCGAGCAAACCCTTAACCAGTTACTAGCGGAAATGGACGGCTTTGACTCATCCAAAGGTGTATTGATATTGGGCGCGACCAACCGCCCAGAAATATTGGACAAGGCCCTACTAAGGCCGGGACGCTTTGACCGCCGCATAAATGTAGAATTACCTGACCTAAAAGGCCGGGAAGAAATATTAAAACTCCACGCCAAAAAGGTTAAGATGGGCAATGTTGACCTTAGAAAAATAGCTATGACCACCCCAGGAGCCGCAGGTGCAGACCTTGCCAACATGATTAACGAAGCGGCACTTAGGGCCGTGCGTATGAACCGCAAAGTAGTACATCAGGAAGACCTTTTGGAAGCGGTAGAAGTTGTTATAGCCGGTAAAGAGAAAAAAGACCGCATAATGACCGAGAAAGAAAAGCGCATAGTGGCCTATCACGAAATAGGCCATGCCCTAGCACGCGCCCTGCAAAAAAACGCAAAGCCAGTAGAAAAAATATCCATTATACCCCGTACAAAAGGCGCGCTGGGATATGTGCTAAGCGTCCCGGAAGAAGAACGTTTTATGCACACCAAAGATGAAATGCTGGCAGAGATAGTAGCTGCAATGGCCGGGCGTGCAGCAGAGCAAGTACACTTTGGCATACAAACAACCGGTGCATCCAATGATATAGAGCAGGCTACCCGCATGGCCCGCTCTATGGTGAGTATGTACGGTATGTCCGACAAGTTTGGGATGATGGGCCTAGAAAGCATCCAAAACCGCTACCTGGACGGGCGCGCAGTGCTAAACGTTTCCGACAGGACAGGTGCGGACCTGGATGCAGAAGTAAGCCAAATATTAAAAGATTGCTATCAAAAAGCAGTAGACCTGCTTACGGCCAATGAAGCCAAACTAAAAGGCATAGCAGAAGAATTGTTTGCAAAAGAAACATTAACAGGGGACGAATTTATGGAATTGTATGAGAAGGACTATTCGCCCCCATTTACTTCGATGTTTTAACTTCCAAACAAATTACTCTTGGGCGCCATACAAACGCTGTGCTGATTCACGGATACTTTCATCTGACGGGAACATCCAATCATATAATTCAAGCAAACGTAGTGCTTCATCACGTGTACGGTAAAATTCTTCATCTGTTCCATACCTGCCTGTTCCCGGCGGCATATATACTAAGCCCATTTCTATAGCCACTCGAAAAAATTCATTTCTAATCATAGGCACTTTCATATAATCGGGCATTTCCTCAAAAGCAGGCGACATATCAACTCGTGTAGTTGCCATGTTTCTAGTGGCATAGGTAAAACCACTTTGGGCATATGCTCGAAGCAATACATCCATAGCTTCGTATAAACATTGCTCAAGAATAATAATGCCATCGACTTGACGGTTTCTTATTTCCGCCACATCAACGTTAGTTATCGGAATAGTCCCGTCTTGCAGTGCGATAATGGCCCAGACTTCCTCAATTGAAGTGGCAATCCTGTAAGGGTTCCGTGGTTCAATTGGGTTTTCATTGATGGGATATTCATGTACTGGCTCAACATATTCCTGTGGGGGGCGCACACTTACATATGCCTGTTGTTCTGGCGTTAACGAATTAAACCACTCCAACCATTCATCCCAATTGCCGGGTTCATTTATGATTGGCACTTCATCATCTGTGACATTGGTATCTTCTATAGCTGCTGGTACAACTGCTTCAGCATATTCATCATACGAACCGGTAGCCATGTCATCCGTGGTGTTAGAGGCAAAAACGGTTAATGCTCCAATTGTTAATACCGTCACTAAAACAGCGGCTAAAGCTATGCTCACAATAGAGCGTTTCTTTATTTTCATAATAGAAATAATCCTTTCTTCAAGTAAGTTTTTTGAAAAGCTGGTACATAAGGGTGCAAAAATGCTTCTGCGTTCTTCTAATCCTATGAGTGCCATAGCATAGGATGATTTTGTTGATTCACCCATAGCCCTTACCACAGCTTCGTCACAAGACAACTCAATGTCGCGATTAGCAAGGATATACATTGCCCATACTAAAGGATTAAACCAATGAACGCATAAAACTATGACTAACAACCATTTTCTTAAAATGTCGAATCGTTTAATATGCGTCATTTCATGTATGAATATATATCGCAGCCTCACTATATCTTGCCAGTCGGTTGTTTTGGGGAATAGTATTACTGGTTTTAATATTCCATAAGTTAATGGCGCAGTTATCTTGTCCGATTGCCGGGCTTGTATATGACGTACTCCCTTTTGTTCGTTTAGCCACTTGTTGATATAAAAATTATCAACGGGTAAAGATGCCTTGTACTCCCTACTGAAACGAAAATGCGTAACAAGAATAAACAATGCAACCGCCAACATTCCAAGAACCCATATCGTAGTTACAGGGAAAACTGGGGCAATGCTTTCTGGAATATCGGGTAGCATAGCGTTAAATGTATTAACTGCTTCGAAGATGTCTGTGCGGGGTAGTATGCGATATACTTCATCTGTGTTTAGCGCACCCGTCATTTCTACAACTGAAACCATAGTGTTGCCAGTTATTGCTTCTTCATTTGATTGTATTGGAATTGATATGTTAAATGAAAACGGAATTAATAAACGAAGCAATACTACACCCCAAAGAATCATAAAGGTTTTCTTGGGGAGTTTGTGAATGGCAAGCTGACGCACAACAATGATTACTAAAATAAGGATTGCCGCCGCTATACTCATTTGCAAAACATTCATATATTAATTCATGCCTCCTTCGTCGGCGGAACAAATAGGTTGGTATGAAAATCCGCTTCGCGGATGTTTCACACTTGCCACCTCATTCCATTTCCCGGACGGTCTTTTTTAACCGCTCGATTTCTTCTTTTGAAAGAATCTTTCCCCCTAAAAGAGAAGCAATAAGTTGGTCTGCCGCACCGTCATACATTTTGTTAATAAGCTCGGAAGTTTCATATTCACGGGCTTCTTCTATTGTTACAAGGGGGTGGCAGACCCAGTTAGGGGCGCGCCGCTGTATTGCGCCTTTTTCGAGACAGCGCTTGATAATTGTGTATGTGGTGGTTTTGCTCCATCCTATGTCCTTACTCAAGATTTCAGCAATACGTTTGGCTGTTGTGTCGCCTTCTTTCCACAATATTTCCATGACTTTGAGCTCCGAGTCAAATAGCTTTATGGCCATAGAGCTGCCTCCTTTGCTCTAATCCAGTAGAATCTATGAGAGCATTCTACTGGATTAGAATTTGAATGTCAATAGCAGGTCACAAGAAGCCTAATGTATTATGACAATGTTGTACCTAGCATTGACAATATATTTCCCGCACAGTGTATATTGCACATGGCAATTACACGCTCTTGAAAAATATATATACTTTGCTTCTACAATATGTTGGTTATCTACAAACAATATGTTAGAATTGTCGCGCGAGAGGGGGAGTTCTCATAATACGCTTAGAAGATTTGTACAAAAAGGTATCGCAAGGCGCTAAGTTAACAGTGTGTGTAGCTTGCGCAGATGATGCAAATTTGCTAGAGGCAGTAGAAGCGGCTAAAGATATGGCAAACTTCATACTTGTTGGCAATACAGAAAAAATCCGCAGGGCGGCAGATGAAGCTCAGGCGGATATTTCGCGTGCACAAGTGGTAAATGAGATGGACCCAGTATCGGCCTGTAATACGGCTGTGCAGTTTGTATCCTTTGGGATGGCGCAGGCCCTAATGAAGGGGCAGGTAGATACATCCATAATAATGAAAGCCGTACTCAACAAAGAATCCGGTATGCGTACCGGCAAGAAATTGAGCCACCTAGCCGTTTTTGAGCTGCCCACATATCACAAGCTGCTATTTGTTGCAGATGCTGCTATCAATATAGCGCCTGATTTGGACGTTATGATTGACATAATAAACAATTCTGTAGAAGCGGTACTGGCTCTTGGGATTACTATGCCCAAAGTGGCGTTACTAGCCGCAAAAGAAAAGTCAGACCCTAAAATGCCAGCCACAGAACTGGCAGAAAATATTGCTGCACGTAATATATTGTTTAACCGTTTTAGGCTAGAGCAAGGTACTGGCTCTATTTACTCGCAGCTTGAAGTTGACCCTGATGAAGCAGAATTTGTGGGCAAGTATCATCTAGACGGCCCACTGGCCCTAGACAACGCCATCTGCAAAGAATCTGTGAAGATAAAAGGCATAGACAGTGTAGTAGGCGGTGACGCGGATATCCTGGTGTGCCCGGATATAGAAGCGGGTAATATCTTATACAAAGCCCTTGCATTTTTGGCAAATGCCAAGCACGGTGGCGTTGTACTTGGCGCAAAGCGCCCAATAATATTAACCTCAAGGGCTGACTCTGCCCAAAGCAAATTAAATTCTATCGCACTTGGGATTCTTTCATAATTAAATTTCTATGGAAGCTTCTGCAAAAGTCTAACAAAGGAATGTGACCAATGAAATTATTAATCATCAACCCAGGCTCAACATCAACCAAGGTAGCCATCTTTGAAAATGAAACACCCATTCTTGACAAAACCATCCGCCACGAAATATCCGAACTGGCCAAGTTTGATAAGTTATCTGACCAATATGATTTCCGTAAACAAATAATAATGGAGCAGGTAGAAGCCTCTGGCATAGCTTTGGCGGAGCTTGATGCGGTTGTTGGCCGCGGCGGGCTAATTAAGCCGCTCGCTGGCGGCACATACAATGTCAACGAAGCTATGCTACAAGACCTGCGTGACGGCGTCCAAGGCGAGCATGCATCCAACCTTGGCGGCCTTATAGCCAACGAGGTTGCCAAGCATATAGGCAAACCGGCATTCATAGTAGACCCAGAAATAACAGATGAGTTTATGGAAATATCACGCATAAGCGGGCACCCATGGCTCAAGCGCCGTTCTATTTTTCACGCCCTTAACCAGAAGGCAATTGCACGCCGCTATAGTGCCGATACTGGCAAGAAGTACAATGATATGAACCTAGTAGTGGCCCACATGGGTGGCGGTATATCTGTAGGGATACATGCAAAGGGCCAGGTGCTGGATGCCAACAACGCCCTGGATGGCGATGGCCCATTTAGCCCCGAAAGAAGCGGCACCTTGCCCGTGGGCGAGTTAGTGGATTTATGCTTCTCAGGCAAATATACTCACAAGGAAGTAAAAGCGGCCATAACCGGCAACGGCGGCATGGTAGCGTACTTTGGCACAAACAACATGATGGAAATAGAAGAACGCTCTAAAACCGAGCCGGAAGTAAAACTTGCGATAGACGCGATGATTTATCAGATATCAAAAGAAATAGGTGCGGTGTCTACAGCAGTAAACGGTGAGGTAGATGCTATTTTACTAACCGGTGGGCTGGCCCATTGGGGATATCTTACGCAGGAGATTACAAAGCGCGTAAAATTTATCACAGATGTGCATGTCTACCCCGGCGAGTATGAGCTGTTGGCACTGGCGCTTGGGGCGATTAGGGTGCTTAAAGGGGAAGAAGAAGCTAAGGTTTATGGCTAACCGCAAGTTGAAAGTGGTGTGCAATGGAAAACAACAATCCTGTAATTAATTATTACGAAAATAGTTATAACGAGGATGAAAGAGAAGGGCGGGAGGCAATTGAGTTTGCCCGTTCGAAGACTATAATCGCCCGTTATCTCAAAGGCCGTAATATGGAAATAGCAGATGTATGCGGTGCTACCGGGGCTTACTCATTTTGGCTGGCCGATATGGGGCATCAGGTTCATTTGTTGGATTTAGTACCGGGTCATATCAAAGTTGCACAACAAAAAAGCCACGATAATGGGATTGTCTTGGCTTCCTATTCATGTGCAGATGCACGAGAACTTCCATATGAAAGCGAAAGCATGGATATGGTTTTACTAATGGGAGCTTTGTATCATTTTCAGTCTAAGGAATCTCGTTTGCAGTGCTTAGTTGAAGCGTTTCGGGTACTTAAAAAGGGTGGTATTTTTATATGTAATGTTATGAACCGGTATAACTACTTGATTTCATCATTGAAGTACAACCACTTGATGGAACACATGGGCTTAGAGCCTATTAAAGAAGCATTGCAAACCGGTATTAACAAGCACCCTGCTTATACCTCCTTGCCGCTATTGTATGGGCATACCCCAAGCGAGATATCTTCGGAAATGACAGAGGCCGGGTTTGATAATGTCGAACTTACTGCCGTAGATGGCATTGCCAATGTTTTTGGTCATCGTGCGGAGAATGAAAAAGATTTTGATTTATTACTGAGCTGTATAGAATTAACGGAATCTGCGCCCGACCTTATGGGCATTTCCAGGACAATAATCGCTACAGGATAAAATAATATCGGTTTTGATACTATCGATAAAGGTTTTCGGAGATATACCATAACGGGGAGTAGTCATACATGGACCATCAAATGCTTGCGCAAATACGCGAGAGCGCCATAAACGGCATAACAAAATACCTAGGAAACGAAAAAACCAATGAATTTATATTAAAAGCAGAAGCGCGACTGGAAAAATACGCAAAGCTGTGGCAACTTTCACAGCTTTGTTTCATGCCTACAGAAACGGTAAACCTGCTGTTTGAGTGCGAGTCGGCTTTGTATGGGGCATGTGTGCTTAAGCTGTGCATCCCAGGGCCAGAAGTGGCCACAGAAATCAATTGTTTGCGTGCTTACGACGGCCATGGCTATGTAAAGCTATGGGACTACACCTTAGAAGATGACTTGCTGCTTTTGGAACGTGTAACACCAGGCCAGCAAATGTGGGCCGTGAATGATTATAAAGAGCGGGCGTGGCTTATGGCCCATAGGATAAAGGACTTGCACTTCATCCACTGCGAACAAGGCAAATATCCTACCTATCATATATGGCTTACAGATATTCACAAGAAGCTAACTGCCATGGGTAACATGGATGACATGCTAATATATCTAAACAAAGCCCTGCACATATACGATGAGCTTAAACAAAAATACAAAAGAAGTTGCCTACTCCATGGTGACATGCACCAGGAAAACATGCTATTAAACAGCCATGGCAGCTACACAATAATTGACCCAAAAGGCGTGGTAGACGACCCGGTAATGGAAACCGCACGCTTTCTTATGAACGAAGTATCATGCGATATAGAAAAAATGCGTGCAATACAAGAAATGGTGTCCATAATGTCCCCAATCATAGGGATACCGGAAGCAGACATATTCAAAAGCATGTATATAGACGCAGCACTTGGGCAGAGCTGGACATTCGATGAGCATTTCCCTAACCAGCAAGCTTATGAACAAAGCAAAAAAGAAGCACTAGGAATTTGCGAGTTTGTGCATGGTTTTTTATAAGCATATAGTACTTAGAATGGGGATATTAAAGTGGTAAATCTTCGCAACTCTGTAACAGCATTCTTATATAACGGCGAAAACGTTTTGCTAATCAAGCGTAGCGCCAGCAAACTAATTGCACCCAATATATGGAGTGGCGTAGGCGGACATATAGAGCCACACGAGATTAACAACCCAATACAGGCATGTTATAGGGAAATATACGAAGAAACCGGCATCCCCCAAACAGCTATTACGTCCCTAGAACTAAAATACATAATATTACGAAGATATAAAAACGAAATACGCCAAAACTATATATATTTTGGCCATACATCGCAGGTAAATTTATGCCAGACATGCGAGGGTACCCTGTATTGGGTACCCAAAAATGAGCTTACTAGCAAAGAATATACACAATCATTTGCGGCAATGTTAGACCACTATGTAAATACTAACAAAGACGATGCAGTATATGTAGGCGTTACCCAAAACAATGAAGGCAAACTAAAAATGTGCTGGTCACGATGTGAGGATTTCGAACATTAAGGACTGTCACATTCAAATAAAAGGAGGATATAAATGGACAAATTTGGCTACATGAAGGAGTATGGCTTCGAACAGCTATGCTTTTTTCACGATGGCAGCACAGGCCTAAAAGCCATTACATGCATCCACAACACAGTGCTGGGCCCGTCACTAGGCGGCACGCGCTTCTGGAACTACAGCGACGAAGAAGAAGCTGTAGAAGACGTACTACGCCTGGCCCGCGGCATGACCTACAAAAGCGCCCTGGCTGGCCTAGCGCTTGGCGGCGGCAAAAGCGTAATAATAGGTGACCCAAAAGAGCTGCGCCGCGACCCAATTAAGCGGGAAGCTTTTTGGCGGGCTTTTGGCCGGTATATAGAGGGGCTAAGCGGCAGGTATATCACTGCCGAAGACGTAGGCACATCTACCCAAGACATGGTATTCGTAAATATGGAAACCAACAACGTTGTAGGCCTACCAGGCCGCTCCGGTGACCCGTCCCCCTTTACAGCGCTGGGTGTATACAAGTCCATGCAGGCATGTTGCAAGCATATCTACGGTGATATCTCCCTCAAAGGCAAAACTGTGGCAATACAAGGTGTGGGAAATGTAGGGTATTACCTATGTAAGCACCTGCACGATGAAGGCGCAAATATTATAGTCTCCGACGTAAGTGACGAGCGGCTGCAAAAATGCGTAGAGGATTTTGGCGTGACAGTTGTAGGAATTAACGATATATATAGCGTAGACTGCGATATCTATGCCCCATGTGCACTGGGTGCCACGGTCAACGACGATACAATCCCTGTGCTTAAATGCAAAATTATTTGCGGTGGCGCAAACAACCAGTTAAAGAACCCAACCGTGCACGGTCTAGCCCTGCAACAGCGTGGGATATGCTATGCCCCGGATTACCTAGCCAATGCAGGCGGCGTAATAAACGTATCTTACGAACTAGCAGAAGGTGGATACAATCACGAGGCCGCTCTGCGGGATATAGAATATATTTACCGCCGTATGCGGGACATCTTGCGTATTTCTGACGAGACAGGCCAGCTAACTTTCCAGACAGCAGATGCTATGGCAGAAGGCCGGCTCAAGGCTGTAAAAGATATCAAGAGCATACTCACTAGGAGGTAGCCGTGAATAAAGTAATCTTCGATGAAGCAGGGTGCAAAGGTTGTGTGCTATGCGTAGACGTATGCCCCAAGAAAATATTAGCTCCGGACAAATCCCGTGTTAATGCCAAAGGGTACAACCCTGTTGTATGCAATAACATGGCAGACTGTACCGCCTGTGCTATCTGCGCCAAGATTTGCCCAGATTCGATAATAACAGTAGAAAGAGGGTGATGACATGAAGGTCCTAATGAAAGGCAACGAAGCTATATCTGAAGCGGCAATACAAGCGGGATGCACGGCTTTTTTTGGCTACCCAATTACACCGCAAAACGAAATCCCAGAGTATATGTCTGCTAAGATGGAAAAGGCGGGAGGCGTTTTTATCCAAGCCGAGTCCGAGGTCGGGGCCATTAACATGGTATACGGCGCGGCAGCGGCTGGTGTACGCACTATGACAACATCATCCTCTCCCGGGATTGCGCTAAAGCAAGAAGGTATTTCTTATTTATGCGGTGCAAACCTGCCATGCGTGATAGCAAACGTGGCCCGTTGCGGCCCTGGCCTTGGCGGTATTTTGCCAGGCCAAAGTGACTATTTCCAAGCCACGCGCGGCGGCGGAAACGGGGACTATTATACCCCCGTTTACGCCCCAGCCACCGTGCAAGAGGCATGGGACATGGTATTTGAGTCCTTTGACATTGCAGACAAATATCGCACCCCGGTGCAAATTTTACTGGACGGTATGTTGGGCCAGATGATGGAGCCAGTGGAGATGAAAGTCCACCCCAGGCTCAACATAGACAAACCCTGGGCCACAAACGGCAACGCAGACAAGCGCCCAAGAAACACTATCACATCCCTTAGCCTGTTTGGAGAAGTGCTAGAAGCCATGAATCTGCAGCGCTTCAAGGTCTACGAAGAAATAGAAAAAAACGAAACAGCAGTAGAAAACACCGTAAAAGAAGGCGATACCGTAGCAATAGTAGCCTACGGCGCGCCTTCGCGTATAGTGCGCAACGCAATAGACGAGCTGCGGGCCGAAGGTATAAACGCGGCGCTTATCCGCCCCATCACCCTGTGGCCGTACCCGTATGATACATTCCAAGACCTGCCAAAGTCCGTGAAACACATATTGGTTGCGGAGCTTTCTATGGGGCAGATGGTAGAAGATGTGCGGCTTGGTGTAAACGGCAAGTATCCTGTGCATTTTTATGGGCGCACAGGCGGTGTAGTATTCGAGCCGGGCGAGATTGCCAACAAAGTGCGCGAAATCATGGGTAAGCCTGCAAAGCCACTAGCGTCTGGGCAAAAGCAAATGACAGACAGCAACCTGAAAGGGGGAATCTAAGTGCCTAATCCTAATAATGAAGCCACAAGGCGAGTTGTATACGAGAAAAGCCGGGGACTTACAGATACCCCTTTGACATATTGCCCAGGTTGTACTCACGGGACAATAAACAAGCTTATTGCCGAGACTCTGGTAGAGCTGGATGTACTAGAAAAATCTATTGCCATAGCCCCGGTTGGCTGCTCTGTTCTTGCGTACGAGTTTTTTAACTGCGATGCAATCCAAGCTGCCCATGGCCGTGCACCTGCGGTCGCCACGGGTATAAAGCGTGCAGAGCCAAGCAAGGTGGTATTTACCTACCAAGGCGACGGGGACCTAGCCTCTATAGGCACG
Organism: Defluviitaleaceae bacterium; assembly: GCA_009785605.1. Classification (GTDB taxonomy): domain Bacteria; phylum Bacillota; class Clostridia; order Lachnospirales; family WQUN01; genus WRAN01. The sequence goes on along the minus strand of WQVY01000020.1, from coordinate 12,473 downwards.
GCAGAAATCATCCACGCGGCCCATCGCGGAGAAAATATCACAGTCATATTCGTAAACAACGCCATATACGGTATGACCGGCGGCCAAATGGCTCCTACAACGCTTGTTGACCAAAAAACCAGCACCAGCCCCTTTGGCCGGGCAGAGGCCACAACAGGCAAGCCAATATTAGTAAGCGAAATGATGGCAACAATACCAAGCGCCACATATATAGAGCGGGTAAGCGCCCACGACGTACCCCATATCACAAAAACCAAACGGGCAATAAAAAAAGCCTTTGAAAACCAGATTAACGGCAAGGGCTTTTCTATGGTTGAAGTGCTTGCAGGCTGCCCTGTGGGCTGGAACCTTTCGCCTGTAGACTCTATGAAATTTATTGCGGAGACGATGATACCCTACTTCCCGCTGGGCGTGTATAAAGACGAGGGGGTGGCGGTATGACCAGGATGGTATTTTCGGGGTTTGGCGGCCAGGGTGTGCTTGTGCTTGGCGAAATAGTTGCAACGATAGCAATGCATAAAGGCAAAGAAGTCACATGGATGCCGTCCTACGGGCCGGAGATGCGCGGCGGCACTGCCAACTGTTCGGTCATAGTGGCGGACACGGCAATAGGCAGCCCTATTGTACAGTCCGACATTGATATATTGTGTGCCATGAATGGCGCGTCTGTAGATAAGTTTTTGCCACGTGTAAAGCCTGGCGGGCTGGTACTGGTCAACTCCACCATTGTCACACAGAAGGTTGACCGTGACGATGTGGAAGTACTAGAAATAAACGCCACAGACATTGCCGGGCAGGTAGGCAACTTGCGCGTTGCCAATATGGTTATGCTTGCAGGGTTTTTGAAAAAGACGGACTTGTTTACCCTGGATGATATAACCACAGTGCTTAAGCAGAGGTTTGCCGGAGCAAGGAGTCAAGACTTGATACCGCTTAATATCCGCGCTATCGAGATTGGCATGGGTGAGTAAGACTTATAAAGAGCATCATAACAAAAAAGCGCCATAACCGTTACCGGTTTGGCGCTTTTGCATTGTTGTTTGAGTTATAACTTTATTTCCTTTACATCCTAGTCATCATCACGTGGTGCCTCGCGTTGAACCCGCTCTCTATCCATATCCACTGCATCAAATGGGATAAAGTCATTGCTCATGGTAGTTATGGACTGTGCCGCATGGCTTGCAACATGAATAACTACGCGGGCCTCGCGTCCTGTTTCATCTGTAAAAATGAACGCAGCAGACGGGTCACGCCTAAAACCACCACCATCATAAATAAAACCAACAAACGCGTTTTCGAAATGCATATTGGCAATTGTTGTGTTATAAAAATGCCTTTGTGCGTAAGCTGTTGCTATCTGGCCTAGTTCGTCAATTTGTTGGGGAGGGAGGGTGTATTCGAAGGCGGTATCCCAGTCGTTACCCCAATGCTGCTCTATATATTCGTGTAAGGGTATAGATTCGTCCATGGTTGGGGTATGTTCTTGTAGTATTTGCCATATGTCTATCCGCTTACCGGTTACGGCATCTATTACAAAGTAGTACTGGGCCATAACATAGCTATTTTCTAGAAATAAATCGTTCATGTCTAGCATTATGTCTTCCCATTCTTCGCCGGCATCGTACCTTTGTGTAATAATATCGTTGAGTTCGTTCATACGCGCCCTGCTTGCCAGGGTATTCCTGTTGGTAACAGATACTGCGCCCTGCCATAGAGTTCTTGTCATATGTTCCCAGTTTGCATATTCTAGCTCTACGTACATGTTGTCTATGCTTATACCATAGATGTCCATTATATATCTGGCACCTATTTGTGCTGCGTCCTCCAAAGGCAGCGCCATAGGATGTATTATTGTGTTTTCATGGGTGGTGTTTACAATTCGTAAGTTGTGAGCAACAACATCTGTGGGTTGGGAAGTTTCTGGGGATTGTTGGTTATCTTGCGTGTTGTTATCCTGTGTTTCGTTACCCGTGACACTTGCAATTTCGGTAGGTGAGGGCTGGTTATCGCCACACCCAGCCAAAAACAACATGGCCGCTACCGCCACTAAAAATACTAAAATCCTTGCTTGCTTCATACATCAATCTCCTTTAGGTTTATTTGTTATTCGCTATAAGCGCAAAGTAACTATACCTATATTTTGGAGATCTAAATCGAAAAATGGGTATACAAAAAATAAAGATTTGTCAAACGAATCATAAGAAAATTAATCCGTTACATCTACCGGCCCGTGTAAAAGTAAGTCATGTGCTGTATCCCGGGCCGTGTTAGCTTCGTTAATATCTGGGACTTCGAGTCCCATATTGGTCATTAATTGTTTGTAAAACGCTGCCGTATCTGGGGTTTTGCGGATAGTGGTTACTACCAGTGTGTTGCCTTCGTACGGCAAAATCACAAGTGCCGCGCCGCTTGGTTTTATATGTTGCTCGTACATGGCAATTGCACCGCACTTTGCACATTCTGGGATATTGTTAAACAGTGACCAATCTGTATCACCGGCGGTTAGTAGTACTGTCCCTTTTTGTAAAATCTCGCCGCATAGGCCGTGATGCAGTACGTGTTTGTCTTCGCATTCTGCAAAGTACATATCCGCTATGCTAAAACAGTCCACCCAGGGGTGGGAGGCACTGCGCTTTAGCATTGTTGCTGGGCGGTTTGTAAGCTGTGCGTTTAACGGTAGCTGTGCCAAATCTGCTTCGCATGTTATTTCTATCAGCTTTACATCGCCTTTAAGCGCTGGTATGCGGGGGGCCTCTAAAGCATTGTGGCGCGGCTTCCATTTTACATCATATGATGGGTCCTGTTTTAGCGCATCCTTCATGCCATGATACATATCAAGTGCTATATATTCCGGTAAACTTGGGTCAAAACCAGGGTTGAGTGTGCCTACATAGGGGGGAATGCGTTCTATATATATACCGGGCCGGCCTTCGCTAAAGGTATTAACGAATATGCCGTCTGTTAGATTTGGCAACCTGTCAAAGTCCTTAAAGCCGTATGGTAGCTGCTGCAGGCCAAACCATACCAGCTCGCTTGGCGAGAAATATACCAGTTTACCTTCGAAGTGACGGATATTGTTGTATAAATCTATCCCCAGGGCCGTATTGCGCCCGGCATAGTTTTCGTATGCTTGCTCGCCGTTAAACTCTGCCAGTTGTCTGGGCTTGGCATAGTATGTGCCGCCATTTTCCCCTACTACTATTGGCTTTGTAATGCCTGTTGGCAAGTCTCGTAGGCCATGCCCGTAGTGTTTGCTCCATATGGGAAGTGTGCCTTGCAGGTCTTCGTCACCGTCGCAGGTTACAAACTCACGAGTTGGGTCAAGTTTATGGGCGCGGTTGCCCAGTTCAAAAATGCGTGCATACATCGCGCCCTGGTCGCGCTTGGCAGCATCGTCGTATAAGAAAATTGCAAACAATTCGTTACCAAAACTCCATCCAAACACACACGGGTGGTTGCGGTCCCTTAAAATCATGCCTTCGAAGTGTTCTTCGTATCGCTGCCATGCAATATCTTCTTCGAAGTTGAGAGCCAGGCAACTGCCAAAGATGGCAGTTTCGTCCAACACCATAATGCCCATTTCATCAGCTATCTCTAAAAATATGCGTGGGTGAATTTGCGCGTGCAAGCGTACGGCATTGCCACCTACACTCTTTACAAGGTTGTACCAGCTTATGATATGTGCCCGTGTAAAAATATGCGGCCCAAAGGGATGGCATATATCTGCCACAAGGCGGATGGACTCGCCATTTAGTAGTAGCTCCTGGCCCAGAAGTTTTAACTGCCGCCAGCCAAAACGTGTTGTATGTTCGTAATCGCTGTTGGATATATTCCATTTGACTGTATACAGGTTGGGGGTATCTGGTGACCATTTTTCTAGCCGCGCAGCTACCAAGTCCTTGCAAACAATAGTGGCAGATGAATGCGGCCTAAGCAGCAATACCCTTGATGTAAGTGGCATAACAACACCATTGGCTGAATGCACTGCACCTTCTATTGTCACCTTCATTGTTGTATCGCTATCGTTGTTAACGGTCACGTCCATTTCCAGTGTATCTATATCCAGCAAAGGCTTAACAAACACGTCCGAAATAAAGACTTTGGGCTTTGCCAAAAGCCATACATCTTGCCATATACCGCCAAGCCCCATGGTGTTTGAGCCGTGAGCATATGGTGCACGCATTTTCTTGTATTTAGTACTTTGTTTGTCATACAAGTGCAGCCGCCTTACACCTACTTCCAATGTATTTTCGCCTGTTGTTATTGCGCGTGTAATGTCAAGCTCGAAGGGCAAATATCCGTCGAAATGCTCGCCTACATTGTGACCGTTAACAAATACCTGGGCATGCCCCATTACTGCCTCAAAAAGTATAGAAATACGCATACCCTGCCATGACTCTGGCACGGTAAAACTGCGGCGCAGCCAACCCATTTCTGCATGGTCCCATTCCTGGGGGTAGCTTGGGTAGTATACAGAGTCTGGGTGGTATCGCTGTGTAGCATCTGAGCGGTCAACCCTTCCGTTGCCCCATGTATTGCCGTTCCAGGGTGAGGGTATGCGGATAGGAGTATTGCTCCACCCATGCGGTGTGGGGCGGGGCAGATGTGGTGGCTCGCCTGTTTCGCGAGCGTAATTTTCGGGCACGGCCATGGGCTGGAATTGCCAGCTTCCGTTAATGCAGATTTTCATGTTTAATTCATGCCTCCTTCGTCGGCGAAAAAATAGGTTGACTGCAGTATAACGAAATATAAGAAACAGTCCAGCAGAAAACTTCTCCGTAAACCGGAGAAATCAACTACAAATATACCTGCAGATACGGTATACTCTAGCAAGTACAACACACAAACACAAAGGACGTGATTTACATGAGCGCATACGCAAGCGCAAAACAAATCTACGCAAACATTGGCGTAGACACAGAAGCGGCCATTGCCCGCCTAGACACCATACCCATATCTATACACTGTTGGCAAGGCGACGATGTACGTGGTTTTGAAGGTAACGACGATTTAACAGGCGGGATACAGGCCACAGGAAATCACCCCGGCCGGGCCAAAACCGCAGATGAGCTGCGTACAAACCTAGATAAAGCCTTGGCGTTAATCCCTGGTGCAGCAAAAATAAACCTCCACGCCATCTATGGCGATGTAAAAGGCATAGACCGGGACGCAATAACGCCGGCGCATTTTTCTGCTTGGGCAGACTGGGCCGTGGAGCGGGGCCTGGGGCTGGACTTTAATCCTACATTATTTTCTCACCCAAAATCTGCAGACGGCCTAACCCTTACCCACCCAGACCCAGCAATACGAGCCTTTTGGATAGAGCATTGCAAGCGTTGCCGTAAAGTAGGGGAGTACTTTGGCCAAAAAACAGGACAAGTATCTGTAGTTAATGTATGGGCCCCAGACGGTTACAAAGATATCCCAGCAGACCAGCTAACCCCACGCAAGCGCCTAGAAAAAGCACTTGACGAAATTTTTAGCGAAAAACTCGACCCTGCCCATATCATAGACGCGGTAGAAAGCAAGCTCTTTGGCATAGGTGTAGAGAGTTATACCGTTGGTAGCCATGAGTTTTATATGGGCTACGCAGTAAAGAACAATATCGCACTCTGCTTAGATGCGGGGCATTTCCACCCCACAGAAGTAATCTCGCCCAAGATTTCTGCTGTGTCTTTGTTTGTGAAAAACTTGCTACTGCATGTTTCCCGCCCCGTACGCTGGGATAGCGACCATGTGGTACTTTTGGATGACGAGCTGTTAGCAATAGCTCACGAAATCATCCGTCATGGCTTGCTTGACCGTGTACACATTGGTATGGATTTCTTCGACGGCTCTATCGACCGTATCATGGCTTGGGCCATAGGCGGGCGCAACGTGCGCAAGGCCCTGCTGGTTGCCCTGCTTGAGCCATATGCACAAATTAAAAAAGCAGAAGAAAACCTAGACTTCACCCAGCGCCTACTAATGCTGGAGGAGAAAAAAATGCTACCCTGGCAAGCCGTATGGAACGAATACTGCAACCGCAAAAACGCCCCAGAAAGATTGGTGCTGTAATGAGCAACTTAGACCCTAAAGCAAAAGGTGATTTTTTTCTTGCAATAGACATAGGTGCTTCCAGTGGGCGGCATATGCTGGGCCACCTAGAAGACGGGCGGCTAGTGCTAACAGAAATCCACCGCTTCCACAACGAAATGACCAAGCACAACAACCAGCTAACATGGGACATAAAAGCTTTGTTTGATGAAATTGTGACTGGCCTTAAAAAATGTGCTGAGTTGGGGAAACACCCCGTAAGCGTGGGTATAGACACATGGGGTGTAGACTTTGTGTTGCTGGATAAGGACATGAACATGATTGGCCCGGCAGTAGCCTACCGCGACAACCGCACAGAAGGTATGTATGAAGAAGTAGCCACCCACATATCAGACAAGGATTTGTATGCACGTACAGGCATACAAAAGATGATTTTTAACACAATATATCAGCTAATGGCTGTAAAAAAGCACTCGCCTAAGATGTTGGCCCAGGCGCATAAATTGCTGTTCTTGCCAGATTATTTGCACTATCTACTTTCTGGTGTGGCACTCACAGAGTATACAGTAGCCTCCACCAGCGGGCTGATAACCGCCAAGAGCCATACCTGGGACGAAGAAGTTATTGCCGCATGTGGGTACCCAAGGCATATCTTTGGCGAGATTGTGCCGCCAGGTACAACACTGGGCGAGCTTACACCAGATATCCAGCAGGAAGTAGGCTTCAACTGTAAAGTAATAATGCCCGCATCTCATGATACGGCATCTGCAGTCATGGCTGTGCCGGCAGATACAGATAAGCCGCTGTATATCAGCTCTGGCACATGGTCGCTGATGGGGGTTGAGCGTCCCAACCCAGACTGCTCTCCCGCCAGCCAAGCCGGGAATTTTACCAACGAAGGCGGCTATGGATACCGCTTCCGCTATCTAAGAAATATCATGGGGTTGTGGATGATACAGTGCGTAAAAAAAGAGTTGGGCGACCAATATACCTACGCCCAACTCTGCGATATGGCCGAAGATTCGCCCATAGACTCTATTGTAGATGTAAATGCTTCCAACTTCCTGGCTCCGGATAGTATGGTGCTGGCTATACAAACCGCATGTGCCAAAACCGGCCAAGCTGTGCCGCACACCCCTGGCGAACTGGCAGCGGTGATATACAACAGCCTGGCCATATGCTACCGCAACACCGCACGTGAGTTGGAAGACCTAACCGGCCAAGCCTATGATGCTATATATATAGTAGGTGGCGGCTCCAACGCAGAGTATCTAAACAACCTAACCGCAAAACACACAGGTAAAACCGTACACAGCGGCCCAAGCGAGGCTACTGCAATAGGCAATATAGCCGCACAGATGATTGCCAATGGATACTTTACAGACTTGCAAGAAGCACGTGCTTGTATTAGGAAGTCTATCTAAATATTATTGCTGAATGAGAGCGGCCAAAAAAATATATAATTTATGATTTTTTGGCCGCAATGGCAATTTCAGACGAAGCGATTAACTCCATATAGTACTGACCGCTGCTTTTTATTGTACGATCTTGTGTTTCGTAGTCTACATATACCAACCCAAACCTGCTGCTTTCGCCTTCACGCAGCTCAAAACCATCTGTAAAACACCAGTGGTAGTACCGGGTTACTGGCAGTTTTGACTTAATAAGGGCGCGCAGGTGGTCATATATATACCGGCTGCGGAAGCTGTCTGTATTGTCGCATGTCCCGTTCTTTGTGATGTAGATGGGGCGCGGCAGTATTGTGTGCAGTTTTGCGGCGCATGATACTATGCCCTTTGGGTAGATTTCGCTACCTAAGTCACTAACAGGTACATCTGTTTTTGTGCCGTATTTTATGCCCGTAACTACAGTACGGGTGAAGTAGTTGAGTGCCAAAAAGTCCGCATATTCACCGGATTTGATTTCTACATAGCGTTTTAATGGTTTTGAGAAGCGGCCTGTCAAGCATGCCTTTGCCAGCGCGCCTTGGAATAGCCATGCCATTGTCTTGGCACATGTGCTTTGCCATGTGCTTTTGGGGTTTTGGGGGGTAAATATGCGCATATGATGGGCAAAGCCAACTTTTGTGCCTGTGTATCCCATCTCGTGCCGCATCTGGTGTATGAGCTGGTAGGCCCTTATGTGACAACAAGCCATTATGCTCATCACTTTAAATGCCGCTTTTATGCTTTTTTGGCCAGGGGGGAACTCGCCCGTATAATAACCTTGCAGCGCAAAGACATTGGGCTCGTCTATTGTCACATATTCGTCTACCAAGTCGCCAAATGTGCGTACCGCGTAGGCCACAAACTTTAAATAAACAGGGATATTTTCTGGGTTGGCAAAGCCGCCCATAGCTTCAAACCACATAGGATGGGTAAAATGATGCAATGTAAGCAATGGCTCAATGCCTTTCTCTTTCATGTACATAATCATCTCGCGGTATTGTACGGCTACACTCCCGTCGTAGAAGCCGTTTTCTGGCTCTATCCGCGCCCATTCTATGCTAAAGCGGTAAATTTGTATGCCCATTTTTGCCATTAGGTCTATGTCTTCGCGGTAGCGCCGCCAGTGGTCACATGCGCGGGCTGGGCTTGAGCCGTCTTTTACATGACCCTTGTCGTACCAGTTGCTCCAGGTGTGGCGTACGCCGCTACCTTCTATTTGCGCAGCCGCAGAAGCTACACCTAGCTGCATGTTAAGCTTCATTTTGCTTCGTCCTTCCTGATACGTGTAGCAACAACCATGTTGGCGAGTGCAAGTATCCCCGCAAATACGAAAACATATTGCGGGCCAAACTCCCACCACAAAAACCCACTAAATATCGCGCTTACAATGCTAACAATATGGTCGATGGCCATACCCGAAGCCAAAGTAGGTGTGACATCCTCTGGCACAATGGCAATAGAGCGCATATAAACAGAGCGTACCATGCCAAACTGTATAGTCATACGGTCCACAAGGTTAACCGCCACCGCAAGCGCCACAAATGACGTAATACCAAACAACGCGCCGCTGGTTACCCCCACGCTAATAGCCCCATATCCAAAATAAATTACCAAGAAAGCAGCCGCTTCTATTATCATGATCTTGCCCGTGCCAAACCGGTCAATCCAGCGGCCTACCGCAGGTATAAAAAATATCCCAATTGCAGACCCGGCAATCATAAGTAGCGCCATACGGTCTGCTCTAAAGTCCAAAAGCTCTATAAGCACCCACGGCCCGTATACATACATTATTTGTTTGCGTGCCCCAAAAAGAAAAGCCAGGATATAAAACTTTGTATAGGCTTTATTAAATACAAACCGTGACTTAGCAGCCTGGGCCTCTTGCGTATGCCGCCCCATGATAAATAGCAAAAGTAAAATCACAGTAAACAACACACCGGAAATCACAAAAATAGTTATTACCGGCGTAGTAAAAGAGAAAAAGCCCCTACTAAACCCAAAAAACACAATAATGGCCGCAATCATAGAAAACGCAGTCCTAAGGCCGTTGAAGCGCCCCATTACCGTGCCAAAATCGCCTTTCTTGGCAAGGGACATACCCATACTGTCGTAGATAGGGAAAAACATATGCATCCCAAGGGAGTTGATAAACAAAAAAATTAGCATTACAGTAAACGGCGGCGAGGCAAGTCCCAACACCATTATCCCTATAATGCTAAGTATGTGCGCTATTATCGCAAGTCTAATATTGCCAAGGAAAGCAAGCCCCGACACAATAAGTACGCTTATAACCCCTGGCATTTCCCGGGGAAACTCTATAAGCCCGCGCTGGAAAGCATCTACATCGTATGCGTCACGGAAGTAATTGGACATTACGCTGTCAGATAACCCAAGCGCAAGGCCGCTAATGGCTACTATCAGCATAAAGATGAGTGTAGCTTTGTCTTGTTGTTTAGTCATGGTTTAACTTATGCCTCCTTCGTCGGCGGAACAAATAGGGCTGCGTGCGTAGCTTCATATATAAAGAATGCAATACCTCGTATGATATCGCGGATTATAAGGTTTTACAATGGGTGAACTGCTGTATAATATAGCAAACCTGTATATTTAGAATGAGGCGATACTAATGAAAAAAGATAAGATGATAAACATTAAGCTCCCCATATTACCAGACACGATGTTTAGCGGCGATATATACAAAGTAGTGCTTAGCAGTCCCAGTCCCAGTCCCGCTGGCGAACCCAAAGCATATACCCGCGCCGAAGCAAAACGTAACGGTGACAAGTTCCAACTAAGCATGTATACAAAGAAGCAGGTGTTTCACAGTAACTTTGTGGCAAGTGAGCTTAGGACTGTAATAGGTGAGCTGTTGGGTGTTAAATTCCAGCAATACCATGCATGGGATACAACATATGAATACTCCGCCAAAGTAAGCAAAAAGGGAAAAATCCTGACTTCGCGCAAGAAAGCCACAAGCCAACCCCGCGCAGAAAACTTCACAACCGCCAGTTTTGATAGACAAAAAAACCACATAATAAAAGAAGGCGAAAACATCCCAGCCCTCACAGACATGGGTGTGTTTACCAAGGATGGCAAGATTGCCACAGGGATGCGCGATAAGTTTAACCAGATTAACCGCTTCTTAGAGCTGTTGGCAGACGAAACCGGCCCAAAAGCTATCGCTGAAGGCAAAGTAGTAAATATTGTGGACTTTGGTTGCGGCAAATCGTACCTGACATTCTTGGTGTACCACTATTTTACCAACATGCGCAAGCTAAAGACTAATATATGCGGGATGGACATGGATGCAAGTGTAGTACAAACCTGCACTGCCTCTGCTTCTAAATATGGCTACAAACATCTTAACTTCATACAAGGAGATATTGGCAACCAAGTCATACCCCCAATAGAGGGCTGGGGGCAAGCCAACACCTTTAACATAGTCATTAGCCTACATGCCTGCGACACAGCCACCGATCATACCCTTTATAACGCAATAAAGTGGAAAGCGGATCTTATCTATGCCGTACCATGCTGCCAACACGAGCTAAGGCAGCAGATGCAACCCAAGAGCCTACCCATACTAAGCCGCTACGGCATCATAAAAGAACGAGTTGCAGCCCTAACCACAGATGCAATACGGGCCAACCTACTAGAATGCTGTGGATACAAAGCACAGATAATCGAATTTGTAGACATGGAGCACACGCCCAAAAACCTACTAATACGTGCAAAGCGGCGAATCAAGAATAATAATACAGCCGTATGGGGCGAGATTGAGAGAATCATAGACGAGTTTTCGTATGAGCCAACGCTGCTGACATTGCTAAAAGAGGGCAAATGCCTACCTGCCCAGTTTTGATGATACCGATAAAGGTTTTTTTCCTTGATAAATCACATCTTTTGGCATATAATAACTTCATATTATTGCAGTCTTGCATACCCGTGTAGCAAAACTGCAAAGTAAAGGGGATGTACTGGTTTCGACGGGGATCTAGAAAATAAGGATAGCCATCCGTAGACGGTGCCTGCGTTAACAAAACCGAACCTAAATTTAAACGACAACAATAATTATCAACTCGCCGCTGCTTAGATAGCGGCCGTCGGCCCCGGGAGTCTCACATACCGGCAAGCCGGCGTCGACTATGTGAGGAACTGCCTTGCCAAAGCTTTGCGGTAAGGATGGATTTATGAAGCTACCAAGGCCTCTAGCGTGCCTACTCGCGATTGGCTAAGGGAAATTAAACAATAGGCTATGATGGTAGAGGTCCTTATGGATGGGTTTTCGGACAGGGGTTCGACTCCCCTCATCTCCAACAAGCAAAGCCGCTTAATCACTGGATTGAGCGGTTTTTTTTGCAATAGTTGCACGGATAGTCGGAACCCTATATTACGCGACTACAAATGTTTCACACAAAAACTCAACCTGTTTGACATTATTAAATAATAGTGATAAAATGATTGAATTATAAAGGTGCTGGCAGTATGCACCGTTCACGGCAATACCCACAACTAAACTCACGTCCACGGAATCCCCGCGACAGTCTAGGTTAAATCCTAATTGTGCGGGGTTTTATATTGTTACGTAAACAGCGAATGCAAAGGTGGATGTCCTGCATTTTATGCTTACTAAATAATATGTAAATCAAAAGGAGAGAAAAACATGACGCAATTTGAAAAACAGTTAGTAAAGTTTAGAGGCCTATGGAATGTAAGGGAACCGAAAAAAAAGCTCCCAGACAGTGTCTTGCAAAAAATGAAAAGAAAACTGCAATTTCAGTCAGAGAGCAATCAAATCATAGATGACACCATTCTTTGGGATTACCTTGATGATGCAGAACAGCAAGTTGTGAACTTTTGTAATTTAACAAATGCACCGCGAGAGTTATATCACGTTGTTATAAACTACGCGATAGATAATTTGCATCGCGACCAAATATGTTGCATAAAGCCGTAATATTGAGTTATTGTTGCCATCTCGTGTATAAT
>WQVY01000019.1 GCA_009785605.1 Defluviitaleaceae bacterium | reverse complement strand
CTACACAGCACACAGGCACGGATTAATAACGCTGTGACACTTAAAAAGATATCATCCATAGTCGATTCTAAAGATACGCCAGATTTAACCAACGAATTGTTTTATAGGTTTGCTGATTTAGTAGACGCAATTAATGACCCGTCATTGCTATTTATAATTATTCATTCGCTGGAACAACATTATGGTGTGAATGTTGGTAAGTATGGTGGATTTGGGAAGGAGGATTCCAAAAGGGGTAAGATAAGCTCTGAAAATGTTTTTGTTAAACAATTTATAACGTTGTATGAAAAAACAATTTCGGCAATAAATAAAAAAGGATAATGAAACAATGAATAAAAATTTGAAAAAAATCAAAAAAATCCATATAAAGGAGAATAAAATATGCAAGAAGAAAAACGGTATGAAGCAATTAAGTTATTAAAGCCGCACCCTAAAAATGAGGAGTTCTTTGATAACATTACAGGAGATGCATGGGATGAGTTCCTAGAATCAGTAAAGGCACGTGGAATAACGAACGCAATAACCATCAACAAAGATAATGTAATAATTTCTGGACACCAACGAGTGAGAGCATGTAATGAACTCAATATTACCTCTATCCCCTGTTTCACAAAAGCATATGAGGAAACGGACGAGCTATTAAAAGAGGATGCCATGTTGCTTGACTTAATTGATTCAAACCTAAAGCAACGAGTACCGGGCAATCATAATCCCATAAAATTAGCACGTTGTATAAAAGAATTAGAACGGCTTTATGGTGTGAGACAAGGAAGCGCAGGTAATATAGGAACTAAGAGGCATAACAAAGACCCCGAAGGAAATTATTTCACCCAGAGCGATATAGCAAAAAAAGTAAATCTTGAAGAGCGACAATACAGCAACTATAAGCGTCTTCTTAATCTTATTCCTGAGCTACAGGAATTGGTTGAAAATGAATCATTAAGTGCAACAACGGCATATAAGATTTATGCAAGGCTTCCAGCAGAAACCCAGTCTGAATTTTTTGATTACATAGGTACTGACAAAATTATTACAATGACAGGAATTGAATCTGAAAGGGTATTAGAGGAATGGCAGTTAGAGAAAGAACAACTGTTAGATGGCTTTAAGGAAAAAGAGACTGAGTATCAAGATGAAATAGCAGATTTAATCCAGCAATTAGCTGATGAAGATACCAAGAAACCCTTCATGATACAATCGAAAGACTTGCTACTCGAGTGTACCAACCGACTAGGTCATGAATTTAACACTCTAAAAGAAGCCTTGCCTTTTAAGGTTGACGAGCAAACCGTACAAAGTATTATAAGGAGCTTAAATGCTTGCAAACTTTTTATAGATAAACTTCTTTATGAGATTGATAACCCTCCAGATGATGAAAACGAAGAAGACATTGTTATGACGGAACCCGACTCAAGAGAATTTAGAGTGATTACTTTTCAAACTCATTACGTGTTCAAAGACAATAAAGAAGATAGTTTATCAGTTGCTTTTATGATGGATGTAGACCGTCCACGCAGGATATATTACAAGGAGTTAGAAATGGACTTAGGGCTGTGCGGTGATAAGTATAATCTACTTGTGCCGTTTGATAACTATAAAAATTTTATGATTGATTATGAAATAGATAAACACGATGAAATCAAACAGCAAGTGCATGAATTGAAAAATAATTTGCCGGAGGTTAGTAATGTATAGCGTAGACAAACAACATAATTACACCCGGCAAGCCAAAACAAAGCATATTAGCGACCTAATCTCTGACCAATACAAACAATGGAATAACGAGTTTATAGTCTTTGACGCTGATACTGGAACGGGCAAGACATACTTCATATTTAATATACTAGCTCCATACACAGTATTGCAAGGGAAGCAAATATTATATCTTTGTAATCGAAAGTCATTGAGAGAAGCCATACAGACACAAGTAATGGAATTGGAACTCGACAATATAGATGTAATGTCATACCAGAAATTGCAAAACCAAATATTAGAACAGATAGGTATTGAACAGTACGACTACATAATTTTTGATGAGATTCATTATTTATTTAGTGATAGCTTCAACGAGTATACAGATATCACTTGTGACTATTTGATGAAGCAGACTGAGAATGTTTGTATCTTAATGAGTGCGACTGCTAAATCCTTCTTTACAACGCTACAGGCAATGGGCAAAGTCAAGGAAGAAAACAAATACTCCATAAGTAAAGATTATAGTTATGTTAATGATGTGATACTTTACAATGCATCTGCTCTTACGGCATGGATAGATGGAATACTTGCAAAAAACCCAGACGACAAGATTATTGTATTCTGTAATTCTGCAAAACGTATGTTGGAAATGTATGATATCTATGGGAATGAAGCAGATTATCATTGCTCCGGCAGTAGTGATAAGTTAAGACGGCTGTACAACCCTAATGTGATAATACGTAACTCCGAGGAACACATCACTTTCAGCAAGTCTATACTATTTACAACAAAGGTTTTGGACAATGGTATTGATTTTAAAGATAGGGCGATAAGACATATTTTCACGGAGATATTTGATGTTGATTCAATGGTACAGAGCCTTGGAAGAAAGCGTCCTTTAGATAGTAATGATTGCTGCACGTTCTACATAAAAAACTATTCTAAGTATGGGATAAATAATTTCTTAAAAATGAATGACAAGCAGTTGAAGCCGGTAAACTTATTCAAAGAGGACAGAGACATGTTCTATCAAGAGTATGGTGGAGGTAAAAAGAGAAAAGAGTGGCGGGAAATTAAGTGCTTCTATCCATATGTTGGAGACCCAAGCAATACACAAGATGAAGATGCCCCCACTGGCTTCCGCATAAACAATCTAATGTATGCTAAGTTGTGTCATGACGAAGAGGTAATCTATCTGGCATTAGCCAATGGTTACGACAAGGCTATTAAGTATTGGCTAGGTGATGAATTAGCTTCAAAAGTAGTGGTTATTAACATTGACCCAGTTAAAAATAATTCCTTCATAGAATACCTTGAGGAAAACAAGTTGAAGTATCTACATAAGCCAGAACAAGAGACTTTAAAAGATGAATTCAAAAAAGCAGGACTTAAACGCCCTTCTATGGGCATTAGAAATCTAATAGGTATTCTGGGTGAAAACGACCTTCCGTACACGATATTAAGCCATAAGGATAAAAGAAGAAAATTAGATGATGGTACAATGAATCCTTATAGAGATAAAGTTTATTGGATAATAGAAGATTTTATTGAATGTGAATAGCGTGGGGATATTACAAGCATCTTTCTATATATAGATAATTGCTTAATTTAGCCCCAAAAGAATTGTACATATTGCTCTGATGAGCAAAGGAGAAATTGATGGTCAATATTGAAGTACAAAGTTACATACCACATATGATTACTGTGCCTGAGCTTCAAAAAACATTAGACATTGGAAGGGATACGGCGTATAATCTAGTTCGTAGAAAAGACTTTCCATCCGTAAAGTTCGGACGTGAGTACCGGGTTTTGGTAGATAAATTATCAGATTGGATTCTCAAGCAACAAAAGAACAAGTGATAAACAAGTGATAATTTTCGGAAGTCATTCTAAAAAAGTCAGTCCTGGGAGTAGATGCGTGCTGGTGTGCGCCCTGGTCTTCAAAACCTGTGAGAGTGGTTAGTAGCTGCTTAGGTGGGTTCGATTCCCACATACTCCCGCCAAAATAATATGCGCTTTATTGCGCTTTTGATATGCTTTATGTATAGTGATAACCTGTTTCGTAGGAAAACGAAGCAGGTTTTTTTATTTCTTATACGAATCTCGAAAATCATCGTCGACAACACATCGCGAAAAACGGCTTAAAGCCGCCGATTTTCCACTCGGTTGTCGTCGTGATTTTCTGAGATTCGTATTATTAAATTAGAACGAGGTGAATCAATCATATGACCGAAAAAAAACGCCTTTCTCATATGTCTGCGCACGCAGGGTGAGCGGCAAAATTAGGGCCGGGGGCCCTATCCGAAATTTTGAAAGCTCTGCCAACATCCCACGATCCAGGGTTGCTTGTAGGCTTTAACACCAGCGACGATGCGTGTGTGTACAAGCTGCGCGAGGATTTGGCACTTATCCAGACCGTGGACTTTTTTACACCAATAGTAGATGACCCGTTCCAGTTTGGGCAGATAGCGGCAGCTAATTCGCTGTCAGATATCTATGCTATGGGGGCCACACCCAATATTGCGCTTAATATCCTGTGCGTACCGTCATGTATGCCGCCAGAAGATATAGCCGCAATAGTTGCCGGTGGTGCCACAAAGGTACAAGAAGCCGGCGGCGTAATAGCCGGTGGTCACTCTGTCATTGACCCCGAGCCAAAGTATGGGCTGTGTGTTAGCGCATGTGTTGACCCAAGAGAAATATGGAGTAACGCCAGCGCTTGCCCTGGGGATGTATTGGTGCTTACTAAGCCCCTTGGCAACGGTATTTTGGCAACGGCGGCAAAAAAGGACCTTATAACCCAGACCGAATTTGGCCAGGCTATTACATCCATGGCTACTCTTAACAAATATGCCCGTGATGCGGCCATAAAGACCCGCGTACATGCTTGCACAGATATAACCGGCTTTGGTTTCATAGGCCATGCCAGCGAAATGGCAGAGGCCAGCGACTGCACCTTAGTTTTTAACGCAAAAGACATCCCATTACTGGACGGCGCATATGAGTTGGCCGCGAGGGATATAATCCCTGGTGGGGCGAGGCGCAACGCAGAATATTTATCTCCTAAGGTAAGCTTCGCAGACGGTGTCATAAATCCACTAAGGATGATTTTGTTTGACCCCCAGACTTCTGGTGGACTACTGTTGACTGTGCCAGAGGCAGATGTATATGTACTTATGTCTAACCTGGCCAAGGCTGGTGTCCAAGCGGCTGTTATTGGGGATGTGCGCCCGCAGGGGCAGTTCCCTATTGAGATATTGTAAATGCGATAACTCTGTTGCGGGCTCTACTCTTTCGAGGGGGAGCCCGCTTTGTATACATAGAATAGTATCCATGCTTAGAGCAAATTAATCCGCTTAATCACATGGCCCGTGTAGTACATAGCTACCAATGTCAAACCCACCCATCTTGTGGGTGACATAGGTATAGATATCATGTGATAAGTCGTACATAGCCTTTTCGCCGGTAACCTTAAAAACATGCTTGACCATTTCAAGGAAAACCGGGTCATTGTATGTGGGTAAGCCATATCTTTGATGATAATTTTCATCCAAAAGCCACCTATACAGCTTATGATGTCCAGGCACAGGCGAGCATATATACCGGGAATACAACTCAAACGCACTTCTCATAAACTCGTAAAACTGCATTGTCATGTCTAGACTTTGCTTTTTGTAAGCCCTGTGTAACTCGTCATGGCTGTCCCACAGCGTGAGCAGTCCTGTTTTAATGTTAAACTCGCCCATTTTAGGGAAGTCGGTCATTGATTTTTGCGTACAGTAGTCTATTACTTTTTCTGCTGCCGAGTTTTGGTTATAAATTACGACCCCGCTTAGTATCATATTTATCTCAATTAGACTCGCGTTGGCATATGAGTCGTCGATATAGTTCATAATTTTGCGTAAAGGGTTGGCGAAGTATTCGATTATGAAACCATCTACATACTTGTTGCCACGCTCCCGCCATTTGGCATCATTGCTTAGCACGATGTATAGGTCAATGTCGGAAAATTCATCCGCATTACCAGAAGCGTAGCTTCCTGTTAAAAATACAGCATCTATTTCGTCTTTGAAGCTACACGAGTCTATAAAACTTCTTGCTGCTTGCTCCCATTTTTTCATAAACATGTTCTCCTTTATATATAAAATAAAAAACCTCACTCAACTGTAGCGAATTAGTTCGCTATATCGTTGGTGAGGTGTGAAAGTACTTTATTCATTCTAGTACCCTGTACCATCCATCCCCTGGATAATCTTGACTATACGGCTGGTGCCAAGTCTATCTGCGCCAAGTTGTATAAATTGCAAAGCGTCATCCAACGTAGATATCCCGCCGGCAGCTTTGACTTTTACTTCAGTGGCTACATGCTTACGCAATAGTACCACATCATCAAAAGTTGCACCATTTGCCGCAAAGCCTGTAGAGGTCTTTATATAGTCTGCGCCGGACTCGCTTACTACTTGGCATAGGTCTATTTTTTCTTGGGTAGTAAGCACTGCTGTTTCTATAATTACTTTAAGTGTATGGCCTATTGTGGCGCGGCGTACTTGCTGTATATCGGCAAGTACTGCACTGTAGTCATGCTCTTTGGCGCGGCCTATGTCTATTACCATGTCAATCTCACTTGCACCGTTGTTTATAGCATCTGTGGCTTCTATTGCCTTGATATACGAATTGCTATAACCGTTGGGGAACCCCACAACCGTACAAACCTTTACCCGCCCTTGCAGATATTGGGCACAAAACTTCACGCGTGATGGTGGTATGCACACGCTGGCAACGTTGTGGATAAGGCCTTCTTCGCATAACTTTGCATAGTCTTGGGTGGTTGATGTTGTGCTTAGTAGCGTATGGTCTACATGGCTTAGTAGTTGTGTAAGTTTCATGGTGCCCGCCTTTCTACTACATCTTTAACGCAGGGCTCTAGCTTATTGCATGCAAAGGCTGCTCTGTTTGATTTCTCTGTAAAAATGTCGCGGATATGCTCCTTACTCATACATATATTGTTGGTTGCGGCATATATTTCTTCGTGGTTGAGCTTGTGTTCCTTGGCTAGGGAGGCGAAGCATTGGTTGTAAATGTCCAGCATATCTTCTGTGTCGTCTTGCACAAAGAGATGGATAATTTTGTTGACAATAAAACTTAACCCAGCGCTTAAAAGGCCAGCGCCTATAATCCCCGCGATTATTCCAAGTACCAGGCTTTCTACAACCAAGCCAAGGGCATGGCTGCCCAGCATCCACCCTGCTGTGCCGCCTACCAGCAGCATCAGGGCAAGAGTTATATTAATAATAAACTGCTTAATGGATATGCGCCCTGTAATTAAGCTAAACTTGTCTATTACCAATAACACTATAACTGATATAACCCGAGTGACCATGTTTGCGCGCAAGAGTTCGAATGCACTGCGCAAGATTAATCTTGGGCCTACACGCAAGGCGTTGTATAGCACTTGCGCTGTCTTGGGCGCAGCCAAGCGGGCTATATCATTGGCGCTGCCTATATTTTTCTTTTGAATTACTAGCTTTAGGCATGACTCGCATATTTGTGTGCCATCATAGGCTGTATAAGCAGTGTGATGCTGTGTTTCCATATAACTCTCCTGTGTGTAAAAGATAAAAACTATACATAATCAAGCGCTTTAGTATAACATATCCCCTGGATAAATTTCATGATATGTAGTTTTCTAAGCTAGTTGTCGCATGTATCATACAACAAGAAAAACAGAAAAAGTAAATGCGTACTTATTAGGAGGGCTAACCATGACAAAACCAATAGTTGCCTTGCAGCTGTACACCGTGCGGGACGCTGCACACGAAGACTTGCCCAAGACTTTAAACCAAATTAAGACCATGGGCTACGATGCTGTAGAGCTGGCTGGCACATACGACCTAGCAACAGAAGTCTTAAAAAAACACTTAGATGACGCCGGCCTAGAGGCGGTAAGCGCACATGTCCCATATGGGGCATTTGAAGCAGATGCGGCAGGTACGGTAGCGAAGTATAAGGCACTGGGATGCCGCCTGATAAGCATACCGTCGCTTTCCTTAGAAGCACTGCCCGGCGGCAAAGACTTTGATACGACTAAGGCAGTTATGGTAAAAACCGCTGCACTGTGTAAGGACCATGGCCTAATGCTTGGGTACCATAACCATGCATACGAGTTTAAAACATTGCCCTGCGGGAGCTATGTGCTAGACGCGTTGTTTAACACCATTGATATTGATACAGGTGTGTATGCGCAAATAGATACTGGATGGGTATTGGCCGCAGGTAAAGACCCGGTATCTTATGTGAAACAATACACAGGTCGTTGCCCATCTGTACACCTTAAGGACATCATAAATGTTGGCGACAGATTCGAAGACAGGCCGGTGGGCCAAGGCTCACAAGATATCCCTGCCGTAATGCAAGCCGCAGAAGAAACCGGCGCGTATATTATGGTAGTAGAGCTGGATGAAGCAGTGGGCATGACACCACTTGAAGCTGCAAAGCAAAGCCGGGAATATCTGCTATCAATAGGATATTAGGAAGCGATGCCATATACCATTTGACTTCTCCGGAAACTCCGAATGAGCGGCCTAAAAACTTACTAATGCCTAAGATTTTTTGGCCGCAAAGGAAGTTTCCGGAGAAGTCTATTTATGGATACAGCATCTAAACAAAACCGCGCAAAGCGCGGTTTTAGGGTCTGGGGATGAGTCCCCGGTGGGGCAGATTATTTAATTGTCATCAAAACGACGACTTTATATCATCGATAAAGTGCCCTGCTTTCTTAAGCGCCCGCTTGCTGTCGCGTTTCATACGGCGGCGCTGTTTTTCGTCGGTCATACAGCTTGCGCCTATCATAAGGCCTACTGCAAGCCCACCAAGTAAACCACTTGTAAAACGGCTCATGTTCTCACTCCTTTCGTTTTTGTAACCGCTTTGGCATGAAGAAGGTTGCGCGGGCAGTTGGCGCACGGTTTTTTGTGCAATATCAAGACCAATCCAAAACAAAAGCGATATATAACCAGTATGTACTGCGTTGGCGGTGATATACTAAGAAACATTGGGAAGTAAAATACGGCCAAAAAATTATGATAAATATCTAAAAATATCTAAAAATTTACTAGCATAGAAAGGTGTGATTTATATGGGAAGAGGCGGACGTGGCGGTGGCGGTCTTCGCGGCGGTAGCGGACGTATGGGTGGTGGCGGCTTGAGCCGTGGCGGCTCTGTACGAGGTTTGGGAAGTAGTGGGCTTGGAGGTGCCGGGCGCGGCGGGCGGGGTGCAATCCCAACTCCGGGGCGCTCTGCAGGGCTTGGAAGTGTAGGCCGCGGGGCACCACGTGCACCAGTACCACGCGCACCAGTTGCAAGACCCATGAGCCGTGCCGGAAGTTTTGGTGCTGGCGTGGGTGTAGGCATGGGCATGGGTATGATGGGTGGTGGCCGAAGGCGTCGTGGCTGGGGTTGGGGCGGCGGCTGGGGCTGGGGCCGCAGGCGGCGTATGATGCCAATGGGCGGCCATATGATGGGAGGCCCAATGATGGGCGGCCCGGTAAGGCGCAGCGGCGGCGGATGTGGCGGGTGCATGACCGTCATACTAATGATTGTACTGGTGATGCTTGTAATATCTGTCGTGTCATACATGGGCAACTTTGCCACACCTCAAAACTGGGGCCAACAAGCGGCAGACCCATTTCCGGGTGTTATACCTTCTACAATTATAAGGACACCGCTACCCGCAGGCTCGGCTATAGAAACAGGCTCGTTGTTTACAGACCATTTAAACTGGATAGGAAACCAGAGCCAACTAGTAGTAGGGATGAGAAACTTCCACCAGGCTACAGGCGTAAGGCCTCACCTATATATCGTGGGTGAAATATATGGTACACAAAACCCAACAGACGCTCAGATCCTAAGCTTTGCCCAAGGGCGATACGACGCGCTGTTTAACGACGAAGCTCATGTACTGTTATTGTTCTTCGAAAACGAAGCACAGTTGTACGGCATGGCAGTAGTCCCCGGGAACCAAGCCAGGTCTGTCATAGACCAGGAAGCAGAAGACATACTTTTGGACTTTGTCCAGCGCTACTACTATATGGACATAAGCGAAGAAGAACTGTTTAGTCGTGCGTTTAACTCGGCTGCAGAGCGCATAATGCACGTCCCACCAGAGCCGCCAAACAACCGTGCAATATGGCTGACAGTAATAATAGTGGCCGGTGTACTGTTGTTGACCCTGCTGCTGTTTAGGTGGTGGCAACGCAAGCAAGAGCAAAAGAACCTAGAAGCAGAACAAACCGAACGCATCCTAAGTCAACCGCTGGAGAGCATGGGCTCTGATGCCGCAACACAACTGGCACAGCAGTACGAGGATGACAATAACAATGAAAATAATTAACCTATAGGAGGTAACAACTATGAGCATACTATCCCGTTTTAAAGACATCTTAGCGTCCAACATCAACGCCGCGCTAGACAAGGTAGAAGACCCCGGCAAAATGGTGGACCAGCTACTGCGCAATATGACCAAGGACCTAGCCGCAGTAAAAACCGAAACCGCAGGCGTAATGGCAGAAGAAAGCCGCACCAAGCGCCTAGTCGACGAAAATCTTAAAGAAGTTGCCAAATTTACAGACCTGGCCAAAAAAGCTCTAGTTTCCGGCAACGAAGAAGACGCACGCGTATTCTTGACCAAGAAGCAAGAGCTCGAAAACGCGGGCGCAGGCCTACAAACATCTGCAGCTCTGGCCCATGAAAACGCGGTCAAGATGCGCCAGATGCATGACAAATTGGTAAAGGATATCAATGCCCTCAACGCCCGCCGTCAGACAATAAAGGCCAAGGCCGCCGTTGCCAAGACACAGGAGCGTATCAACCAGTTAGGTTCTTCTGCCGGCAAGGTAGAGGGTGCCATGGGCGCCTTTAACCGCATGGAAGAAAAAGTAAACCGCCAGATGGATATGGCCACCGCCCGTGCGGAGCTTGACTCCCAGCCGCTGGATGAAGCACTGGCTCTGGAGGAGAAATACAGGGGTGTGAATATTGATTCCTCTGTATGTGATGAAATGGCTTTACTTAAGGCGCAGCTTGGGTTGAACTGAGTTAGTTAAGAATATGATTTTAAGTATAAGGTAATAAACCTGAAAGGGGCTGCTGTGTTGAGCATTAAATGCTTGACATAGTGGCCTTTTTATATTGGCAAGTTGTGATTTAATCAAAATGTTGTATAATAATCCTATGAAATGTCAGAAAACTTGTGGCCACCAAGAAAGTACGCAATGCGGCGATAGATAATGTAAAATTTATAGTAAGCGGATAGGAGGGCTATTATGATAGGTATAGGGGAATTGATACGAATCAACAGGGAAGAAAGAAAGCTCAGTCAAGAGGATTTATGTTTTGGAATATGCTCGACTAGCAACCTGTCAAAGATTGAGAATGGGACTCAATTTCCAACTCGGGCCACATTTGAGGCACTTATGCAGAGGATGGGATTGTCAGCGGATATTTATCCTTCGTTCCTGGATGGCAAAGACAAAAAGGCCTATGAGTTGAAGTATGACATCAATGATTTATACTCCAAAGGTATGTATGATGAAGCTGAAAAGAAACTTGCAATGTTTGAAAAACTGCCAAAGTTAGATAACGTATACAACCAGTTTATCGTAATGACAAAAATTTTACTTAAACAGCAAATGGGTCAGCGACCGGAGGAAACCGTAAAAGAATTTGAGAATATAATATCTATGTATATAAAAGATTTTTCCTCTGATAAAATAAGAAAATGTTTGCTAACTAAATCAGAAATAAATATGCTTAATGCTTACGCCATAGCTAATCATAGGGCTGGAAACGAAGAAATAGCCATAGATATATTGTATGGGCTAGTAGATTACATTGATAGAAAAGTATACGACAAAGAGAGTACTGCAATTATGTATACGAAGCTCATATCTAATCTATCTAAATATGTAGGAATGAGTGGGGATGATAAAGAGGCCATAAGATTATGCGATATTGGTATAACATATTGTATTAGGTATAGTAGGCATACGTACTTTGCTCATATATTATACATTAAGGGGTATGGACTGATGAATCTTGGTCAAGTGGACGAGGCACATAAATGTATTCAAGAGTGTTATTATATAGAGAGAGCGATGGGAGGAAATTATACAACTGACCTTGAGGTAACCAAGCGATTTGCGGAAAAAAACGGGATAAAACTATTGTAAACATAAAAGCCTTACCTTTCTAGCTTAGAAGGTAAGGCTTTTGTATGACAATCATTAGTCAACAGGTCGATCTTTCTCGCCTTTGTCATCGTAGGTAGGTTGTATTGTTTCATAACCTCTTTCAAAATCATTACGCCCTACACCGTCTGTTAATGTACTAACAGCAGAAAAAGGTATAGCCAACATCACACAGCAAATAATAACACTCATCATTTTTTTCATATTCCAATCCTCCTAGTATATTTTGCTCCGGTGGAGCTTGTACATAAAAGGTAGCATTTGATAAATGTATCTACCATTCTATTTGACGAAAAATATATTTTCGTCAAACAACATGTCGTTTTACGAAATAAATGTTTTCGTGAAACAGCATGGTGAAATCTCACTATGCGTATTATCATACATTTACAGCAAGCGACTGGCGGCAACCAAAAGCCTGCTACGAATGAAAGCGCAAGGTGGCGATATGAGTAAGTCAAAAAAAAATATCAGTGTATCAGAGGTAAAAATTGCGGAGCTTGACGAAGAAATTTATAAGCTTAGAAACTCTGCAAAAATAATTGGAGAGCTTGATCAAGACCATGTCCTTATAATAAGCGAACAAGAAACGTTGCCGGAAGCCGTAGAGAGGCAAGTTAAAATAAATAGCTTGTTGGCAAGGAAAGAGTTGAAAACATTATATGAAGATGCCAGGTAGCTTTAATAGATGATCGTCATGCATACTATGATGAAAACCTTAGTGATAATAATTAACCGAAATGGAGGAAAGATATGAAAGTTTCTGACTATAACTTTATATTTGCTAACTTTAGTGAGAGTCATGATGCTTTGATTTACAATGCTAGAAGCGGAGCAATGGCGGTATTGGATGCAGAGAACTATGCTAAGTTTGATAACTTTTGTAAAGAAGGGTTGGCAATAGAGGATTTGGAGTTAGTGACTGGCCTGACACACTGTGGATTTCTGATAAATGAAAATATAAACGAGAAAGATGAACTGAGATTGAACATGTTAAGCAACCGATTTGCTACATCGCAACTAGGTTTAGTCATCGCCCCATCTATGGATTGCAATTTTCGTTGTAAATATTGTTTTGAAACAGAACATTTTCACAGACACAATATGAACGATAATGTTGCCGCCAAAGTAGTAGAGTTTATTTCTAAACAAGCTGTGCAACTTACTCATTTATCTGTAACCTGGTTTGGCGGGGAGCCACTTTTAGACGTTGAGCGTATAGAAAGTTTAAGCAGCGAGTTCATGCAAATATGCAACGACAATAATATAAAATATAAGTCTGATATCATTACAAACGGATTTTTCTTAACAAGAGACATTGCACAGCGATTAAAGGACTGTATGGTTAGCTATGCCCAGATAACATTGGATGGTGTGAAGGAAACGCACGATGCGCGACGCTTTTTAGCGGATGGAAGCGGGACATTTGATACTATCATAAAAAACCTGAAAGACTCTAGTGATATATTGCCCGTGGCCCTTCGCATTAATGTGGATTATGAGAATCAAAATCAAGTGGATGAAGTCGTCACACTTATTAAGCATGAGGGGATGGATAATTCTGTTAGTGTTTATTTGGGGCATGTTAGGGATTACAATGACTCGTACGAGGAAAATCGTTGTCTATCCATTAAACAATTTAGTAAATTTAATATTCGTTTTATGCAAGACTCTGGGAAAAGCTTAGAAAGTATTTTCCCATCACCAAAGGGAAACTATTGCTTGGCAGATAATTGTCAGGGATGGGTCATTGACCCAATGGGGGATATGTATAAATGCTTTGCTGATATTGGAGTAAAAGAAAAAAAAGTTTTTTCGTTACTAGATGAAAGTAATAATCAGCCATCGGCATACTACGGCTATATGCTGTTTAACCCTTTGGACGATGCGAAATGTGAAGGATGCAAGCTTGTACCCATATGCATGGGTGGGTGCCCACTTCAGCGTGAAAAAGGGACAGATTATTGCTCTAGGTTTAAATATAATTTAAATGAGTATCTTGTGTCTTGTGCACATGAAATTTTAGCGCAATAACAGCGCGCAGTTTGAAGTCAGGGAATGTTTATGAATTGTCTGTTATAGCAATAAGCTTATTGATAAATACCATAAAAGAAAGGAGGATACCTTATGAAGGTTCTAGTTAAACCAGTAAAAGTAGATGCCGATTTTAAAGGCAAGTGCTTCCAATGTGACTCAGGTTTTTCCATGGAGTGCAATAGTGGTTTAAACCCCAATAATCACATAGTAGTCGGTACTTAATGTAAGATGCTACTATGAACAGGCCTTGCTCTATCAAACATGATACAGCAAGGTCTATCTTTATAAGGAGAGTGTGATTACTTATGCGGATTAAAGATGTTTTTGGTTATATCAAGTTTGGATTATCTGAAAGCCGGCGCTATACAATATGTTACTTTATTGTAGCAGTACTATACTTGAGTATCGGCTTTGCAATGCCATACATTTCTGGCATTTATGTCGACAGGTTAGTGACAGATGCAGACATGGATATAATATGGATGTTCGTTTTAGCCTTTGCTGTGGTATATATAGTTCAAAGTGTAATCTATCTAGGTTGGAATCTCATCAGTTCCTTGTTTTCTAATACATTTTTTTATCATATGGTGATTAACCCTGTCAGGCATATTATGAAATCCAGGTTTTCTAAATATCATAATATGGAGTCCGCAAAACTGGTAAACCAGCTTAGGGATGATGGGGTTACATTTTTAACCTTTGTACAGGCAACGCTATCTGCTGCTACAGGCTTAGTTACAATATTGTTGGGTATTGGTTTCTTATTTTTTATTGATGTATTTGTGGGGGTATTAATATTTGCAACATTGCCGCTGTATTTGCTTTTGTACTTAGGGTTTCGTAAAAAGCTATATGAGAAAGATAAAGTCTTTAGAGAAAAGTCGGATATATACTTTTCTAAAAGGAATGAGCAACTTAATCGCATGGCATTTGTTAAGCGCAATGAGCTTTCTGAAGAACTTGGGCAGCGTGTAGATGTGGCTTTCAATGATTTTATATCTAAGAACTTGAGTTTAAACTTTGTTGAGTTCTTTTTTACCCATTCTGGTAGGCTTACAAGCGCGGCTTTTCATGTCATTATTATTGGTGTTGGGGGCTATAGGGTAATACATGGTGATTTGAGTATTGGCTATTTTACAATGATTACATTGTATTTTAATATGGTTATACAACAGGTAGGCTCACTTTTTGGCTTTGCGTCTGGTTACCAGAGTGTTAGAGTCGCGACAGGGCGCACAGAGGAAATATATGAAAACCCGATTGACCCTAACGGGGAGACGAAAATAGAGCATATTCAACAATTGGAAGTCAGAGATTTATCGCTTTGCTATGGTGACAACAAAGTCTTTTCTGGTATCAATAAGACATTTGAAGTAGGGAAGATGTATGCCATATGTGGTGAAAATGGTAGTGGCAAATCTAGTTTTCTTAACTGTATAGTAGGGCTTTATGGAGATATATCTACAGGGGACATTCTTTTTGATGGTGTTTCTATGAATGATATTGATATGGCATATATGCGGCGTAACCGTATGTCATTTGTAGAACAATCACCCGAATTTTTGAGTATGAGCATAGGTGATTACTTAAACTTTGGAATAGAACAATCTGAAACAACAAATAGGAATAAACATGAGCTGATAAGCGCATTGGGCATCTCAAAGTTTGATTTCGAAGACACCATAACAGAAAGTGGAAGCAACTACTCTGGCGGTGAGAAGCAAAAATTGACGATTGTACGGGCTCTTTCTAAAGACTGTGCTATTGCGATATTGGATGAGCCTACATCTGCCCTGGATACAGACAGTGTTGATGCGCTTGCAGATATGCTAACAAAACAAAAAGTAAATCGCATAACTTTAATAATAAGCCATGATGCCCGTATTTTGAGCCGGTGTGATGAAGAATGGCGGATAGATTCATAGGGTGGCTTGTTTTGATAAGAAGATTAAGCTCTAAGGAGACTACGCATATGTTCAAAAAAATCCTAAAAGCGCATTGGCGAATACTTTTTGTGTTCGTGATTTTATCTGTTATATCTGGTGCAATGTTTTCAGGCGCAAATATTTTTAGGCAAATTATTATTGATGCGCTAATTGGTGGCGATACGGGTCGATTCGTTCGCTTCATTGTATATGGTCTGGTCTTTATTTTTGTTACAGGCATAATATATTTTTTGACAGAGCTGGCCGGTCAAAAGTTTAAAGTCAATTACAAACAGGCCATGAGGCAGGGTGCGTATGGCGGTATAATGAGGCGTAATGCACTTGATTTTGAAAGCAAGGATACGGGCGAATATATATCATGCATGACGAATGATATAAATATAATTAATGGTAGCTTTTTGAGTCCTTTGCTAATGCTTATACGCCCGGTTACATCTGTTGTTTCCGCTATAATTATAATGCTGTTATATAGTCCGTTGTTAACTTTAGTAGCATTAGGCTGTGCATTACTGTCAATATTTGTCCCCATTATTTTCTCAAACCCCATCCAAAAAGCCCAGGTAAAAGTATCGAAAGCGAACACATCGTTTACCGTAGCTCTTAAAGAGTTATTAAACGGCTTTAGTGTTATTTCATCCTTTAATATTTTTTCTCAAGCAAAAAAGCGGTTCGATAAAGTCAATAATGAATTAGCGCAGTCCGAGTTCCGTCATGAGAAAATATCATCTGGCGCAACCTCCACATCTCAAATGATTGGAGTTGTATCTGGCTTTGCTATGCTTGCTGTTTCGGGTGTATTGGTGCTGAATGATGTAATCACGATAGGGGATTTGGTGCTGTTTTCTGGTTTGTCAGGTGCTTTATCATCTGGTGCAGTAATGTCTATGCAGCTTGTACCATATATACGTAGTGCAAAGCCTATCTTAGCGGCTTTCTCCGAAATAACAGACTATCAAGACGAGTCTTTTGTAGGCACTGGTAGTCCATGCTTTAACAAAAGCATATTAGTTAAGGATTTAAGCTTCGAATACAATGAAAACACCCCGATACTCAGTAATTTATCCTTCGAGTTAAAGAAAAACGAAAAAGTTGCACTTATAGGGTCAAGCGGTGGTGGGAAAACAACACTCATCAAATTGTTGTGTGGTAAATATGCGACATATAGTGGCGAAATATTTTATGATAATGATGAAATAAAGGCACTTGATAATATGCAACTGCGCAAGCTTATAGCAATTATCCCGCAACATGTTTATATCTTTAACGAAACAATCCACTATAATATATGCCTGGGCGAAGACTTTTCTGATGATGACTTAAACCGTGCAGTACAACTAAGTGGTGTTAATAAATTCTTGCCCCAAATGCCATCGGGAATAGATACTGGTTGTGGTGAGGGTGGTAATAACTTGTCAGGTGGTCAAAAACAGCGAATAGCCTTAGCAAGAGCTTTGATCCGCGGGATAGACTTTCTTATTCTTGACGAAGGGGTGTCAGCAATTGATGTCGAGACCGCTAATGAGATAGAACAAGAATTACTTAATAAAAATGAACTAACATTACTAACAATTACACATAGGATTAAAGATGGCTTAATAGATAGTTACGACCGTGTTGTTCGGTTGGATAATGGGATGCTATCAAATTTTCAACGTAGCCAACTCTAATAACGTAAGATGCTACTATGAACAGGCCTTGCTCTATCATGTATGATACAGCAGGGCCTGTCTTTATAAGGAGAGTGTGATTGCTTATGCGGATAGATTTATAACCAACACTCCAGATTAATAATAGATATATAATGCTAGTGCACAAGCGGTTGCGTTTAACGCAAAAATGCAATGTATTCCGTCACGTTGTGGTAAAATTGTGCATATGTATTAAATATATTGATTTTGTAGCCGCATGATTGTATAATCTGCATATTGAAATAAGAGACGCAAACCTATAATATCTACCATGAAAACTATGATTACTCACAAACACTTACATGAAGGATGGCTTGCGAATGTATGTTTGCCATAAATGGCATGTGTTGTGGAGGGGGAAATAGCTAGTGAAGAGAAATATATGTTTCCTGTTGGCGCTTGTGATGGTATTTCAGATTATAACAATTGGTAATGTTGCCGCTGCAAACACCCCCGACATGTCTGCTGTCCCATTAAGAGACAGGTTTGCCGGTTTCGAAGGTAGGCCAATTACTGGCCGTTTTATTGACTTTAGAGATGTGCCGCATTATTACGAGGTGCGCGAAGGGTATCTTGCCATGGGGCATGTCGATGCTACCCAGGTAATAGAAGTGCCACTGCAAACCGTTGTCCAGTACGAAGCAGGCTCTGCTGTTGAGCTTGTAGAGTATCATGGGGAAACGGCTTTTTTGTGGACCCGCGAAACGGGCGAAATACAATTTGTTATTAATGTAGTCGAATCTGGCTTGTATCAGCTAGAGCTCGACTATTTTCTTTTTACCGACACTACAATCCCGGCCCTGCGAAGTATGCGCGTAAACGATGTACACCCCTTTGTGGAAACCAATGATTTGATTTTTTACAGATACTTCAAAGACCGGAACGAGCCGGTAGTAAACACCCTGGGTGACGAGACTCGCCCTTCGCAAGTAGATATCCCCGGCTGGCGTACCCAGCGGGTAATAGACTCTACTGGCCATGCGCTGGAGCCTTTCCGTTTTTATCTCGAAGCTGGTGCCAATACAATCAACATGGGTTATACGCGGCAAGATATGGCCGTGTCGGGCATTCGCTTTGTGCCGCCACATGAAGTGCCTTCTTATGCAGAGTATAGCCGCAGGAACCATGATGCCGGGCACAGGTTGGTTAACCAGACAATACAAGTGCAAGCACAAAATACCGTAACAGAAAAGAACAGCCCAACACTTAGGCGCGAAGTTGATATGTGCCCGACTGTTACCCCGCGCTCTATGACATATAGGGTGCTTAATGTGATGGGTGGCTGGAGATGGCGCTTGGGTAACCAAAGTATAACTTGGGAGTTTGAAGTGCCGGAAGCCGGGCTATATAACATTGGTATACGGGTACGCCAGTCTTGGAGTGACGGTATGCCTTCTTTTAGGCAGATAGCCATAAACGGCGTTGTGCCTTTTGAGGAGTTGATGGCTTACAACTTCCCCCATAACCGGCAGTGGGACTTGCATGCCCTTAGCAGTGATGACGGCGTGCCCTTTGAAATATTTTTACCTGCCGGTACAAATACAATAACCATGACTGTAAAATATGGTGAGTTAACGTCTATTATCCATTCTATAAGGGACAACATAGAGCTCCTTTCGGACATTATGATGCAAATCACAATGATAGCTGGAAGCGTGCCTGACCCTAACTATGACTTTATGTTCTTCGACAGGCTTCCCGGCTTGCGTGATGACATGCAGTACCTGGCAGACAGCATGGTGCGTAAGCACGCAATGTCCCTAGGCTTCACAGAAAGAACACCCGCTATGGCCAACAACTTCCTTACTATACAAGAACAACTAGAGCGTATGATTGACAACCCATTCTCTATAGCTCGCCGCTTCAATGACCTTATCGCGGCCCAGGAAAGCCTTAGTGTGTGGTATATAGACCTTCAGCATAACCCGCTGGTTATAGATTTCTTTTATTTTGGCGGGAATGACGAGGATTGGGTAAACCAGCGCGCGAATATTTTCCAAAGGTTTAGGACATTGATGGCCAATTTCTTTGCATCGTTTACCAGGGATTTTGACAATGTTGGCGGCGTGTTGGATGAAGAAGTTGATATCCACAACTCTATAGATGTGTGGATTGCCCGCGGCCTAGAATGGGCCGAAGCTATAAAAGAAATGGCAGACGAAGATTTTACCGCCAATACAGGTGTCGCAATTAATGTAAACGTAATACCGGCATCCCAGATAGTTGCGGGTAATATTAATGCAATCATGCTTGCGATAGCGTCTGGCCGTGCGCCGGATGTGGCACTTGGTGTTGATATAATTACCCCTGTAGAGTTTGCTATAAGGGGCGCTGTGCAAGAGTTATCTGGTATGCCCGGTTTTGATGAAGTGCGCGAGCGCTTTGTGCCCGCGACAATGACTCCTTTTGAGTTTGATGGCGGTGTATATGCACTGCCTGAGACTAT
This sequence comes from Defluviitaleaceae bacterium, assembly GCA_009785605.1. Lineage (GTDB taxonomy): Bacteria > Bacillota > Clostridia > Lachnospirales > WQUN01 > WRAN01. Next base: position 20,758 of record WQVY01000019.1, on the reverse strand, counting down.
GAACTTTAATGTGCTGTTTTATAGGCGCGATATAATGTCTGCTCTTGATTTGCAAATCCCGCAAACCAGGCAGCAACTATATGATTTTGTACTGCCTGTACTGTACCAAAACGGTATGGAGTTCTTCTTTGGGCGGGAATTTTCGCAGTTTTTGTTCCAGCATGGCGGGGATTTTTATACCCCATGTTTAAGGCGCTCTGGCCTGTATACCCCCGAGGCATTTAGGGCTTTTGAGGAGTACACACAGTTGTTTACCCATTTTGGTATACCCATGGTGGCAAATTTCTACCAACGTATGCGTATGGGTATCATGCCCATTGGCGTGGGTGATTTTGGGTTGTATATGCAGCTTTCTGTTGCTGCGCCGGAGCTTGCGGGTAGGTGGGGCATAGCGCCACTTCCTGGCCTTATGCGTGAAGATGGCGTGATAGACCGCACTGCCGGTGCTATAGCTCAAAACAGTGCAATGATACTATCCCAAAGCGACTCGCCGCTGGATTCGTGGGCGTTTTTGGACTGGTGGACATCGGCTGCAACGCAAACAGCCTTTGCCCGTGAAGTAGAAGCGCTTATAGGTGCAGAGGCCCGTTGGAACACTTCTAACATGGAAGCTTTCTTGGGACTCCCCTGGAGCCAAGAAGATATAGAAGTACTTCAAGAGCAGTGGTATTGGGCGCGTGAGATGCCCACTGTATTGGGCGGCTACTTCACAACCAGATATATAGTCAACGCGTGGACCACAGTAGTAATGGAAGGCGGCAACCCACGCGACGCCTTAGAGCGCGCAGTACGCGACATAAACCGCGAGCTTAGGATGAGACAAGAGGAATATGGCTTCTTTTATGATGACTAAGGCTAAGCCCGGTTTTGATGATACCGATAAAGGTTTTTTGAAGCATATAAAATGGTTGCAGTTGTAGTATAAACAGTAAGGAGTGGGTCGGTTGACACGTCATATACCACGAATAGGTGCCGGAAATACTAGAGGAGACTCTAGGCCGGCCATGGAACGGTTTAAGGTCTTTATCCAAAAGAACTGGATGGGATACTTATTTCTTGCCCCGTTTCTGATATTGTTTACGACCTTTGTTGTCGTACCTGTGTTTTATGCTATTGGGCTAAGCTTTACCAACTTCAATATGCTTCAACCTCCTACATTTGTGGGTTTAAATAACTATTTGCTTTTGCTGTTGGATGACCAAATCTTCCTTACGGCTATAGGCAATACGCTGGTGTTTGCGCTTATAACCGGCCCTACCGGGTACTTTTTATCTTTTTTTGCTGCGTGGGCTATCAACCAAATGAAGGCTAAGCGGTTTATTGCCTTGGCTTTTTATGCGCCTTCTATAACCAGTGCGGTAGCTATGAGTGTTGTGTGGCTGGTTATATTCTCTGGTGATAGGTATGGTTATGCAAACAACATACTAATAACTTTGGGCTTGATAGAATCACCAATTATGTGGAATACAGACCCTAACTATATCATGACTGTTATCATCATAATATCCTTGTGGATGAGTATGGGTACGGGTTTCTTGGTTTTCCTTGCGGGGCTGCAAAGTGTACCCAAAGAGTATTACGAGGCCGGTAGCATAGACGGTATACGCAGCAGAGCTCAAGAGCTAATATACATTACCCTCCCTGCAATGAAGCCACAGTTGTTGTTTGGTGCGATAACTGCAATTGTTGCGGCCTTTGGTGTGTTTGACATTGCTGTTTCTGTTGCTGGTATGCCCAGCCCCAACTATGCGGGGCATACGATAGTCGCGCATTTGTATGACTATGCGTTTATACGGTTCCAGATGGGATATGCGTCTGCGGTTGCGGTTGTGTTGTTCCTTATGACATTTATATTGGGTAGACTTGTTATGCGGATGCTGTCCAGCAAAGACGAATAGGAGGCCTTAATTTATATGATTAAAATTAAATGGTTTAGAGGCCAGTGGCTTCACATAACGGCGGGTAAGACATTGATGTATGCCTTTATGCTGGTTATGGTTGCGTTTACGTCTTTGCCGCTAATTTTCTTGGTTAATACGGCGTTTAAGCCTATGGAGGAACTGTTCTTGTTCCCGCCGCGGTTTTTTGTTATGCGCCCGGTGCTTACCAATTTTACTGACTTGGTATTTGTTGTATCTAGCGCTGCTGTACCTTTTACCCGTTTCTTTTTTAATAGCTTGTTTGTAACGGTTAGTATCGTGTTTTTGACGGTACTTGTATCGTCGCTGGGGGCGTATGCGCTGGTTAAGTTTAAGCCGCCTGGTGCTACGGCTATCTTTTCTATTGTTATTATGGCGCTTATGTTTAGCCCTCATGTTACTAGGATACCTACCTACATGGTTGTCAACAGCCTGGGGTTGATTAATACTTACTGGGCACTGATACTGCCCAATATAGCTGTAGCGTTTAACATTTTCTTGATGAAACAGTTTATGGAGCAATACCCCAACGAGTTGATAGAAGCAGCGCGGATAGACGGGGCCAGGGAGTTTAAAATCTTCTGGAGCTTGGTAATGCCATCTATGGCACCTGCATGGTCTACACTTATAGTGTTTACTTTTGTAACCAACTGGAACGATTTCTTTTCGCCACTAATATATGTAACAAGCCAAGCAATGCGCACATTGCCCCTGGCCCTTCAAGTTATAGGCGGCGGGCCTGCGGGTATGACGGTCGGGCGTGCGGGTGCGGTTGCCGCTGCTACCCTTCTTATGACCATACCAACGGTTATAACATTTACTGTCATGCAAGGCAGGGTAATGGAAACTATGGTGCATTCCGGTATAAAAGGCTAGATTGTCATGATAAAAGTTGTTGGGTGAGGTTTTATATGAGAAAACTTACAAAGCATTTTGTATTATTTCTACTGGCTGTGATAACGCTACTTGGCTCTGTATTTGGGTTTGCACAAGGCGTGTACGCCTCCGAGCCAGACTTTGTGCCAGTTGGTGGTTGGGGGCGTAGGCCTATACCGCGTGCTTTTAATGTCACAGACCAGATTAGCAATATCGGTGACTTTTATGGTAGCAACAACTCACATTTTAGGGCGCCGTCCGATATTTTTGTAGATATCAACGACTATATTTATGTAGTAGATACGGGCAATAACAGGATAGTAAAACTAAACCCGGACTTAGTAACTGTGGCTGTATTTTATGGCCCGGACCGCCCATTCTCTGCCCCGCAGGGTGTATTTGTGGACAATACCGGCAGTATCTTTGTTGCGGATACTGGCAACAGCCGTATCGTGCACCTTTCAAGTGAAGGCGAGCTTATAGACCAGTTTGTAAATCCAGAATCTGACGCTATTGGCCACGCGCCTTTTTCGCCTACCAGCCTTGTTGTAAACAGCACAGGTCAGATTTTTGTTGTGCGCGGCGAAGCTATTATGATGCTGGATGCAAACAACGAGTTTCGCGGGTTGTTTGGCCAGTCTAGGATTGGTTTTAACTTGGGTGAAGCTATATTGCGTGTAGTGGCAACAGAGCAGCAGCTAAGGTTTTTGTCTCGCCGCCTAGCACCTACTTTTATAGATATACACCTAGGCTATGATGGCATGATTTATGCCACAAGCTTAAACCGCTACGAGGGTGAAGTAAAAAGGCTTAACTCCGTAGGCAACAACACATTTAGAACATACCGGGACAGGGGTGACGCAGCAGGAAACCCCATTACCCGTTTTATTGAAGTAACGGTAATGCGTGCTACGGCAGTACGCAGAAGCTTTAGGTTTGGCGAGTACTTTGACGATTATGGCATGTATCTAGAGCCGGTGTTTGTAGGCATTACCACAGACCGTAACGGGATAGTCACAATTGTAGAAGAAACCACAGGCCGTATATTCCAATATGACCAAGAAGGTATAGCACTTGCTGCCTTTGGCGGGCGCGGTGACCAAAAAGGCCGCTTTAACAGGCCCAGCGGCATAGCCGTAGACAGCCGTGGCCGCATATTTGTGACAGACAGGGCCGCAAGCAACTTCCAAGTTTTTGAGCCTACAGAGTTTATAAACACCGTACATGGTGCCACCACGGCATTTAACAACGGTGAATATATGGAAGCCTATGCCCTATGGCATAGGGTCCTAGAAATGAGCGAAAATTACGAGCTTGCCCACTTGGGTATAGCCCGTGTTTACTATAGGCAAGAGCGTTGGGGCGAGGCAATGGCCCGCGCATATATGGCCAATGACCCAATATGGTACTCGCGAGCCTTTGAGGAGTACCGTTATGAAGTGTTGCGCGGAAACTTTGCGCTTATCGTGTTTGTGCTTTTAGCGCTTCTTGTAGGGCTTAGGTTTTTCTTTAAATATTTTGGCCGCGCGGTCAAAAATTCGTATGACAATTTTATACATGGCAGGACACCGGAAATGAAAACCCGACAGGGGCTGTTTTTTTCGACAAATATAATGCTGCACCCCGTAGATACATTGGAAGCCGTAAGTGTTAACAAGACCAGAATCAACATGTATGTACCAATATTACTTTTTTTGCTTGCTTACATTGTACGGCTGATGTATTTGCAAGTTGTGCACTTCCCACTTGCGCCTATTACGGCTGCCAGTGTAAATGTTGGCTTTGAAGCTGTAAGGCTTTGGATTATACCGGTTGTATGGGTTATTGCGTCTTTTGCTGTGACTTCTATTGCCAATGGTGAAAGTAAGGTAAAAGAGATATTTTTTGCCGCGTCTCTTGCCCTGGTGCCGTTTATTTTGATTAATTTCCCCATGATGTTTATATCCAATATCCTTTCGGATGCCCAGCGTGACTGGTATGGGATATTCTCGTCTCTTTCTATGGCATGGATGGGCTTTATACTGTTTATGGGGCTTAAGGTGCTTAACGACTACTCATGGAAGCAGGCAATAAAGCTTGCCCTTGTTACGATATTTGTGATGCTGGTTGTTATGCTTGTAGGCGGTATGGTTTATGTGCTTACAGCTAGGCTTATACAGTTTATACTTGGCATAGTACTTGAGTTTAGAATGTTAATGTTTTAACCATTTTGCTCAGCTAAATGGTCTGCCATTTAGCTAAGCTAAAGGTATTAAACCATTTTGCTCAGCTAAATGGTATGCCATTTAGCTCTGCAAAAAGGCATAGCGAGGTGCACAATATATGTTAAAAAATTGGATATTACAGCGCATTGGTACGATAATCACGTTGGTGGTGCTTGGGATTTTTGTTATATGGGGCTTTGTAAGCATTAACAATGCAATTGCAGCCTCCCCAGGGCGCGTGACTTGGAGTTATACACCCCCAGAGTCCAATGTTGACAGCGAAGATACAGGGGAATATGTGCAAATTTCCGAGTCAGGTAACGCAGTACTAATGTTTAACCATGCCAGGGGTACAATACGGGTTGTGGATACAACCAACGGCCATGTATGGCACTCTATAGTAAACGACGAAATATATGATATTGGCAGACTCAACCCAGTATGGACAGCGTATTTGCAGTCACCTATAGTGGTGGAATTTAATAATTTGCAGCACCGCGATGCACCGCCGGTAAGGCTTTTTACGTACCGTGACATGGGCTATTTGCAAACGGAGTTAATACCCGGTGGCGTGTCTGTGACCTATGGCTTTTTAAGCCACGGGTTGTTTGTAACAGTAGAATATACCTTAGAAGACGGTGTACTAGTAGTAAGGGTGCCATGGGAAAAAATACGCGAAGAATCTAATTTTGCCGTTACATCTATGGAAATAATGCCGTTTTTTGGCGCGGCATCTAACTATGTACAGGGATATATGCTGTACCCAGATGCTGGCGGCGGCATAACCCGTTTTGACATGGCAGACACACGCCCTGCTATTATTGGCCCAGGCATGTGGTTTACTTACTCCCACCGCACTGTAGATATGGTTAATTTTATGTTCCCGGACCAATATCTGCGCCATACTGCGGCCCTTCCTGTCTTGGGAATAAAGCATGATAACAATGCTTTCCTTGCCGCTATTACCCAAGGCGAAGAAAACGCTGGCATAATAGCTGACCCGTCTGGGCGTGTTGTACATCTTAATCGTGCGTTTTTTGAAATCCACACAAGAAATATTTTTAACGTTGACCTTCATAATATAACTGTAGGCGGGCTTGGAGCTCTTGGCCGTACCGTGCAGCGCATAGATAGGGATATCATCCAAAACGATAGAGAAATTAAATATTTCTTCTTAAGCGGCGATGATGCGACATATAGCGGCATGGCACGTGTATATAGGGAGTACTTGATTAGCACCGGCCAGCTTACAAACTCTATTGAGCCGGGTAGCAATATCCCACTGGCGCTTAATATCATCATGGGCGCTACAGAGCCGCAGATGCTTTTAGACTCATACATCACCATGACATCATTCGAACAAGTGGAATATATACTAGAAAGGCTAAGGCAGGGCGGTGTTTACGATGTAAATGCAGTGCTAGGCTCTTGGACCCGTGGCGGTGATACGCCGCCAAGGTATTGGCCGCCAGCTAGGCAGCTAGGTGGTACCAGGGGGCTTAGGGGCCTGGATAACTACTTGAACAACCACCCCAATTTTAATGTGTTCTTAGCCAATAATTTTATATTTGCGTCAAGAGCTACCGGTGGTTTCTCGTCCAGGGCAGATGTTGTGTACAACGGGACCAACATACCACTAAGTTTCCAAACCTCTAATACGACACTTCACTTGTTAAACCCTGCCGTATCCCAAAGCAGACACAGGAGCTTTATGAACCGCCTAAGCCCCTTTGAAAATATAAACATAGCATTTATTAACGAAGGCCAAATTATATACAACGACTATAACGCAAGGGCCCCCTTTACCAAAGCAGAAACAGTCCAGGTTTGGGAGTCCATGTTCGAAGAAAGTGCAAACCAGGTAAATAGGGTAGCCGCAAGAGGTTTAAACCAATATACCTTCCGCAATGTTGACTTCTTGTACCAAGTACCCGTGAGGGGTTTTGGGCTGGCTATTACAGATGAATTTGTGCCCTTTGTACACATGGTACTCTCTGGCATGATTCCTCTTTCTGCCGAGCCTGCCAACTTGTCGTATGACTTAAACGTCCAGATGCTAAGATGGATAGAGTATGGGCTGCTTCCAACCTTTACAATCACCTACGAAGACTCTATAAGACTTATGGAAACGTCTTATAGCTGGCTGTTTACATCGGCATTTGATACATGGGAAAGTAGGATATTGGACGTATATCATGAGTTTGCAAACAATTTTTCTGATGTCTTTGGCCGTCAAATGATATCCCACACAAGGCTTAGCCGGGACATAGTGCGGGTAGAGTATGACAATAATATAGTGATATATCTCAATTATAGCGGCGATACAGTAACAGTGGGTAACGTAACAATACCCCCCGTTGGATATGTAATAGTAAGGGGTGGTGTGTGATGACAAAACAAAAGCGTAAACGCAAGTTGTTTAGGGTTTCTATGCGTGCCAGGGAGGCACTTGAAGGATTGTTTTTTGTACTGCCTTTTATAATTGGCGTGGCTGTTTTTTTTGCTTATCCTTTATTTATTTCCCTGCGGTTAAGCGTATCGCAGATAGATGCCATTATAGGCTTTAGGATGTCCTTTGTTGGTATAGAGCATTTTACCCGGGCGTTTCTGATTGATATCAACTTTGTGCCCATGTTTTTGATAGCTATACGCAATACGCTTTTACAGTTTCCTTTGACTGTACTATTAGCCCTTATTATTGCTGTCATGCTCAACAAAAATATTAAAGGGCGCGGTGTTTTTAGGGTTGCTATTTTTATACCGTTTTTGTTGGGTACAGGCGAAGTTATGAACCAGCTACTCAACCAAGGTGTAGAAAATCAGGTGCTTAATATCCTTGACGGAACGATTATCCCATACAATGTATTGTTTTACTTTGGTGAGACAGTAGTGATGGGGGTACAAAATATATTTGGGATGCTTGTTACTGTACTGTGGGGCTCTGGGGTGCAGGTATTACTATTCCTTTCGGGCTTGCAAGGGATATCACCAGCGCTGTATGAGTCAGCCAAGATTGACGGCGCTACAGAGTGGGAGATGTTTTGGAAAATTACCATCCCCATGATTTCACCAATGATGTTACTGGTTATTATTTATACAATTGCAGACTCGTTTTTGGATGTCAGAAATCCACTTCTGGCATATATCGAAGGTTTTGCTTTTGGGCCCGGGGGCGGACAGTTTGCATATTCTGCTGCGCTTGGGTGGATATATTTCTCGTTTATACTGGTGGTTATAGGCATTGTTTTTGGCGGCATGAAGCGTTATATCCATACTAACGAGGCAGAGAGGGTGAAAAAGGATGTTTCTACAAAGAAAAAGCGTATCCTTACCATCGACCGCAAGAGAAAATACTAAGCACGTAAGCCGTAACGAAACTTCCTTTTTACAACGGCAGGTCATATCCTTTAAGGCACGCGTGGGAGAGAGACTCTCCAGGCTTTTTATTTACGTGCTTCTTATAGGTATAGCGTTTGTGTGCGTGTTCCCGCTTTTGTATGTTGCTGTTGTTTCGCTTATGTCTAACGCGGACTTGAGTAACCCTGCCGTCCAGTGGATACCTTCGCGGCTTCAGTTCGAAAATTATTATATTGCTTTTGATATCTTAAACTATACAAGGTTTGCCAGGAACTCCTTGCAAATTACGGTACTTGCAACAATTGGGCATCTTGTATCATGTTCTTTGATAGGGTATGGGTTTGCGCGTTTTAGGTTCCCGTTTAGGAATATACTGTTTATGTTTGTGATACTTGCATTTATAGTGCCAGTACAAACCATTATTGTACCGCTATACCTTACGTTTTTAAATTTTGACTGGATAAATACCTACAGGCCGCTTATTGTCCCTGCGTTTTTTGGCTTTGGGCTTAACGGGGCATTGTTTATCTTTATCTTTAGGCAGTTCTTCCTTACACTGCCTACAGATTTAGAAAATGCCGCAAAAATAGACGGCGCTGGGTTTATACGCACCTTTATACAGATAGTTTTCCCGCTGGCCCGTTCTGCACTTGTGGTGGTGTTAGTACTTTCTGTTGTATGGCACTGGAATAATTTCTATGAGCCTAGCATCTACCTTAGGACGCCACATTTGGGCCTTCTTCCCGCCAGGATACGTACCGTAATAGACGCGGTTAACGCCCCGCCAGAGGAGCTTTTCGAAAGACTAGGGATGATAGAAGGCGGAGAGGATACACTAACCAATGCAGTAGTAATGGCTGGGACGGCGCTAATAATAGCCCCGGTATTGATATTTTTTGTATTTGCACAACGCGCATTTATGCAAGGCATCGAAAGGACCGGCATCACTGGTGAATAGTGTCAAATGTCGAAAACAGTTACCGACGACAAGCCGATTCAGCGAACGATTCTACGCAGAATTGGCGACAGAGGAGGTTAGTGTTTTCACATTTTGACAGATTTTCGCCCTAATATATATATAACAGGAGGATGCAAAATGAAAAAAAGTATTTTTGCAAAGGTGCTTGTTTCTATTCTCACATTAGCACTTATGGCCGTACTTATGGCCGCATGTAATCGTGAAGAAGAAACTACACCAGTAACACCTGACCCACCGGCAGGGAACCAGCAAGAAGAAGCACCACCGGTAGAAACCAATGACGACGAAGATGACGACGAAGACGTAGAAGAAGATGAGCCGGCGCTTGCGCCACTAAGGCTTAGCATTGCCGCACCATACGGCGTGCACGACCACGACAACCATCCAATAAGGATGGAAATCGTAGAAAGGCTAGAAGCCTACACAAACACAGAAATCGAGTGGATGTGGATTGGCGACGGTTATTGGGACCAATTAGCACTGTGGATTTTGTCAGATGACGTACCAACAATTATGGTTATTGGCCATAGGGACCCTAACTTCATGCAAGCAGTAGAAGAAGGCGGGTTCTGGGACCTTACAGATTATCTAGACAGGTTCGAAAACCTTGCGTACGTACACCCAGTTGCCAGGGAGAATGCATCCATCAACGGCAGACTTTTTGGTGTGCCACGTTCAAGAGCAGTTGGTAGAAACGGTTTTGGTATCAGACAAGACTGGCTAGACAACTTAGGCCTTAACGTACCTACCACAATCAACGAATTGCGCGATGTATTGTGGGCATTCACATTCATGGACCCAGATGGCGACGGCCTAGACAATACCTTTGGTATGGGTATCGCAATGCACGCCGGCCCATGGGATATGATGCAAATGTGGTTTGGCGCGCCCAACGGCTGGGGCTTTAGGGACGGCGAACTTGTACCAGCTCACATGACCGAGGAATATGACGAAGCACTTAGGTGGTTTAGAGGGTTGTATGCAGAAGGCCTTGTTAACCCCAATTTCCATGAGCTTGGCAACCAATATTGGGATGACCTTCTTAGAGGTGTAGCTGGCTTTACAGGCGATGTAGTAGACCGTCACAGGAGAAACTACGAGCATCTTTACAACGAAATGGGTATGGCCGGCACATGGACAATTATCCCTTACGTTGTAGGCGACCATGGCGCTCGCACACTTCCAACCGCAGGTTTTAACAACACATTGGTAGTAAGTGCTGGCAGAAACGGCGCACAAACTCATGACGAGTTCCTTCGCGTTATGCAGTTCCTTAACGACATCAACGACACATATGTATGGAACCTATTCGAGCGCGGCATTTACGAGCAAGAGTGGGAATTTAGAGATGGCTACTGGCACGCTTTCACAGATGACGAGAGAACCGAAAGAGGCACAGACCTTGGCAACTTTAGAATTGGCTTTAACCAAATCATGCCTTTCTACTCATCACCTGCACAATATGAAGGACGCATCCCAGGACGCCCACCGCACAACGATATAAGAGTACTTGAGTCAGAAATCCAACCTTATATCGAGCAATTTGCGGTAGTTAACTACGGCGCATCTTTCGTATCTCCAACTCAAGTTGAGCACGGCCCAGCCCTCAACGCCATGATCGCAGACATGCGTATAGATTTCATCCGCGGTGTTATCGACGATACCACCAAGCATGAGATTCGCCAACAATGGCTACGCAGCGGCGGCCAAGATATTATTGATGAAGTGAACGAGCTTTACCGCGCTTCTCAGTGATTAGGCAGGGCTGATTAAACATTTATGTACCATGTAAACTTAAAAGTTTAATAAAACTTTATTGGAGCCGCGCGAAAGCGCGGCTCCTGGGTTTATGGGGGTTGCATAGCAATTTATACTTATAAGAGAGGATAACAACCATGGAAAATTATTCACCCAACACCATAACCAACGTAATCCCGCCAGAGTTTTTGGCCAGCCCGCCACAAAGCCCCAATAACGCTTTCTTGCAAAGCTGGTTTAAAACTGTGTACATGGGCGAGGTAAGCTGCGAAAAATGCCTGGGTCTACCCGCTACCATTGGTATCAGGACCGCCGATGGTGGCACATCAAAGGTAAGCGTATCATGGGCGGTTACAGAAGTCCCATGGGTAAAAAAAGGCGTTGAGGTTTCTCTTAACTATGACCCGCACAAACAGGGTGTGTTCGCCTTTACCGGTACCCTGGGTGCGTTGGCCGAAGGTGGCCGCGAGGTTGTTAACCCTCTTAACATCGCCCCCACTATTTATATAGAAAACCGTCACAAAAACACATCTGCCTTTTTGCCCCGCTGTGCAGAGTGGCTGGATAGAGGAGCTGTTGCTGTCCCAATTTCCAAGGCCCTGGGCGGCGAAGGGATTCTTGTAAAATGGCGGATACTTGGCACAGAGTATAACAAGGGGCTTACTTTTAATGTCTACAGGAACGGGAAAAAGATAAACGCAGAGCCGGTTACCACACTCAACTACACAGACAAGCCAGGCAAAGCCGGTGACGAATATGAAGTAGAAGTCATACAAACAAGCGAAAAAACACCAAAGTTTACCGCATGGGCCACAAACTACATGGACATCCCCCTACAAAGGCCCGCTAACCGCCCCAACCCAGCCACTGCACTGGGTGCAGAATATGGCGATTCTTTCCCAATATCATATACATCCAACGACTTGGCAGTAGCCGACATTGATGGCGATGGCCGTTATGAAGTACTGGTTAAGTGGTATCCCTCCCAAGCGCAAGACCCTGGGCTCACGCCACGCCATACCGGCGAAACTATTTTTGACGCATATACCTTAGAAGGTAAACTCCTATGGAGGATAAATCTCGGGATTAACATAGTTTCTAGCGCCCACCACAGCACGTTTAATTTTTTTGACCTCAATGCTGACGGTAAAGCTGAGTTTGCTGTAAAAACAGCCGATGGCAGCCGTGTATATCACCCAAAAGCAGACGGTACAATTTGCGATATAACAGATACCCCAGTGCATGTAATTGGTGACCCCAAAGCCGTATGGATAGGCGGCTTGCCCAACCCCGCAAACAACAACGAAATAAACAACACCATGCTAGGCCGTATTGCATCCGGGCCGGAGTATTTTACTATTTTTGACGGGCAAACAGGCTTACCTATAGACACGGTAGACTATTTTGCGCCATATGCCATAAACGCCGGCAAATGGGGCGATTCTAGCAATAACCGTAGCGACCGCTTCAACGGCTGTGTCGCATACCTGCCAAAGTACGATGACCCAACACAGCCATACCCAAGCGTAATAGAAGTGCGCGGACACTACGGCCCAGGCTTTGTTGCCGCATATCAGCTTATAGATGGCAAGATTATTAAGGTCTGGGAATACATCCACAGCCAGTGGGATGCGGGTGGTGCACAGGGCAACCATCAGCTTTTTGTAGCTGATGTGGACTTTGATGGTTTTGATGAAATCATATTTGGAGGTATTGTGCTGGACCAAGACGGTACTATTGTCTGGAGCTCTAACGGCACAAGGGGTACGTTGGTGTCTGGTCATGGTGATGCTATGCATGTAAGTGTGATGTCGCCATATTCGGATGAGTTTTACCTGTTTAGCCCACGTGAGGCCAGGCCCCCCAACAATGTTACGCTATTTAAGGCCGCTACCGGTGAGCCGGTTTGGACCTATTCTGCAGATAGCAGGGATGTTGGGCGCGGCATGGCCGCCAATGTTACACCCTTGCCAGGCTTTGAGATATGGGCCTCTGCCGGGACACCAATGTACAATATTATTACCGGCAAAGTAATAGCAACAGAATGCGGCGAAATAGGTAAACCCGGCAATGCCCCAGTCAATTTTAGGCTGTACTGGGACGGTGACCTGCTTTCCGAGATGCTGGACGGGCCGGCATTTGGGCCACTTACAATATCCAAGTTTAATTATAATGCAGGTAATACGAGTGCAGGTTCACCGTCTGCTAAGGAAAGCGGAAGTTTAGATGAAATTTTGACCCTTACCGGTACGGTTTCCAACAACGGTACAAAGGCCAACCCCGGCTTGTCTGCAGACATTTTTGGCGACTGGCGCGAGGAAGTTATTGTGCGTACACAAGACGATAACGCCCTGCGCATCTACACTACAGACATCCCAACAGAGTATGTGATTTATACCCTAATGCACGACCCGGTATATCGCCTTGCCGCCAACTGGCAAAACACAGTATACAACCAGCCGCCACATCTAGGTTTCTATCTTGGGGAAGATATCCGCGACAAGGTGCTTAATATGGAGTTGCCTGTGCCAAAAATTTATTTCGCCGATTAAGGAGACATGAATTAAATGATGAAGGATAAACTCAACGTTTTCAATTTCAACTATGGCTGGAAATTCATGCTGGCCAATGCATATCCGCACAAAAACGCATTAGAGGCAAAGCGTGACTATCAAGGCCGGTATTTTTACGAGCCAGACTACGACGACAGTCAATGGCAAGATGTAGGCATCCCACATACCTTTAACGACGGCGACATGTTTGTAAACCGTATAGAGGACGCAGGTACAGGCCAAAACCGTACCGTTGCATTTTACCGCAAGGCATTCCAGCTGCCTTCAACTTCTGACGACGATAAAAAAATAATCATAGAGTTTGAAGGCATCCGTCAAACTTGCTACCTATATGTAAACGGTAAACTCGCAGGTTTTTCGGAAAACGGTGTTGCACCCTTTGCCTTTGATATTTCGCCATATATCAACCATGGCGGCGACAATGTTATAGCCATAGCCACAGACAACACAGCCACCCGCAACATAGACGCTTGCGCAGCAGAAACTCCCAACCACGAAAATGCCGAGCCGGGAAATTTCCAAGCGCAACAAGTCCCTGGCACCGTGCCACCCCAGAACCAAGGGGTAGGGTATTTTTGGAACTGCAATGACTTCAACCCCTCTGTAGGCGGTCTTACAAAAAATATCCGCATCCACATCAAGCCTAAGGTATACCTGACACTCAACGTCTACAGCAACCTGCAAACAAAAGGCGTGTATGTGTACGCACATGATTTTGATTTTGCCAATAAAAGTGCAGTAATAAACGTAGAAGCAGAAGTCCGCAACGAAACAAACGCGCCGGTAACAGCCACACTAGAAAGTCATATTGTAGACCACGATGGCAACACAATAGGGGTAATTAAAGCTGCACCTACGCATATCGCCCCTGCCAACTTGCCGCCGCTACCGCCTATGACTATCACACCAAAGGATGCATACAAGTTTCATGACAACTGCTTCACGCCAGTAGACGATGAATCCCTAGTAGCACCAACAATAACAGACTCGCAAGAAGTAACTGTAGCCCATGGCCAAGAAAAAATCACAAACCTTAACTTTTGGGACATAAATACGCCATACCTGTACGATGTGTATACTCACCTTATACTAGATGGCACTGTTGTAGATACCATCAAAACCACGACAGGTTTCAGGAAAATGGAATACAACAATACCACCGGCCTAAAATTAAACGGCAAAAACACATGGCTGACAGGTTATGCCCAACGCTCCAGCAACGAGTGGGCAGCTATAGGCGTGGCCAACGACTGGCTAAAGGACATGGACGCAAAGCTGATAAGGGAAAGTAACGCCAACTTCATCCGCTGGATGCACGTAGCCGCATGTCCTGCAGATATCCGTGCGCTGGACAGGTACGGTGTAGTATGCGTACAGCCCGCTGGCGACAAAGAGCGCGAAAACCATGGCCGCCAGTGGGACCAACGTGTGGAGCTTATGCGCGATATTATTATTTACTTCCGCAACAGCCCGTCTATTTTGTTTTGGGAGGCCGGCAACAATTCTATAGGCAAAGCCCATATGCGCGAAATGACTGCGCTAAGGCTGGCCCTGGACCCACACGGTGGCCGTCTTATGGGTTGCCGCACTATCAACAGGCCGGAGGTAGTAGCAGAAACAGAATATGTAAGCACCATGCTCAACCGCCATGCCGGTCACGGCATAGCAGCCGCAATGCCCATACTTGAGACAGAGTACTCCCGCGAAGAGTCCCCAAGAAGGGTGTGGGACGATTATTCCCCACCAGACTTTGATTACGACAACAAATGGGCCGGCCCAGGCGGAAGAAAAGAAATAGGAATAGACTGTCACGACCTCACGGCAGAGGACTTTGCCCTAGCAACCGCAAGAGGTTATAGCGAATTTTTTAATGACAGGGTAGGTGGCGCGTCTGGCAAAAACCTCTATTCCTCTGCAGGGGCGCTATGTTGGACAGACTCCGCCCAGCACGGTAGGCAAGCCGGTAGCGAAAACGCAAGGATGAGCGGCAGGGTAGACCCGGTAAGGTTAAAAAAACAAAACTTTGATGTTTTTAGGGTAATGCAGTCCGGCAAGCCGGAAGTAAAAATCCTTGGCCACTGGAATTACCCAGCCGAAGACGGGGTTAACTACAAGTACCCGGTCAAAGCCTTAGAAAACGGCGTGTACGCAAAAACTGGCGAATACGCCTTCCGCGACCCCAAAAACAAAACCGTATATGTATGCGCAAGTTACGGCATTGCAAAGGTAGAGCTATATGTAAACGGCGAGCTGGTAGGGGTATGCGACAAGCCGCATAATACGTTTATATTCAAGTTTGATGGCATTGACATAACCCCCAGCCCTGATAGCGGCAGCGAAGGGTATATTTCCGCAATTGGGTACACCTACGACAATACTATAGTAAACGACAGGATTAACACCGCCAGCCAACCAGAAAGTATCCGCATAACACCCCATATGGGTGCAGAAGGG
The DNA here is from genome assembly GCA_009785605.1 of Defluviitaleaceae bacterium. GTDB lineage: Bacteria > Bacillota > Clostridia > Lachnospirales > WQUN01 > WRAN01. The sequence continues at coordinate 4,638 of WQVY01000019.1, read as the reverse complement.
CTTCTTGCAAACGGAACAGACATAGCATATTGCGACATAGAAATCCTGGACAAAAGCGGAAACATATGCCCACTGTGTATGGGCAAAATAGACTTCCAAATAAGCGGCCCTGCACAGTTTATGGGTGGGTACAATAGCGGGCGCTACAACGGTTACGGCAAAAACGACAGCCCTATCCATCAAAATTTTGTATATGCAGAATGCGGGACAAACAGGGTATTTATAAAGGCGGGTGTAAGTGCTAGTGAAATCACACTCAAAGCTTCAATGAAAGGTGTGTCAGGGAACGGCATATCAGGCAAGGCCAAGCTAAACAGCATACCTTACAGCGCCACCGCAATAAGCAAGAGTGAGCCGCAAGTCCTAGAAGCATCAAAAACCAAAACCATACCCACCAACGATTTTACATTTGCACCCATACCCCAAGCAGACGCAAGCAAATATACACCAGACAGCCGTGTCTACTGTAGTGTAGTAATCAACAACGGGCACGAGGTGGATACCAAAGGCAACCGTACATTGTACCTAAATGGCGCGGTGTGGGGACCTATACTTATTATCCTAGACCGCATCAAGTCAACTCTCCCCGGCGCGTTAGACTATACCTACGACCAAGTCACCCATATGCTAACGGTCATATCCGGCAAAAACAAAATGGTTGCTAACATTGGCCAAACTCACCTGCAAATAAACGGGGCCGATAATCTAATGGACGGCGAGCCAACATTAAGAAACGGTATGCTATGGATGGAAATTAACGCTATCGTATCCCATATCCAAGGCATCACAGCCATCTACGACGAGGGTGTGCATATATATAGGGTTGATACGTTGCCTGTCAGGTAATTAGAGGTATCAGCAAGTCATTGAACATATCATGCAATATTAAAAGCTGGGTGTTTATCACCCAGCTTTTTTTTGCTATAATCATGAGAAATATAGCAATTCCCCCTTTACCAAGCTTAGCTCAAGAAAGGACAACCCCATGACCGACAAACTATCAATAACACGCAATCAAATAGAAGCCGCACTACAAGCGGCAACAGACCTGCCCGCCCTAGAAGCCTTGCGCGTAAGCCTGCTTGGCAAAAGCGGCGAAATAACAACCCTACTAAAATCCTTAGGCGAACTGCCGCCAGACGAGCGTCGCCAAGCTGGCCAAGCTGCAAACGAGCTACGTGACTGGGCAACCAATGCCATAACAAGCGCTAAAGTAGAAATTACACAAAGCCAGCAAGCCAGTGCCCTGGCCACAGAGTCTATAGACGTTACCCTCCCTGGCCATAGGCGCAAAATAGGCCGCCTTCACCCGATAAACACCGTCTATGCCCAAATGGAAGAACTATTCACCAGCCTGGGCTTCGATGTATTAGAAGGCCCGCATGTGGAAACGGTCTACCATAACTTTGACGCGCTCAACTCCCCACACAACCATCCGTCAAGGGATGAAGCCGATACATTCTATTTCAACGATAATTTACTGCTGCGTACCCACACATCCCCCATGCAAGTGCGGGCAATGGAAAGCCAAAAACCCCCGATAAGGGTAGTGGTGCCTGGCATGACCTACCGCCGGGACGAAATAGACGCGACACATACCCCCGCCTTCCACCAGATGGAAGGGTTGGTTATAGACAAGGGCGTAAATTTTGGTGATTTGAAGGGTATGCTCGAACTCATAGTTAGGCATGTCTTTGGCCCGGATTCTCGTATACGCTTGCGCCCCAGCCACTTCCCGTTTACAGAGCCTAGCGCAGAGGTAGATATCACTTGCTATGCTTGTGGCGGAAGCCCTACAGGCTGCCGCGTATGCAAAAGCAGCGGCTGGGTAGAGCTGTGGGGCTGCGGCATGGTGCACCCCAATGTGCTAAAAATGTCCGGCATAGACCCAGAAATATATAGCGGCTACGCCTTCGGGCTAGGGGTAGACAGGATAACCTCTGCCCTGTATGGCATTACAGACCCACGGCTATATTTCGAAAATGATATGCAGTTTTTAGGGCAGTTTTAGGCCGGAAAATCGCTTTTGTTCCAATCATCAAAACCCAAAACCCAGAAAGGTGCAAAAATATGAATATCCCAATTTCCTGGCTAAAAGCCCTAACCCCAATCCAAGACACCGCAAAGCAATTCTCCGAAAAAATAACCAACATAGGCTTGGCGGTAGAAGGCATAACCCAACCAGACGCAGAAATCACCGGCATAGTAATAGGCAAAATAACCTCCCTAGAAAAGCACCCAGACGCAGACAAGCTATGGGTTACCAAAACAGACATTGGCACAGAGGTCTTGCAAATTATCACCGGCGCAGACAACCTAAAATTAGGTGATACCATACCCGTAGCCGTTAACGGCTCGACATTGGCAAACGGCCTAAAAATCAAGAAAACCAAGATGCGTGGCCTAGAGTCAAACGGGATGCTAGTTTCTGTAGAAGAACTGGGCTACACAAGAGAAGACTACCCAGAAGCGCCAGAGGATGGCATATACGTTTTCCCAGAGCCGCACAATTTACCTTTGGGCGCAGATGCTAAGCCCTACTTGGGCCTAGCAGACGAAGTGCTGGAGTTTGACATCCTATCCAACAGGCCAGACACCAACGCTGTAATAGGCGTGGCAAGGGAAGCCGCCGCACTGTATAACCAGCCCTTCATAGCCCCAGAGATATTGGTAAAAGAAGAAGCCCCTGGCCAAGCCTTGGATTATGTAACAGTAGATATCCGTGACCCAAAGCGCTGCCCACGGTATATAGCCAGGATAATAACAGACGTACGCATTGGCCCATCCCCAAAATGGATGCGCCGTAGGCTTATAATGTCAGGGTTAAGGCCCATAAACAACATCGTAGATATAACCAACTACGTAATGCTGGAATATGGCCAGCCCTTGCATGCCTTTGATATCACCGCCGTGGCCAACAAAGACGGCAAGCACGGAGTAGTTGTGCGCACTGCTATGCCTGGCGAAAAATTTACTACACTAGATGGAGTAGAGCGTCAACTTTCCCCCACAACCCTACTAATAGCCGACCACGAGAAACCAATAGGCATAGCCGGTATCATGGGTGGCGAAAACTCTCGCATAACAGACGATACAAAAATGATACTGTTCGAGTCCGCCAATTTCGATTCTGCAAACATACGCCTTAGCGCGCGCCAATTGGGTATGCGTACAGACGCTTCTGCCCGCTACGAAAAAGGTCTAGATCCAAACATGGCAATAATCTGCGCAAACAGGGCAATGGAACTAGTCGAAGAACTGGGCTGCGGCAAAGTCGTCCCAGGTATGGTAGACGCATATCCCCAAGAGCGTGCCCCCAAGACATTTACTTTCACACCAAGCAAAATAAGCCGCATACTGGGGCTATCAGAAGATGAGCTTCCCACAAGCGAAATATGTGCATATCTAAATCGTGTGGGTATCGAAACAACCGCGGGTTACGAAGCCATAATCCCAACTTCCCGTGCAGACATAACCGCCGAAGCCGACCTTGCAGAAGAAGTAGGCCGCTTTTACGGGCTCAACCGCATACCCTCCCGGTACGTGCAAATCGTAGATGGCGAGCAAACCAGGAAACCGGTAACTCGCGGTCCGGCTCGCCGGCTTGTGTCACAAGTCAGGCAAGCCGCTGTAGCGCTAGGCTACTACGAGGCCAAAACATTCCCGTTCGAAAGCACAAAAGTTTACGACAAACTACTGCTACCCCAAGGCCATGACGACCGCAATGCTATGGTAATAAAAAACCCATTGGGTGAGGACATGAGCATCATGCGCACCCTGACCTTAAACGGCTTGCTGGAAAGCTTGTCCCGTAACTTTAACAACAGCAACCAAGCCGCATATCTATTCGAAGTTTCAAAGACATACCACGCCAACAAAGATGACCCAGCGGGCTTATCATACGAGCCACTATTCCTAACAATGGCTGCGTACGGCGCTGACATGGGCTTTTTGTCCCTTAAAGGCGACATAGAAGAACTACTCGCGACTCTCAACATTAAAAACATCGGCTTTGCCCGCCACCAATATCCATATACCCACCCAGGCTATACTGCATTAATCCAAACCTTGCCCAAGAACCAGGACCCTGCCCCCATTGGTTACCTAGCCCAGCTCCACCCACAAGTATGCGAAAACTACAATATAGGTACCAATGTCCATATAGCCGTACTATGCCTGGAAGCTTTGGACGATTTGGCAGCCCCGCGTGCAAGTTTTACCGCGCCGTCTGTGTTCCCGGCGCTTACCCGCGACTTGGCACTTGTCGTACCAGAGTCCATAACTTCAGCGGATGTAGAAACAGCAATCCGTGAAAGAGGCGGCCAACTGTTGACAGAGATTAGGCTGTTTGACGTATATACAGGCCCGCAAATAGAAGCCGGCCACAAGTCTATGGCATACAACCTAGTTTTTAGGGCAAAAGACCGCACCCTTACCGACAAGGAAGTACAAAAACCCCTGCGCGGCATAGTGGATAATCTACAAAAGAAACTAAGCGCACAGGTGAGAGATAAGTAAGAAGCTGTATTCAACCCCGCCAACGGCGCCTTTTCGGTCAGATTTTCACCACTTTTCGTTGGCCCCTCCTTGCTTGCCTTAATGGCAAGCCGCGTCAGAGCCGCCTCAATTGGCAAAAAT
>WQVY01000018.1 GCA_009785605.1 Defluviitaleaceae bacterium | reverse complement strand
TTTCTTTGCGGAACAAGTCGCGGATTATTCCCCATTGCTTGTCTGTTAAATCGGTGCTGTATCTCATTTTTCGCATCCCCATTAGCTTTTTGCTTATTTTAGCCTATTTCATGGGATTGTTCGTTTTTTTTGAGGATGGGTTCTAAATGTTAAGTCACGGAGTATTCTGGCCTTTTTTGTAAGTTATAAGCCATAAATTGTAGTTTGTTTTTAACATATAGCCCTATGCATTTGCGTCATTTCGTGGTATAGTCAGTATCCGAGTACATATAAAGTATCAAGGAGGCACATATGAACAATAAAAGACACATACTTGCTATAGCATGTATGTTATTTATTATTATTGTAGCAGTCCCAATTGCCGCATACGCAAGAAGGCCCAACAGGCCGTACAGGTCCAGTAGTAGTGCTGTGGCCGTAACAGTAAACGGGCACCGTATACACTTTGGTGACCAGCAGCCTATAGTGGTAGAAAACCGTGTACTTGTACCTGTACGTGGTGTGTTTGAGCATATGGGTTTTACTGTTACATGGTACCCTGCAACACGTGTTGCAAGGCTTACAAGGCAAGATACAGTAATAATAATACCAGCAGATATAGATTCTTTTATAATAGACAATAGGATTGTTACCCCAGATGTACCACAGCGTATGGTCGGCAACAGGCTTATGTTGCCACTAAGAGCTGTGTCTGAAGCACTGGGTGGGACAGCCGTATGGGACTACAGAAACAGAGTCGCCATGATTTCAAGCGTAATGGTTACTCCAACCCCAACTGCATCCCCCTCAGCGACACCTTCTCCTACACCCACGCCAACAGCAACCCCAGTACCAACCGCTTCACCAGCACCTACAGCAGTGCCTCCGCCACAATCCGGTGTTGACTATGGTGGTGGGATAGGCAACCAGCAAGGTGGGCAAGGCACAGCTACAGCAACACCCATCCCAACTGTAGCACCAACACAGCATCCTGGCTCTGGCGGCAACCAAGGAGGCAACCAAGGAGGTAACCAGGGCAACCAAGACCCAGTAGTAACCCCTTCCCCAACACCAAGACCTCCGACACCTGGCCCCACGCAAACACCACCTCCTACTCCACCGCCAGGTAACAACTCTCCAACCCCTACCCCTATGCCATATTGGGAAAATCCTAACCATGTGCAATTTTTATACACTAAATCAGAAATTCTATTGCCCAACGCAAGGCTGACACCAGATGCGCGTGATGTATGGATAGCAGAGTATCATAGCAATGGCGGTGCAAGTGCTTTCGAGATGGCACTTATAAATCAGATAAATGCAATACGCGAACAGTATGGGCTTCACCCCCTAACTATAGCACCACAGTTAATGTATGCTGCACGTTTTTACAGTCAAACATTAGCCAACATGAGCTTAAACATGGGCAGCACACTTGGGCCTTATGGTGGCTCAAGAGAGACTGCTGGAGCATTTGGTGCTCTGCTAATAGCAAGGCGGAATGACGCTGATGATGGATGGATGCATTGGACTGGTGGAAGTGGCAGAGCCAACATGTGGACATATAATGGGCTGATAAACTTTTGGCTCACCAACCCGAGCCATAGGTCATTTATACTGTCACCAAACAACAATTACATTGGCTTTGGCTCACACTTGGGTGGCAGACATGGTATATATCACTACTTAATGCTGAGTCATAGGCTAACTAATTAATCACTAGAGTAAAGCCGGGTGCGTCCTCATTCATATGAGCGCATCCGGTTTTTATTTGTCCAAAATAAATAGTTAATCATATGAGAAATTTGTATGTGCCCTTAGTTACTGTGTATAATAATGTCTGGATATGTACGAGCAACAAAAACTCAATATTAATAATTGAAAAAACACAAGTTGACCGCGCAATTCTCAATATCAAATATTGCGAAATGGCAAGATGTTTAGCGCAACCTCAATATCAATTATTGCAGTCGTCATATTATAAAATAAGTTAAGGCACGTGGACCGTTATAATTTATGCGAGTCCAAACTCAATATATTTAACCGTATTAAGGAAAGGTAATGATTATATGGAATGGTTAAAGGCCACCATCAAAACAAACACGCAAGAGGTAGAGGTCATAGTAGCGCTATTAATAGACATGGGCATCTATGGCGTAGAAATTAACGACCCATCCGAGATGGAAGCGTTCTTTGCCAGTACCCCTTCGCAGTGGGACTATGTAGACGAAAGTATATTAGCGTCATTTCCGGCTGGCCAACAAAACACAGAGGCATATGTTGTCTTCTACGTAGGTACAGATGATGAAAGCACACAATTGTTGAGCCAAGTTAGGGACAAGCTAAACAACATTCAAGAGCTGCCCTTGGCATCACGCCCAGCACTATTTACAGAAACAGTAAATGATGAGTCATGGCTTCACGAGTGGAAAAAGCACTTTCACCCATTCATGATAGGCAGGGTGCATATCGTCCCAAAGTGGGAAACCACACCCCAACCCATCGAAGGCGATGTCACATTTACAATTGACCCTGGCTCTGCGTTTGGTACGGGCCAGCACGCCACAACTATGCTTTGCATAGAAGCACTGCAAGACATAGTAAGTCCAGGAGATGAAGTCCTAGACATAGGGTGTGGCAGCGGTATTTTATCAATTATAAGTCTACTGCTAGGCAGTGGTGCTGCCACAGCCTGTGACATAGACCCTTCCGCAACAGAGGTAACAAAAAGAAATGCAGCGCTTAATCCTATCAACCCAAACAGCCTACAGGTTTATACGGGTAACATTCTTACATGCCCAGATTTGCAAAAAAAATTAAAACGTAAATCATACAACATTGTTATTGCCAATATAGTTGCAGATGTCATTATCGAACTTGCCCCACATATCCGCAATTTCTTGACTCTAGACGGGACATTCATAGCGTCTGGCATAATATGTGAGCGTTTAGACGATGTGAAATTGGCACTCAAGGGTCATTTAGAAATCATAGATATAAAAGTCAGCGAAGGCTGGTGCTGTGTGGTAGCAAAATGAGTAAATATTTTTTTAAACCATCAGCGCGAGACGGCGATATAGTCCGTTTTACAGGAAGTACTGCACACCATATGCTTCATGTGCTGCGGTTACGTGTTGGGCAGGAAGTCATACTTTGCGATGGCAATGGGATTGACTATCACTCCACGTTAGAGTCGATTATGGTCAAGCCAGACACAGCAGATTTTAAGATTCATTCTCATTCTCCTTCAATGACAGAGCCGGCCATCCCCATCACATTATTTCAAGGCCTCCCCAAAGGCGACAAGTTAGACTGGATTATAGAAAAAACCATTGAAATGGGCATTACCAAAATAATACCTGTATGTACCGCCCGCACAGTCGTTAAAGTAAAAGATGCAGCAAAAAAAGCAGAACGTTTTGCCCGTATATCCGAGTCCGCCGCGTCGCAAAGTATGCGTGGCATAATCCCAGAAGTCACACCTCCAATAAGCTTTAACGAAGCAGTTGCAAATCACGACAGTACTAGTACATGCCTTATAGCATACGAAAAGGAAAATCATCGTACAATTAACACTCTAGAAAGCGGAGTAATACCAAAGTCTATAAGCCTATGGGTAGGCCCAGAAGGCGGGTTCGAAGATTACGAAGTACAAACTTTGAAAGATAAAGGCGGGAGAACAATAAGCCTTGGCCCACGCATCCTACGGACAGAAACGGCTGGCCTGGTTGCGCTTGCACAAATACTATGCATATATGGGCTATAGGAAAGGAGCATTAGTCTAACAGTGATTTATTTTGACAATGCAGCAACAACGCTACCTTGTGCTGTTACCAAGGTGTTTTATAATCCATCCTCACCACACGCTCTAGGTATACAATCTGAAAGAGCACTTCGCGATGCACGTAAAAAAGTTGCTTTATCACTAGGTTCTAGCACGCCAGAAGAAGTAATTTTTACATCTGGTGGGACAGAATCAAATAACCTAGCAATTTTGGGGTTTACACTTGCCAATCATAAACATGGCGTAAGTCTGGCTTCGGCCCCATACGAACATCCTTCGATTTTAGCGCCATCAAGGTTCGCGAAAGAACGCGGCTGGGCCACAGAGGGTAGCAATAAAACAACACTTGTATCCCTTTCACATGTAAATCATGAAACCGGCGATATAAATGACATTAACGCAATGTCTGCCAATATCAAAAAAGACAACCCCTTAGCTATTATTCATGTAGACGGCGCACAAGGTTTTTGTAAGGAGCCTCTCAACCTGCATGGTATAGATATGTATAGTTTTAGCGGGCATAAATGCCACGGTGCTGTTGGTGTTGGTGGGCTGTGGGTAAAAAAGGGGATAAGACTCGTGTCATTGCAACATGGCGGTGGCCAAGAGGGTAATCTCCGCTCTGGTACAGAAAATGTTGCAGGTATCGTTCATATGGCTGAAGCTGTAGGTGCGTTGTCTCGTGATATGCAAGCAAATCATGCCCATGTTGCCAAAATTAAATCAGCTATACTATGCTTGCAAGACATGCTTCCTGATGTATGTGTAAATAATCTTAGCTGCAATGTCTCACCATATATTTTAAACATGAGTTTCCTAGGGCTTAAAGGTGAAATAATTGTCCATGCTCTTTCGGAAAAAGGCGTGTATGTATCTATGGGTGCTGCGTGCAATAGCCGCAAGCGTGCACCGTCAACACTGGAACTTATGGGCTTTTCGCCAGAGATTGCGCAGTCAGCAGTAAGATTTAGTTTTTCATCACGCAACAGCCTTGCAGAAGCAGAGCAAGCATGCCAGATTGTCATAGACACAGTACAACAGCTTAGAAAAGTAATAAGAAAATAACCCCGCCGGAGGAGTTTATGGAAAACAATATAGACACAAAAAAAGTAATACTCGTAAAATATGGTGAAATATCGCTTCGTAAGGGCAACCGTGCTTTTTACGAACATAAAATAATGAAGACAATCCGCTACAACCTAAAAGAGCTTGACAGCAACCTTCGTGTCCTACGGGAACAAGGCCGCTTTCTTATAGAAGACGTAGACGGCGATATAGATACAAGTGCTGTCCTGGCTCGGGTCAAGCATATACTTGGTATCACAGGTTTTGCTATATGTGTAAAGACTAGTCTCCGCCACATAGACGACTTGTGCAAAATTGGATATGACTTTTTCACAGAAACAGCAGCTAGTGCAAAATCATTTAAAGTCAACACAAAGCGTAGCGACAAACGTTACCCAATAAACTCCAGAGAAATATCCGCCGCAATAGGCGACTGTATATGGAACAACACGCCTGGCCTATGTGTTGACCTGCACAACCCAGAGGTCATACTCAACGTAGAAATCCGCAACAATGTGTATTTTTATGTAAATAGTATACCCGGGGTTGGAGGTTTGCCGTATGGTTCTTCTGGCAAGGGTGTATTACTGCTCTCGGGTGGGCTAGACAGCCCCATTGCTGGGTACCTTACAGCACGGCGCGGTGTGGATCTGTTTCCGATCTACTTCCACTCCCCTCCTTTTGTGTCAGAGCGTGCTGCAGACAAAGTGCATGACCTAGCACAGGTGCTTGCAAGATACGGCGGTAATACTGCAGTTAATGTTATCCCGTTTACAGATGTCCAACTTTTTCTTAAGGACAATGTCCAAGAAGAAAAGTTAACGATAATGCTTAAGCGCGCTATGCTGCGAATTGCCAGTGCTTATGCAAAAAATATAGGTGCGCAATGTCTTATTACAGGTGACAGTATTGGCCAAGTAGCAAGTCAGACAATCCAAAGCTTAGCAGCCGTCCATACCGCCGCGGACTATACAGTGCTTCGCCCACTAGCAGCCATGGACAAGCAAGAAATAATAGACATAGCAAGGGATATAGGTACCTTTGACATATCTACACGCCCATACGAGGACTGCTGCACACTTTTTGTAGCAAAACATCCCGAAAATAAACCCAACACAAATGTAATAGAACGTATAGAGGACAAACTGCTTGAACAGTTAACACCTCTTTTGAATGCCGCTCTGGAAAATGCTGTTATTGCTGCGTCAGAATAAAAAAAGCGGCTTCGCGGCCGCTTTTGATTGCTATACGTTTGTTATTAGAGCCAACTACTTATACTAATCTCAAATAAATTCTGAGAATTTGCCCAAATAGAAAATATCAGGTATAAGTGATTTTTCGTTTGGGCAAATTTACATTTTACTTGAGATTAGTATTACTACAATACTCAAAAAACTCAAGTCGCTCGCCATCTGGGCCTTCAAAAAATACATTTTTTACACCGCCCAAAATTGGGACTTCACTAATCAGCGAAGCGTCAATATTGATACCATTGGCAATAGCATTGTCTATGGCGGCTTCTATATCATCTACAACAACAGCCACATGGTCTACTACACCAGCTTCACGCGTAGGTATGTCGGTTTTTTCAACCAACTCTATCAGGCATGTGCCGGCGCTCAAAAATGCTAGGCGTATACCTAGTTGCTCCTCCTTGTCTAGTGTAAAGCCTAGGCGCTTGTAAAAGTCTATAGATTTATCCATATCCTTTACAAACACGCCAATGTGGGCCAACCCAGTAATGATTCCTTTTTTCATTTACTTTCCTCCTGTCTTGTATGTGTAAAGTAAAATTTGTAATCAGTCCGGTGTCTTATTGCTTTTGCTAAATATCAATTGCAGAAATTACTACAAACGCAACAGCATCTGTTTCGGTATGTGAGATGCTTAAATCAACAGTATATGTTTTGTAAGTATCCTTTACCAAGCCACGTGCACGTTGCTCGGCTTTTTCGTGTAAAATTATATATGGCTTGCCAGCAGTATCATGAGATACCTCAATATTACTTGGCCAAAATCCATTAAAGCCAGTTCCTAGTGCTTTTGACACAGCCTCCTTGGCGGCAAATATACCAGCCGCTGATACATATCCTTTTTTTATTATATAAGCTCGCTCATTAAAAGTAAAAACACGAGTCATAAAATGTTCGGTCATATCTTTAAAGCGTGACGTTTTAACTATGTCTGTACCTATCCCAACTATCATGCTTTAATATCCCATACTTCTATGCCTACATTGCGCAGTAGTACTGCTAGTTTTGCCACAGGCAAGCCTACTACAGTAAAATAATCACCATCTATACGGTCAACCAAAAGTGCGCCTCTATCTTGCACACCATATGACCCGGCTTTGTCAAAAGGCTCGCCTGTGGCGATATATGCCCATATTTCTTTATCTGTTAGCTTGCGGAAGTGCACATTTGATATATCCACAAAAGAGTGTCCAGCAACCCCACTATCGCTTACATGCAAAACTGCCACCCCAGTGTATACAGCGTGCACACGCCCTTGCAACAATTTTAACATGTCAAATGCATCTTCTGGGGTGTTGGGCTTACCCAGTACTTTATCGTCTATATATACCAATGTATCGGCAGCGATGATAACGGCATTGCCCTGTATCATATCATGCACAGTATTGGCTTTGCGTAAGGCCAAGCTTTCTACTTGGTGAGCTGGAGGGCCATCTATTGTTTCGTCTACATCACTAACAATTATTTCGTGCGTTATGCCCACTTGGTCAAGCAATTGCCGCCGCCTGGGTGACCCAGAAGCTAATATTATCCTATGCATATCCACTCTACTCCACTCCAAAAAAAGGTGCACACAAAGCCCAAGGCTTTGCGTGCACCTTTTGACTTCTTGTAAATCATATAGCATATTACAAGAAGTTTGATACAAAATCAATCTGACCGGATAGCGGCAAGGGCGCTTAATTTTGTGGCCCTCCTAGCAGGGAAATATCCAGCTACAAGACCTACCCCAGCAGCAACACCAAGCGCCAACAATAATAGCGATGGTGTAATCAAAGATACTACAGCCTCTGCTGCGTCTGGCGCACCGCTCACCATATTGCCAACATCAGGAGGGCGCAAACCCTCTAAAAACTCTATATCAAAATTGTTAAGCATATACGACCCTATCAAGCTAAGACCTATGCCAAATATACCGCCAAGTATTCCAATCATGACTGCTTCAAGTAAGAACATACGGCGGATATCTTTTATTGCAGCACCTATTACTTTCATGACACCTATTTCTTTTGTGCGCTCTGTAACAGAGGTTATCATGGTATTGGCTATATTAATTGCAGCTACCAACAAGCTTATTGCGGCAATTGCAATTAGCAATACCCTTATGCCTTCTTGCTGGCGGCGCTGGACATCTATCCAGTCACCAGGGAACTCTGCCCAAAAACCCATCTCGTTAATTATGGAAGCTACCCTGTGGGTATGGTCTATGCTTGATACACGCACAAATGCGTTGTCATAGGTTACGCGCTCCCTAACACCTGGTATTGGTGAAAAGATACCCCACCATTCTTGTTCATCTTCCCGTTGAGCTTCCCTGCGCAGCCAATCCAGCTCTTGCAGTACATAAATATCCATATATATCTGCCTGTCGCGCCATGGCTGAGTTTCATCTACACGGTTTAACACACCCACTACATCTAAATCAAAGGTTGTTATAGGTCTAAAAAACTCGTCTGCATCCATACCGGCATAATCTTCGTCTTCATCTCCAAACAAGCGGCCCCCACTCCACCATGGTGCAAGGCGGCGGTCATAAGAAAGACGTATCTGGTCATTTATTACATCTACATAGTGCTCTATATTGTCTAAGTCCATTGCCCACATATTCCAGTGTCTTGGCATGTCACTGCTGGTAGGCACATAAAATTCCAACTCAGCCAAAGCTCCAAAAACAACAGCAAATTCATCGCCTTCTTCCAGGAAGCGGCCGTGTTGCAAGGTATAACCCATCTGGGCCAAAGCAGCAGGGCGCACACCTTGTACCCACGCATCCATTACATACCTGCCGCTACGGAAAAATACATTGCCTTGTATTATGGGTGAGGCCACAAGTACACCTGGCAATTGTTCGAAGGCATTAATAGCCGCATCATCCAAGTCTGGGACAAAATCATCAGGTTGGGACCATCCACCACCGGCTGTAGGGCGCCCCCACTGGGCGGACCTTACAGATATAACAGTCATATCAGCGCCCATGCCTTCCATCAAATCGTCAAACTGTGCTTGGGTAGCCATACCCAAAGACATCATAAGAACGATAGAAGCAGTACCAATTATGACCCCTAAAAGTGTAAGAAAAGTACGAAGCTTACGCTTTATTAAGCTCCGGACACATAAACCCACAACGTCTAATATACTCATCCGCCCTCACCTCCTTTTGCTATGCAGCTTAGTTAAAGTCATAATCGTCTTCAAAAGAAAGCTTTGACTTCTTACGCTTCATTATTATTACAATGGTTATAATAGCAGCAGCGGCAACCACACCCAAGGCTGGCCCAAACACAATAGGACGGCGTATTAGCTGTAGTATCCCACCTTCATCGCTGCCGTATGGGTCAAATGGCTCAAAACCAGGCCGCCCGAACGCACCGCCTTCATACATGCCCATATCACCTGGGTGCCGGCCTGGCATCCCACGGTCAAAGTCATCATCAAAACCACCTTCAAAGCCATGACCGTCATCCCCACCCATCACGTATATAGAAAATTCGTAACGGATCTCTGTCCTTTCGTCTGCATCGTCGTAGCCAAAGACTACAATTGCGCCGTCCAGTTGGCCTGTCTCGCCAGGTAAGGGGCTTATACGGCCGGTGTAGGTAATTGTACGCCCAGCAACCAATGTAGACAAAAACATATTAGAAAAACTAGTGTCGAAAGGCCCTTCTATCCTAACCCAAGAGTTGCGTAAGTTTACACGCCCAGTATTTATTACCTGGAACTCAAAATCCACAGAGCCCCACATATCCATCATTGGTGGTACAAAAGGATGCTCTGGGTACATTTGTAATCTAGAGAGCTGTGCTACTGGGATGCTTAGTCTTTCGGACATATTATGCTCTACATATTCGTCATCTTGGAAGTCAAAAACTACATCAAGTGTATATATGCGTGGGGCAGCATCGGGTATGGTAAACATGGTTATATTTTTTGTTACATACTCGCCTGGGCCAAGGTCGCTTATAAACAGCGTATTACTTCCACCCACAGGCGTAAATACTGCCCCCAAGCTTGTGGGTGTACCTGTCCCGCCCACAGCATAAGCAGCGTTAAGGGTTATGCGTACATTGTTAACAGCACGTGTTGGAGATGTGTTAAGGAATGAAATTTCCATTTCAAAGTTTTGCCCGGCTCGTGGGATTTGAGGGGTTGTTGGGTGAGACATAACCACCATACGTGGTATCTGGACACCACCCGGCCCAGGTGTTGGCGTTGCTTGCTGGTCTGGATTATATACATTAAGTGCAATATATTGCACAAAGCTGGAAGATTCCTCTACACCTCTAATAGAATATTCGACCCTTAGTTGTACGGCATGGCTTTGTGTTTGCGAGCTTGCGGTTGGCATAAACCCAAACTCAAATTCACGTGACTGGCCCACCGCCAAACTTTGTATGCTTTGCCTGTTGGAGTGTATTGTTGGTACCAAGGCTGTTGGGTCAACTGCAGTTGCAGATACACGTATATTATGAGCTTCTGCGTCGCCGGTATTAACCAGCTCAAAAGAGATTGTGCCGGCTTGGCTTACATTTAAGCGCCCGGTTGGCGTAGTCAAGCCACGCATTTCTATGTTGGCGCTTTCTGCTGCTGTATACTCGGTCAAAGCAGTTATAAAGAAAGGTATCACAGGACGCTCGCCAGAGTCTTCATAGGTTAGTCTAAAGTCCAACTGGTTTACACCACTTTGAAGGGCCTGTGCCGTGTGGAAGGTAAAACTTACACGTTGCGTTTGCCCTGCTTCCAAAGTCGAGAAAAATGCTTGGTTTAAGTCACTGGTTAAAAATATAGAAGTAGGGCTTAAGTTGCCTACAGACACTTGTACGTTGTTAGCAGGTACAGTGCCCATGTTTTGAAGGTCTGCAGTAATAACAAAACTTTGGTCTGGCCCTATGGTAGAAATATTGGTTTGTATATTGCTTAAGCGTACATTGGACGCGCCTACTTCACCGCCAACTCTTACACTTATAGTGTCACTGCTATTGGAGTTTGCACCTGCGTTGTTGCGGAAGTGGTGGTTTAGGTTAATGGTGTGGGTACCTGGCTCGGCGTTTTCGTCTATAGTTAGGCGCATGGTCATCTGCCGCTGGGTGTTTTGTGAAATTGTATTAACATGGTTGGAGTTGTTTAAAAATTCTATGGTCATAGGCCCGGTTGTAGTTGCCTGTGTTAGTACGCTATGAGCTGACCCCAAACCAATGTTGCGTACAGTTAATCTTACTTCCAGCACTTCACCTGGCATTACTACTATGCTACTGGGGTTGACCAAGCGCATCATAGGGGAGTCTGGTGGTGTTGGGGTAGACTGCACTAGCCGTAGTGCATAGTACTTAGCGCGATAATATTCTAGCTCATCTATTATCTGCCGCAGCCACGTCTCGTTTGTTGGGTCTGCCATTACAGGCATAGCAGTAGGCACAAGCATTGCCAGTACTAACATCCCAATTATCAAAAGCCTTTTAATTTTCCTCATCAATATCGCTCCTCTTTTCTTCTGTATCGGTAACGGTGTTAACATTATCCGTTATACTTTCCACCATACCATCCCGGATACTTATTACACGGTCTGCATATACGGAAATTTCTGTGTCATGTGTAACAATTACTAGAGTCTGGTTGCGTTCGCGGGCTATGCCGGTAATCAGGTCCATCATCTCGTATGTTGTCTTGGTATCCAAGTTGCCGGTTGGCTCATCTGCAAAAATGACTTGTGGCTGGTTTACAAATGCCCTGGCAATACTCACGCGCTGTTGTTGCCCACCAGAAAGCTCCATAGGTTTATGCTTTGCGCGGTTGGCCAAACCCACGGCTTTGAGCATGGCCTTGGCAGCGACTATACGCTTCCGCTTTGGTATTTTGCGGAAAATAAGCGGCAGTGTAACATTCTCTAAAGCAGAGAGAGTCGGGAGCAAGTTGTAAGACTGGAAAACAAAGCCTACATATTTTTGCCGATATAGGGCAAGTTGTGACTCGCTCAACTTCTCTAGTGGCTGGCCTTTGAAAATTATGGTTCCGGAAGTGGGCTTTTCTAGCCCTGCAAGCATGTTTAGCAATGTAGATTTGCCGGACCCAGATGTGCCAAGTAAGCAATAAATCTTGCCCTTTTCAAATGTAAGGCTAACATCATCTAGGGCCATTATTTTTTCCTCGCCCATGCGATAGACTTTGCGTACATTTTTCAAATCAAATAATACTTCCAGATTAATCCCCCCTTCATATAGCAGTATCTTAAGTAATGAGTATGGTAACAGTAGTAATGTTAATAATGGTTTATTAATAGTATCAAAATGGTTTATCGGTAACATCAAAACCGGAAAAGGACATGCCTAGCAACATAAATATAACGGAAAAATAAGTTAATTGTTCCAAAACAAGTTTGTGTATACAAAACTAATTTCAAATAAATTCACTTTACTTAAATTAGTTTAAAACGTCAAAATCAAATCAAGAGCCCCAAAAGTCAAAGATTTTTCAAAGATTATCCTTTTGATACAAAAAAGGCCTGTAAACGTTGGCATAAGACTTTGCGCATAATTTGCGCTAACCCAAGTCATGCCAATGTTCACAGGCCGTAGAATTACTATATTACTTATATTGCCCCAATTCTTAAAATATATCTCAAATAAAAAAAACGTGACTTTTTATGCTCTATTTGCAGGTAGTTTATCATGTCAAAATAACTATCTTCCATTATCACGCTTTCATCTTCAGTTAACTCATGGCTGCCGTATCTTGCGCGGTAGTACAACGTCACCAAATCACGCAAGCGTGCAGAGTCATTTTTAAAAGCAAACCTCATACCCACCCTTTGGCCGTATACATATGGCGTTTCTGCAGGGTCTTTGGCGCTGGTCACATTGGACGCTATATCAATTATCCCGGTAAAATATGTCGTAATCCTTTGGTTTATTGGTAAACGGTTTATGCGCCTGGTAACAGTTATGACCTTTATATACTGTTTTAACAAAAAGCCCAGCACAATTATAGCCACAGCCAAAAATATCGATACAATAATAATACGTACCTGCCGCAGACTCAAAGCACTTCCAATAACGTCATCTATATCACCATAGCCAGCCTGGTTTACAGGGCCGCCGGGCGAAAAAGGCATGTCATATCCGCCGTGCATCCTCCAATATTCTTCGTAGTACCACCACCACTCCTCGCCAACAGTCAGCCATTCATCTTGCCACACACCTTGCGGCAACTCAGGGACTTGCCCCATTAGGAAAGCATAAGGCGCAGTAGCTTCTACAATAAGCCAACCAAACCCTTCAAGATATACATCAACCCATGCATGAGCCATCATGTTAGTAACCACAAAAATAGCCATATCATCATCAGACTCTGGCGGGGCTGGCGGCAACAAAAACCCTTCTACATAACGCGATGGTATACCGGCAATACGACTCATTACAGCCATGGCAGATGCATAATACGTACAATACCCCTCTTGGCCCACAAACAAGAAATGGTCAACAAAACACACACCTGGTGGTACCGGTTGTGGATTCAAGGTATATGGGAATTGGACAAGATATTCACGTATTGCTATAACACGTTCATAGTCTGTTTCCAAGCCGTATATTATTTCCGCAACCAAGTCATGCACCCTTTGAGGTACAGTTTCTGGCACGTACATAAAGTTTTCGCGTACAGTTTCTGCATAATGCGTTAATACATCCCTAGAGAAGGAATCAAGTTTTGCCATGAGCAAAGAATAAGACTCTATATATTGCAACTCGCGGTTGGGCCCGGCAAAGGCGTACATCTCAAATAAGTCACTTATATCCTGCGCGGTAACCGTTATATCATGCTGCGGTATGCCCAACAAGTTTTTGTGAACTCTAAGCCTAAACTCACGGTTGGGGACATCATCCTCAAGGGATGTATAATAATAAATAACAGTTGCATAGGTATTGTTGCACAAGTAATCATCAGGGTTGTGAGCTAGGTACATCTCATAAAAGGCATGTGTATAATTGTAGATATTAACAACTATAATATGCTCCCCATCTATATCATGAAACCCAGGGGTAGACTGGTGCAGTATATCGTCTATAAAAGACAGCCTATGGTCTATATTCAAGAAGTTTAATGTATACTGTGTACCCCTTGCCATAAAGCCGGGTGCACGCATGTCCCCTATTGGGTCAAACATAAGTGAAGATAAATAATCGTTCCCGGCTGGGTGGAACCATATGCTTCTGGTATTTAAGGGTCTAAAAACTGTACCTGTGCGGTTTGTGCCAATGGCTATTGTTACTTGGTTCATGGGTAAATAACTATGCATATATTGCATATCATGGATATCATCAAACCTCACAATGCCGCCCACAGTAGGTATTAAAGCTCTCTCAAATGCGTCAAACAACACCGCATTAGTGCCCATTACATTTGCACTTGACGCGTCAAAGCCCAAAACGGGGAAATTATCGGTTGATAAATACATATGGTCTTCTACAGGAAAGATGCTCCACAATACACTTGGGGACATAGTAGGGCGGCTCGTAACATGTGAAGAATTGCGTATAAGTGCCGCTGTAGTCTCAAGCATTTCAAACTGGCTGGGATGCATACCCTGCGTATAAAGCTGGCCCGGTTCTAAGGTAGTTGTCCAAGAAAAACCTGTATAGGTATTGTGAGTAGCACCAGCCAAATATGTGCGCCCAGGCGCCATAACAGTCATAACATTGCGGTTGTTGGGTGTCACCGGCCCACCCAGCCGCCCACCCTGCCCAGAAAAGCCGGTAGACTGAAAAGAAAAGTACATTGGGTTAGTCATGATATAAATAAAATCACCAACCGCAGCAAGTGGCCCGTCAAACAGCTCTTGCAAAGTGCGGCGTTGAAACAAGTCTGCCTCCATAGGTACACTGCCATGTACAAGCCACACAAGGGCCACACATATTGGTGCCGCTACATATACAGCAGAAAGGCCGCGGTTGGTCTTGCGAATCAAAAGTAAGCAAAAACAAACCAAGAATATCAAGAATGACTGCGCATCCCTAGTAAAACCAGGCCCCCATGTAAACAAGAAAATTGCTATCCCAGTAATGGCAAGCAAGTAAAAGCTAAAACGGTACAGCATAAACACAGCTACAACCAAGCCAAATAGCAAGCACATTGCCCATAGTACCGTCATGCCCAACTCCGGCGTATAAAGCATGTAGCCACGTACCATGCGCGAGACTTCGTACAAGTGCTCTAGCTGGCTTTCCCACCGTTCGAATGTAAAAAATAATATAAATGCGATAAGCGTAACAACGCACGCACTAACAATTCGTGTGATACGGTTATAAAAAATAAGCACAAAGAATGCCAACGCCACAGCACCCATGGTAAACAACCTAAGGTCCGTGACCCTGATAAACGTTGAGCTTAATATCACCCGGTTAAGGGCGTACATATACATACTGCCTACGACTAAACAAAAGACATACTCTGTCCAGTGTCTTAGCCTGGGGGCTTTCGAATCGTTTGCCATCATGCTACCTCCGTCCCATATTCTTCGAATGGTATACGGTATGCGTGACTACCGCCTTCTTCTAGTAAACGGAAAATGTTTTCTGTTTCACGCCGTGGCGAACGCGGGGAAAAATACATAACAGCTATGTTGTGCCCGTTGTTTTGTGCATTGGCTATACGCTCATACAGGGGCGCATCCAGCCTTGCGGTCAAGATTATGGCATTTACATAGCCGGCAGCATCGTTTAGGCATTGGGCCAATATTGCACCCGGACTAAGTGCAGGGCTTTCTTCGAAATTTATTACACTGGCGGTGTTGTACACAGCGTCAAAATCTGCAGGTGTGCGGCTTATGGTTTTATGACCCTCACCGGCCATATAGTCTACTGGCATACCGCGTCGTAGGCAGTGGCGTGCCAGCCCCAAAGATACTTCTATCATACGGTCTTCCATCACAATTTGCTCTGTATATTCGCGGCCTATGCGCTTGCTGTCTATGATTAATGTTATCTGATGCAGTGCGTTGGACTGGAAATTCTTAACCAGCCACTCGTTGCGTTTGGCTGTGAGCTTCCAGTGCACGCGCTTTATGGAGTCTGTAGGCAAGTATGGGCGTATATCAGAAATGGTAGCATAATCCTCGTCACGTATATCGTGGCGGGACTGGGCCTGCGTTAGAAGATTATTGGCTATAGGGTAATTGGACATATCTGCAATGCCAGGCAAGGCTATAACCTTAGCATCCATATTAAACTTGCGGTTGAGCCTAAACAGGCCTGTCAAATCCATGGTTTGCAAAGACTCTATGCCCATGGTGTACTCCCCGCGATAGCTGATATTAAACTCAACAGTACGGTCTATAGGCTTAAGCGAGCCTACATCTGTCACAAGAGTATCTTGGATAGACACAGCAAAATCATCGCTATAAAACACGCACAAAATCCGGCCAAAAGGTATGCGTATGGCATTGGTTATGCTAACGGTAATTTCACAATATTCTTTTTTGGGTACGGTATGCGGGAGGCTGTAGTTTATTTTTAGAGTGCGTAGCCCTATGAACGCGATAATTAACGTGATAAACGGCAGCACAGTAAATACTGCAAGAGCTACATACAACATCCGCTCACCATACAGCCACGCGACACCGCCAATCAAAAGCCATATTACAAGATACCGTACACGGTTAAGCCATAAGTTCATGGTTTCGGGTGCACTTTTGCGCTTACGAAATAGTTTTATCATAGGTTGTTACCACCTTAGTTCTTAAGATCAATGGTTGCCTGTTTGATGGCTTTGTCTATGATATCTGTAGCGCGTATTTTTTTAATTGCAGCTTCTTGCTTCATTAGTATCCTATGTTCCAAAATATGCGGGGCCATTTGAATAACATCATCAGGTATAACAAAATCGCGCCCGTTGTATAGCGCCCAGGCCTGGGCAGCCTTAAACAGGCACAAGCTTGCACGGGGGCTTGCACCCAACTGTATATCATCTTGCTCGCGGGTGTGGCGTGCAATGGTGACAATAAACTTGTTGATACTGGCATCTACATGGATTTGCTCCGCCAGGTTTTGTATGGCTGTAATATCGGTACCTTCAGCTACTGCACTTAACTCACCCATTGGGCTGCGGCCTTTGAAACGGTCCAGCATTTTGCTTTCTTCTTTACTATCTGGGTAGCCTAGGGATATTTTCATGAAAAAACGGTCTAGCTGTGCTTCAGGCAGGGCATACGTGCCCAAGTACTCTACAGGGTTTTGAGTTGCAAGTACTATAAAGGGCGAAGGTACCCGGTAGGTTTGCCCGTCTACAGTTACTTGGTTTTCTTCCATAACTTCCAGTAAGCTGGACTGTGTCTTGGGTGATGTGCGGTTAATTTCGTCTGCCAGTACAAACTGACTCATGACCGCACCAGCCCGATATTCAAACTCCCCAGTTTTTGGGGAGAAAGCAGAGTAGCCCGTGATGTCCGAAGGCATAATATCTGGTGTAAACTGTATCCGCTTAAAACTCCCGTTGACAGAGCGGGCCAAGGCAGCTACCAAGCTGGTCTTACCCACGCCCGGCACGTCTTCTATAAGCACATGACCACGGCAGGCTAATGTGGTCATTACCAAAGAAACGGCGTATCGCTTGCCTACAATGATTTTCTCTACATTGTTAATAACTTGTTGCATACAATGTACTGCTTGCTCGTTGTTTGTGATTTTGCTTTGGTAAGTTTCGTGCATTTGTACACCTCTTTGGCATTGTATTGGAAGTCATATGCCGCAAATACACAATTATATTTGCAGTCAAGTATCTCCCTTACATTATCGTATCATAGACTTTAAAAAAAAACTACTTCCAGGTTACGTTTTTGTTACAATTTTGCGAATCATCGCAATATTTCTGGTGGCCCGCATAGTATTACTGCGGCAATTATACTGGCCATGGGCTCCATAGCTCTTACTGCCTCCGCGAAAGTATTGTACTGGTTACCAACTTCCACAAACATACTCATGGGCATCATGTGCAAACTATAGCGGAACTCACGCAGGTACACGCGCCTTGCAAAGCCTGGGTATAGCTGGTTTGCGGCCAATTGTAGTTGGAAACTTAAGTTAAGGTTATCACGCAAGTATGGGTTGGGTAGCCATGGCACGGCGGTTACTTGGCCACCCCTATTTTGGCGGCTCAAGCCGTTAAAAAACATGATGCGTGCTGTCCGCTGGTTGTTGATGTAAGTTATAAAAGGCCCAGCATTTTCGCGCACACCATCCCTGTGTATGTCAATAACCATTTGGATAGAGGGGTTGTCCTCTAGAACTTGACGTATCACCGGCTCCATACGCTCGTACGCGCCTTGCCTCCTTGGGCGGCCGTCTACAACATCAAACTGGTGGGTGCTGTGCAGTACGCTTATGCCGTATGTTTCCTCTAATATTTCTGCCAGCACGCGGCCAACACCAACTACGCCATCCATAGGATCCAGGGGGTTGCTGTCTATAAATCGCTCTTGAGAATGCGTATGGAAGATTAAAACTTGTGGGCCCGCAACAGTAGTATCTATTGTCAAGTCAGCTTGAAGAAATGCGCCAGTATCTATGTCAGAAGGAAACAGAGTTGTATATCTGTCAACCAAGAAAATATTATTAACCAGATAATCAAACGACATTAGCCGCTGCATATATTCTTCAGATATGGCAGGGCGTGTAGGTTCGCGGCGCTCTGGTATTGGCACAGGTGGGGTGAAAATTATGTCCTCTAGACCCACAAGTGGAAAATATGGAGGCGGTGCTACACCTGGGTTATATGGGTCATAAGGCCGCAGATGGGCCGCCGGAAGGCCGTAGCCTGAGCCTGGCAGCAGAGTTTGGTCTGCATATGTAGTATCAGATAAGAAAGACTGTGCCCACATGAATAGGGCCGCACCGGTTAACAGTAGCAGCCCCAAGACTAGGCGATGACGTAGTACTTGTTTTTTACCCATGTATGCCTCCGGGGTAGCGTACAGGCACTTGCATTAAAGCAATCGGACTTTAAATCGGCCCTGTCTGTCGCCCAAAACGCGTTGGACCGTTCGCGACTTTCGGCTCGGACAGGACCGTTTAAAGGTGCGATTGCTATAACAGCACATTGGTACTGTGATGGTTTGCATGTGCCATATGACATATATATGAAGGCATTGTGTTGTATAGAATCCCGATTCTTTCTTTCTATAATTACAAC
Organism: Defluviitaleaceae bacterium; assembly: GCA_009785605.1. Taxonomy (GTDB): domain Bacteria; phylum Bacillota; class Clostridia; order Lachnospirales; family WQUN01; genus WRAN01. The sequence continues at coordinate 21,811 of WQVY01000018.1, read as the reverse complement.
TCTAATTTATATATGAATGTCGGATACACAATATCTGTACCACTTTTTGTGAATGAACTTTCTCCATCAATTACAAACCCGCATTTTTCCACTAGCCTGCAGGATGCCGTGTTTGCCTGTGCAACCGGTGCAGTAATGGATTTGATATCTAGCTTGCTAGCAAGTTCAATTAAGGCATGGACCATTTCGGTAGCGTAACCGTTGCGCCAATGCTCTTTTTTAACGTCATACCCGATAGAATAATTACTCGCCTTAGCATTCTCTAACCCCAAGCTGCAGGTCCCCACAATTTCATCACAACCTGTGCGGAAAGCTACAAAGTAATAAACAGGGCAGTCAGGGTCATCTTCAAGTATTGCTTCTATTTCTGTGCCGCTTTTGTAGTATGGGTCAGGTAAATATTTGCCACCATCAATGTCACCCCATATAGCTGCAACAGCATCCAAATCCTCACGTTTGGTGGGTCTTAGAAATAAATTGCGAGTATTAATTTCTAGCATATGTCTGATTAACCTCCATTTTTCACTTGTGTGGACTGTTGCTTATTTGCTCCGTTATCTGGCTATATTATAGCAGACAACGTTAGAAATACCCCCATGATATGCCGGGGGCATTTTTTGTGTTATATTAAAATCATAAATCAATTATGGAGGTACCTTATGCGCAAAACAAAAATACTGGCAACATTGGGCCCTGCAACAAAAGACGTAGAAACAATTAAGCAAATGATCAAAAACGGCATGGACGCCGCAAGGGTTAACTTTTCCCACGGCACATATGAATCCCACACAGAAATCATCAACATGCTAAAGCAAGCCAGGGAAGAATTAAACAAGCCCATCCCACTGGTATTAGACACAAAAGGCCCAGAAATACGTATAAAAACTTTTGAAACAGATAAAATTTATCTAGAGCAAGGCGCAAACTTTACCCTAACCACCAGGGACATAATAGGCACCCAAGAAATCGTGTCCGTAACTTACAAGAACTTGCCAAAAGACCTAACCGTAGGCAGCCGCGTGTTAATAGACGACGGCCTACTAGAGCTTAAAGTCACAGCCCTTACCAAGACAGACGTAAAATGTGTGCTAATAAACTCCGGCTTTATAAGCGCCAGGAAAGGTGTAAATATCCCAGATGTATATGTAAACCTGCCATCACTAACAGAGCAAGACATAGAAGACATAAAGTTTGGCATAAAAATGAACTTCGATTTTATCGCGGCCTCTTTTGTGCGCACAGCAACAGATATACTCAATATCCGTAAAGTGTTGGTAGACAACGGCGGTGGGCATATTCATATAATTGCAAAAATAGAATCCCGCGAGGGCGTAAACAACATCGAAAGCATATTAAGCGTATCAGATAGCATAATGGTAGCCCGCGGCGACTTGGGTGTGGAAATACCGCCAGAAGAAGTCCCCATAGCGCAAAAGAACCTTATCCGCCGCTGCAACCAGGTAGGCAAGCCTGTTATAACGGCCACCCACATGTTGGAGTCCATGGTCTCTAACCCACGCCCCACCCGTGCAGAGGCCAACGACGTAGCCAACGCTATCTTCGACGGGTCAGATGTCATCATGCTTTCGGGCGAGACGGCCAGCGGCCAATACCCAGTAGAAAGCGTAGCAATGATGGCACGCATCGCCACAGAGGTAGAGCGCTCCAGCGATTATAAATCCATGTTTGCAGACCAGCAAAAAAATCTCAACCGCAACATAACAACCGCAATAAGCGTTGCAGCCGTAACCACTGCAGCAGAGCTGGAAGCAGTATGTATAGTACCCATAACAGACTCTGGCTTCGCATCCCGGATGGTATCCCGCTGCCGCCCATCATGCCCAATCTTGGCCATAACAGCAGACGAGTTTGTATGCCGCCAGCTAAACCTAAGCTGGGGCTGTGTGCCCGTACTAAGTGAGCCTTTCATAGGCGACAGCGAAGTCTTTGATATAGCCGAAGACATGGCAATGAAGACCGGACTTGCCAAAGCCGGCGAGACGATAGTATCCGTAGCAGGTGTGCCGGTAGGCATTGCAGGTACCACCAACACCATGAAAGTACGTACTGTAGGCAATGTACTTGCCCAAGGTACAGGCAACAAGCGTGGTGTAATAAAAGGCATAACCCGCGTGTTCGAGTCCCAAGACGTAGAAGAACTCCCATATTTCGGGCAAGGCGACATAATCATATGCACACAAACCAATGACAAAATGATGGAATACATCAAAAAAGCAGGTGCAATAGTCATTGGCACATGGGAGCAAGTAGACCTAAGCCATGCAGAAACCGTGGCCAAGGCGCTGGATATCCCACTTCTTACAACCAATGTGCGTGCCGTTGACTTTGTAAGCAATGGGCTGCCGGTTACGGTGGATACAGACTCAGGGCTTTTGTTTAACGGATACAAATAATTTTGGATATATTAAAACAGGACAAACGTATGGGAGCATTGTGGCTTCATGCGTTGTCCTGTTTTATTTTGTGATATTAGAACATAGGATATTTTCACTTTACATATATGACATTTTCGCAAATATCGGAATAAAATTTGCTTGAAGGCGTGACGGTTGCTTGTACAACCGCTACTACATTTTTATCTGGGTATATATTAATTTCTTGCCCTCCAAATCCCCGTGCGTGATAACCTTTATTAGAAAGCCACCACAAATATCCATATCCCCTATCCGCTTGTGACGGCGCGGTTGAATCGTTTATGTATGATTCCGAAACCACCCTCTGCCCGTCCCATACTCCACCGTTCAACATCAACCGCCCTATTTTCGCCATGTTTTTTGCAGTCATTTTGTCGCCGCCATCTTCGGGCATTTTATTTTCAACATCAGTGTTATAGTTCAATGTTCCACTATTTTGAACCAACCATTTTTCACCGGTTATACCCAGTGGCTTGTATAAGTACTCCAACACAATATCCCAAGCCAACCCACCGCAAGCCTTCCCAATTATTGCAGAAAGCAAGATTACATCCCATTCCTTGTATACAAAATTCGTGCCCGGCATTGCAGTCATTTGTACATCTGCAATATGGGCCAGCCAATTTTGGGACCGCCGCATTTGCGTTAACATTGGGCAATGATAATGCACACCGCCAATGAAATGTATCCCCGACGACATAGTTAACAAATGGCGGATTGTTATAAGCCTGTGCCGTGTTTCGATATTCTTAGCAAACTGCGGAAGATAGTGGCTTATGGGTTCATTTATGTCCTTGATTATCCCTTTGTCCAGACAAATCCCAAGCGTGATGGATAAAATGCTTTTCCATGTAGAGCAGAGGTGGTTAACAGAGTTTTCATTAAATTTATTATAAAAACGCTCAAAAACAAGAGCATCGTTTTCGTAAACCACAACCGCATTTACTAACCTATAGCGCTTGACTTTAATATAATCGTCAAGCTGGCTCAAAAATTTGTGATTGACTGCACTCATTACAAAAACCGCCCTATTATGGATTTTTTATTTTTCTTTAGCTTTTCAGGAGTCCCAGTAGCAAGTACATACCCGCCGTCGCTTCCGCCGCCTGGCCCCATTTCTATAATATAATCACAGTTTGCAAGAATAGCGGGGTCATGCTCTGTTACTATTACGGTGTTGCCGTTGTCTACGAGCTCCTGCATTAGTTGGATAAGTCTTTCGCTATCAGAAAATGAAAGTCCTGTAGTTGGCTCGTCTAAAATATATACATTGTCTTTGCCACTGCCAGACTTGCCTAGCTCCTTTGCTAATTTGATCCGCTGTGCTTCGCCGCCCGATATTGTAGGTGTTTTCTGCCCAAGCGACATATAACCAAGGCCCACCCGGTCAAGGGTTTGAAGCATGCGATAGCTTGCTTTGTTTTTATCTTTGAAGTATTCCATCGCTGTTGATATGCTCATGTTAAGGATATCCCTGATATTTTTGCCGTCTACCACGACAGTCAATGATTCGGGCCTGTAGCCAGTACCGTAGCAGTTTTCGCAGTCTACATGAATAAAATTGCCAAACCCAACATGGTAATGGATTACACCGTCGCCTTTGCACTTAGGGCAGTTGCCATCACCGTTTACAGAAAACATACCGGCATTAAACCCTTGCGATATTGCTTCGGGGGAGTCTGCAAACATTTTGCGTACTTTATCAAAAATCTTGGTATATGTTGCTGGACATGATGTGCGAGTGCGGCCAATGGGTTTTTGGTCGATAATCAAACATTTTTTTATGTGCTCATACCCGGATATTATTACTTCGGGCAAAATAACAGTTTCTTCCGCTTCGCTGTCATAGCCAAACTCGTCTATGACTATATTATTCAGTACTTCTTTTAATTTGGGGACAAGTGTGTCTGTTATAAGACTAGACTTGCCGCTACCAGAAACACCAGCAACGCCCACAAGCAAACCCAGTGGTATGTCAAAGGACACATTTTGTAAATTGTGAATGGTGCAATTTTCTAATCGCAGGATTTTTGACTTGTTTATCGGCTTGTATGATGCCTTTACAGGCAGCAGCGACTTGCCAGATAAGTAGGGTGCGGTCAATGAATTTTCTGTTTTAATAAAGTCTTGAAAACTGCCTTGGAAAACTCGCTCACCGCCATACTCCCCGGCGCGTGGGCCAAGGTCAATAATATAATCCGCGGCTTGCATAAAATTAATATCATGTTCTACTGCTACTACCGTATTGCCACGCTTTATCAAGTTTTGGACAATATCAATCAACTTTTGCTTTTCCACTTCGTGCAACCCGATTGTCGGCTCATCAAAAATAAAAATAATAGAATCCATCTCTGCAATAATATAACTCGCAAGGAAAAGACGCTGTATCTCGCCACCCGAAAGTGTGGGGATAGGACGAGATAACGCTAGGTGATGCAGTCCTACATCTACCAGGCACTCGAGTTTTAATAAGATTTCTTCAAGTAGTTTAGTCCCGTGTAGCTTGTCTTCCTTCAAAAACTCGCATAAATCTGTAATATACATGGATTCGAGATATGTGATGGTTTTTCCGTTAATTGTGGTATGTGCTGCTTGCTCGCCCAGTCCCGAGCCGCCGCACTTTGGGCAATCGACATGATGTACACACGTCAATTGTGCGCCCCAATACCCATGCTTCCTTTTTTTGCTCCATTTATAAAAATTAATGACCCAATAAATAACACCGTCTGGCATATGTCTATAACCCGTGCCACCATATTTGAATTGGTTAAACTCATCTTCGCTTAATGATTCAATCGTCTGTTGCGGTGAAATGCCAACGTGTTTGCAATATTGTTGGATGCGCACTCCCCAATGGGCGGTTTTCCCCTCTTTACCTTCGTTGCCAAATAAATTTGCAAGTGTCCTTGTTTTGTCATGGAACAAGTCATCTTCGTCAACAATGTAGATTTTACCCGTACCCAAGCAGCGTACACACATCCCTTTGGGGGAATTTTTTTGGAACATTTCCATAGACAAAGGCTCGCCGTCATCATATTCAGGGGCACGACTACCGTATGTTGCAAATAGCGCGGCAAACATAGAACTTATTTTTGTACGAGTCCCAACGGTAGAGCGTGGATTAGACTGCCTTGTAATCCTTTGTTCTACCGCAACCGTAGGGGAAAGCCCGGATATGCTTTCAAATGTGGGGACATTATCAACCATAAACTGCGTGTTAGAGAACATCAAATAACGACGTTTGCCTTCTTCATAAAGTGTGTCAAAGGCAAGGCTGGACTTACCGCTGCCAGATACGCCTGTGATAACGGTTAGCTTACCTTTTGGTATCTCTATGTCGATGTTTTTTAGATTGTGTATTCGCGCACCTGTGATTTTTATCGCTGTATTCATATCGTCACTCCCTCAAAATCTTGAATAAGACATCTATTGAAGTTACATATGCGGCAAAAACATGCCCTGCGGAGATGATTATACGCGAAACTTCATTCGGTATAAAGACTTTGTTTCACTTTCCGCAGAGGTTGACCAATTTAATTTTATAAAAACGCAAAGCTCTGCGCTTAACCTTCGCAGAACTTTGCGCTATAATATGGTTTAAAGTCGTATAGAGGTGTACACAATGAAAACCAAAAACAATAAACTTATGAAGCTACTAATAGCAGTAGGGCTAGTGCTTGGCATAACAAGCATCTATAGCACCATGGGTATCTACGGCACAGCAAATGCCGAATCAGATCAACTTGTATATGTAAATTTACAAGCGCCGATATATGGCGCTATTTTATTACCTCATTACCAGTTTGCACTATCTATAAACAACAAACCCACAGGCAAGACTTACAACTTTATTTATAAGTGCATTCACAGCACCGCAGGTACGCCACCAAGGCCTGGCAACATAAACACCTCCGGGACAGCTACCCTTAGGGGCCCCGGCACTATGGCTAAAGACGGCTATGTATTCGTTGGTTGGAGAAACGGAAACCATGTGTTTCAGCCACGGCAGGTATTTCATTTTACTGGGGACGCATCGCTTTATTATTTTTATGCCATGTGGGCCCCTGCTGTAGTGCTGTCGCTGGATGCCAACGGTGGGACATCTGCTATAGGGTCAGTAACTAGGGGGGCAAACACACAAATGAGAGCGCTGCCGCAACCACCCACCAAAGCTGGATATGTCTTTCTTGGCTGGTTTAACACCCCCGAGGCCACTGGCGGCTCTAGGCTTACGGCATTTACAACTGTCCCAAGCGCCAACACAACATACTGGGCAAGGTGGGGTACACCCTTAGACATAACAATATATTACGAACTTATGGTAAACCGCGACACATCAGACGCACGCAACCAAGCTGAAATAATCATAGGCGAAATAAAGCACCTGTTTCAAACCAGGTTTGGTGTAGACTTAGCACCGCAAAGCGCAACCCGCTACGAACCTGCACTCAACCAGGCCGGTAACTCTGCTTCAGATATACTAGATGTAAACCCAAGCAGTCACGCAACAATTACTTTTAGGATTGTGGACATCCCCCTCAACGAAGGAAGAATTGCTGGGCTTGCACGCCCGGTTAGGGGGTTAGAAGGCACCACAAACATGCACTTAGGCGACATGATTGTCACAACACAGCTGGCCCCAGCAATGCTGCGGCGGGCGGTTGTTCATGAAATATCACATATATTGGGCGCACAAGATTGCACCAACTTTGGATGTGTGATGGATATTTCTAGACACCATACAATACACAACCGCTGGTGTGCGGCATGCCAATCCGATATTTTTAATTATCTATGTAATAGAAGGCGGAATAACCCCCGCCTTGGATGGTAATCATTAATCGTATGTTTTATTCTTCCCATGGCGGGAATAGTACGCCGCCGTCTTCAAACTCTAACAAACGGTGAATACTGTCCTCATGGCCATATGCCGCTTGTATGGCAAAAAAACGCCGTGTGCCGTTGGAGTCTACAAAAGATATGCCGTTATTGGGAAACAGCCCAGCAGTAAAAAACCACTCTATGACTAGCGGCGTATCCAGCAGCGGGATTGTGTAGTAAGAATGGGTGGCGGTGGCTAAAAGTGCACCGTCGTCGCGGTAGTCTAGATAAACGCCTATAAGCTGAAAATCTGCCAGAGTTTCGTCTGCCCAAATGGCCAGCGGCTGGTTAAAGCTAAGCCAATCTAAGTCGCTGTTCCAGTAAGTAGTATATGCGTCTCTGAAGTCAATAGAATAGTATAAATCAAAATTTGGTGCGCTTTCTGCGTCGGCAATTTGTATGTTTATATATGCAGTTGTTGGAGTTTGTGTGTTATCGTCTATTTCTTCTTGGTAGTTGTTTTCGTTATTTGTGTCGGGTGCTACTACTATGTCTATAGTGCGAACATTGTCATCTGCGTCATTGCTACATGAGGTTAGGGTTATTGCCATTGCAGTTGCGATGGTAAACAATATCATGTACGACAGGTAATTTTTTGTTAATAGTTTAAATTTCATAAATCTATTATGCTCCTTCGGCGGTCATATTTTAATGTGAATCTTATAGCCTTATGCCCCTTTTAACTTTTGCGCTTGGTCTTGGGTGATGCATGTATCCAAGATTTCGTCCAAGTCCCCGTCTAGTACTGCGTCTAGCTTGTGCAACGTTAGCCCCACCCTATGGTCTGTAACGCGGCTTTGGGGGTAGTTGTACGTGCGAATACGTTCACTTCTATCACCAGTACCAATTTGGCTGCGCCTTTCGGCAGATACTTGAGAATGATGTTTTTCCATTTCCAAGTCGTATAGCCTGGCCCTAAGTATTTTTAGGGCTTTTTCTTTGTTCTTTAGCTGAGATTTTTCGTCTTGGCAAGCTACAACTATGCCTGATGGTACATGAGTTACCCGCACGGCAGAGTCTGTAGTATTAACACTTTGCCCACCATTGCCAGACGAACGGTATATATCTACCCTTACATCGTTCATGTCTAGGTTAACGTCCAGGTCTTCGGCCTCTGGTAATACTGCTACCGTTACTGTAGATGTGTGGATGCGCCCACCTGACTCTGTAACCGGGATGCGCTGTACGCGGTGTACGCCGCTTTCATATTTAAGACGTGAAAATGCACCTTTGCCTTGTATCAGGAACGAAATTTCTTTAAAGCCGCCTAGTTCACTTCCGTTTGCGGACATGATTTCGGTCTTCCAGCGACGGCCCTCTGCGTAGTGGGTGTACATACGATATAAGGAGTTGGCAAACAGTGCGGCTTCGTCGCCGCCTGCGCCACCGCGTATTTCTACTATTACGTTTTTTTCATCGTTGGGGTCTTTGGGTAATAGTAGTAGTTTTAGCTCTTCTGTTACGCGTTCTAGTGCATCGGTGTTTTCTTTTATTTCGTCTTTTGCTAGTTGCCGCAGCTCGTTGTCGGATTCTTCTTCTAGCAAAGTCTTGGCTTCTTCTAAACCGGTTTGCAGGCGCTTATACTCCCTATAGGTTTCCACTATCGGGGTTAGCTCGCTATGCTCTTTCATGAAGACGCGCCATTTATTGGTGTCAGCTATGACCTCCGGGTCACTTACTGCTTCTGAAAGGGTTGCGTATTTTGTTTCTAGTTCATCTAAACGGTCGAACATATAATTTATACCTCCTGTTTCCTGCCTATCAGTACACGGTCAAGACCGGAATAATCCTTTACCAACCGTACTATACCATAACCGGCCTTGTACATGATAGTTTCTACATCACGGGGGCCTATTTCCAAAAACAATGCACCAGTTGGTGCTATATGCTTCACGCTTGCTGGTATTAGCCGCCTATAAATGTCCAAACCGTCGTGCCCGCCGTCTAGTGCCAGTTTGGGCTCGTGCGATATTTCTGGTTGTAGACTGCTAATGTCGGCTGTGGGGATGTATGGTGGGTTGGATATTATCACATCGTAAGTTTGCCCATTTAAGCCGCAAAACAAATCACTTTGTACAAGGTTGATATTATTAACCTCGTGCAGGGTGGCGTTTTCTGCGGCTAGAGCCAGTGCAGCCGGGCTTATGTCAACTGCGGTAACACTTGCTACATTGCTGCCGCTAAGCTTGGCAATAGCAACAGCAATGCACCCGCTTCCAGTACATACATCCAAGACATTGGCTGGCCGCCCAAGCTCTTGAATCAATGTTAGTGCTTCTTCAACCATTATTTCCGTTTCTGGCCGTGGTATAAGGGCTCGCGTGTCTGTGATTATATCCAGCCCCATAAACTCCCACTTGCCCAAGATATACTGCAGCGGCTCTTTTGTCTTTCTTCTTTCTAGCCCCGCAAAAAAAGCCCCTTTGGCCGGTTCGTCCAGGGGCTTTGTATAATAATCAAATATTATTTTTTCTAAGCTCATGCCTGTAACATGGGACAGTAAAAGCTGTGCCTCGTGCCGCCCTATTGCATCCACTCCCAAGCGTAATGCTTCTTGTATGGTCATGCGCCCTCCTGGTCTTGCAAAAGTGCCCGCTTAAGCGCTGTCACGGCTACTTCTATCTGTTGCTCATCTGGTACAGCGGTAGTAAAGCGCTGTAGGGCCATGCCTGGGACTATAATGGCCCTAACCAAAAAATTATCCCGTTTGCCAGCCCACTTAACAGAAACTTCATATGCAAGCCCAGCAATAACCGGAAGCAGCAAAATACGGCTTCCAAAGCGCATCCATAGCGTATCTACGCGGATAATCATAAACATTATCATGCTAATAACCATAACAACCAGCATAAAACTGGTGCCGCAACGCTTATGCAACCGGGAGCAGGAAGCTACATTTTCGGTAGTAAGGGGGAGGTCTTGCTCGTGGCAGTTAATAGCCATATGCTCTGCCCCGTGATACTGAAAAAACCGCTGTATATCCTTCATGCGTGATATCAAAAATATATAGGCTATAAAAAGCGTAATGCGTACAAGCCCTTCAACCACGCCAACCAAAGCGCCACCGCCTATTAGCGTACCAATCCAGGTAGGGAGCAGCATAAACAACCCCAGTGCCAGCACCACAGATAACACCATGCTTATAGTCATAAGCACACTAAAAAGCTTGTCCCCAAATTTATCTTGCAAAAAAATCTCAAACTTTGATGTTGTAGGTTCTTCGTCTTGCATGGCTATTTCTGCAGACCATGCAAGGGACCTATACCCCACCGCCATAGAGCTGCCAAAAGCTACAACCCCGCGTATTATTGGCAACTTTAATAAGAAGTTGCTGGTGGATGTGATGGGCCTGTCTGTAATTTCTATTTCATTGTCTGGGCGGCGTACGGCTAACGCATAGGCTGTGCGCCCACGCATCATTACACCTTCCATCAGCGCTTGACCGCCATAGAATATAGGGTCCGGTTTATCCATTTGTATCACCTTATTTTAGCTTTGCATCTTGTGTAATTTTTACTTTTTCGCCCCGGGCTTCTATGGTGGATATGGGGGTTTTGGGTTGGCCAACCTTATAGCGGCCATTTACTTGCGAGCCTTCGTCTACTATTAGCGATTGAGCCTCTATATCGCCGGTTATCTTGGCTGTTGAGGCAAAGTGTAACTGGGTATGGCACTTGACATTACCTGTTATTTCACCGGCTACTAGGAAGTAACTAGCCTCTACATTACCGTGGATTACGCCACTGTCACCCAAGACCAGGCTACCTTCTAACTCCAGATTCCCCTTGTATATGCCGTCTATCCTAACAGACTCTGCACCGGTCATACGCACGGCCTCTAAGCTCATACCTTCGCCTATTACTGTATTTGGGGCGTTTAACGCTTGTTCTGCAACTTTTTTAAAAAACATGACTACCTCCAGAAGTTTAATGATGCTGACCACATTATAACATATTCAACAACTAACTAAACAATGCAGCGGTATCATTTTTGCATTGCCACTTGCATATACGTGAAAATTTCATTATGATACAAGCAGCTTACAAAAAATGGGAGTGAAAATTATGGGAATACAAATTAACATCGCCGGTAATGCATTAATCGCAAAACCTGATAGCGAAATTGACCACCACAGTGCAGAGCGCATGAGGGGCCAGATAGATACCGCCTTCGACAACTCGTCATGTAGGCATATCATATTAGACTTTTCTGGAGTTAGATTTATGGACTCGTCTGGGATAGGCATGATTATAGGACGCTACAAAAACGCCGAGAAACGCGGCGGCCGGTTGGCGCTTGCAGGTATGAGCGATGACATGGGACGGATTTTTCATATATCCGGGCTTGCAAAAATAATAACCCGCACTGCCACGGTAGAAGAAGCGAAAGAAGACTTTAACGCCGGGAGGGGAAGTATATGAACCGCGTTAGCGTAGCTATGGATAGCAAACCCGAAAATATTTCTTTTGCAAGGGTAGTGGTTGCTGGGTTTATTGCGCCTTTGGACCCATCTGTAGATGAAGTATCAGATATCAAGACTGCTGTGTCCGAAGCCATAACCAATGCCATAATACATGGTTACCCACAAGGCGAAAATAATAATACGCAAGGCACAGTCCGCTTGAGCCTAACAACCAGCGAATGCCGCACCATCACTATCCAAGTAGCAGATGACGGCGTAGGGATAGCAGACATAGATACCGCCCGCGAGCCGCTTTTTACTACCAAAGCTGAGCTTGAGCGCTCGGGCCTTGGGTTTACTGTGATGGAGTCATTTATGGACAGTGTGACGGTAGACTCTACACCAGGACAAGGCACAACAATAACCCTTGCCAAGACATTGGCAAGCCCGGAGTAGCATATGACATCCCTAGAAGCAACACTAGCACTAATTAAGCGCGCCCAAGAAGGCGACGACTCCGCAGCAGAGCAGCTGATTAAAGAAAACAGCGGGCTTATATGGTCTGTTGTAAAAAAATTTACGAAGCGGGGCTACGAGCCAGACGACTTGTACCAGATAGGTGCAATAGGCTTGCTAAAATGTATAAGAAAGTTTGACAGCAGTTATGAAGTAAAATTTTCCACTTACGCCATCCCAATGATAATAGGCGAGATAAAACGCTTTTTGCGTGATGACGGTCTTATAAAAATAAGCCGCCCAATGAAAGAAATGGCCACAAAGGCCCGCTATGTACAAGAACAACTAACCGCAAAACTAGGCCGCCAGCCCACAATCAACGAGCTGGCAGCAGAAATAGGGGCAGAGGTCGAGGACTTGGTTGTGGCAATGGAAGCAGGGCTGGATGTAGAGTCACTTCATGCCACAATTTATCAAGGGGACGGCAGCCCTATTTATCTCATAGACAAGGTTGCCCAAAACTTTGATGGCAGCGAAAAGGCCATAACAGTTATGGCCCTTAAGCAACTCATAGGCCGCCTAAAACCCAAAGAGCGGCAAGTTATAATACTGCGTTATTTCCAAGACAAAACCCAGATGGAAGTAGCCAAAGCTATTGGCGTGTCACAGGTACAAGTATCGCGTATAGAAAAGAAGGTGCTAGTCTCACTCAAAGAAGCCCTTGCTGCGGAATAATATTATGCCAGCGCTTTGGCTATAACACTTGCAAGCTCGTCGGCCATGGTTTTTATTTCTGTTTCGTTTTTACCTTCGATCATGACCCTAACCAATGCTTCTGTACCAGAAGGCCTTATTAGTATACGCCCCTGGCCGGCTAGTTTTTTTTCGGCATTGGCCATGGCGGTTGTTACTTCTGAAAAATTACCCCAATTGTGTTTTTTATCGTCGCGTACTTTTACATTTACCAGCACTTGCGGGAAATGTTCCATTATGCTGCGCAGCTCAGACATTGGCTTTTGCTTTCTTGCAAAAATAGAAAGTAGCATCAGCCCAGTTAGCACCCCATCGCCGGAGGTGCTTTTGCTGCTAAATATTACATGACCAGACTGCTCGCCACCCAATACAAAATTGTCTGCCAGCATTTTTTCTAATACATATCTATCGCCTACATCTGTGCGGTGTAGGGCCATCCCATGAGCTTTGCACATCACTTCCAGGCCTTGGTTACTCATGGTTGTTGCCACTATTGCGTTGCCGGGTAGTAGCCCGCGCTCTTTTAGGTCGTACCCGCAAATTGCCAATATTTCATCGCCGTCTATTTCATGACCGTTTTCGTCGACGGCTAGCATCCTGTCACCGTCGCCGTCAAATGCCAGCCCTATATCAATATTGTTTTGTTGTGCATATTTGACCAGGTGCCCCATGTGGGTTGAGCCGCAGTTGTCGTTTATATTTAGCCCGCTTGGTTTATTGTGCAGGGTATGGATATTGGCACCGAGTGCAGCAAAGACACGGGGTGCTATGTGACTTGTTGCGCCGTTTGCGCAGTCTAGTGCAATGTTTATCCCTTTTAGATCAAGACCCTGTACTGTAGAAAGTAGATATGCAAAGTAATCATCCTCTGCACTTTCGAGGGCGGTAACTGTGCCAACATCTGGGCCTACAGGTCGCGGAAGGCTTTCTGTGTTATCTAGATATTTTTCTATTTCATTTTCTATTTCATCTGCCAGCTTATAGCCATTGGAGTTAAAAAATTTTATCCCGTTGTCTGGCATGGGGTTGTGTGATGCAGATATCATAACCCCAGCATCCATCTTATGATGCCGTACAAGGAAGGCCACTGCCGGCGAAGGCAGCACTCCCGCATGGTATACCCTTACCCCAACAGAGCATAAGCCGGCCGTAAGCGCTGCCGCAAGCATATCGCCAGACTGCCGCGAGTCCGTAGCTATTAGCACTTTGGGGGCAGAAGTTGTAGACTTTGTTAGTACATAAGCGCCTGCACGGCCAAGTGCCAGCGCCAGTTCAGGTGTTAGGCTATGGTTGGCAATGCCGCGCACGCCGTCGGTTCCAAAATATTTACCCATTTTGCATGCTCCTTTTTGTTTTGGGGTGGCTAGGATGTTTATTATAATATCATATTAACTTGGGCCATGATGGTTACAACCCTTGCTACATGTTACCAATGACAGTAAAATACAAAAGCTTACATTTCCAAAATTAAACACCGCCAAAGGAGGCCAGGATAATGAGCAGCTACAAAACAAGGAAAACCCCGGGCGATACTACATGGTTTGCCCACGACAGGTTTGGCATGTTTATCCACTGGGGTATTTATGCCCTACCCGCCAGGAACGAGTGGATAAAAAACATGGAATGTATCACAGAGGAAAAATATCAGCGCTACTTCGAAAACTTTAATCCAGACCTATATGACCCACACGAATGGGCCCGCGAAGCCAAAGCCGCCGGTATGAAGTACGCAGTACTTACAACTAAGCATCACGACGGTTTTTGCTTGTTCGATAGTAAGTATACCCATTACAAGAGCACCAATACCCCAGCCGCACGTGACCTGGTAAAAGAGTATGTAGACGCATTTCGCGCCATGGGAATAAAAGTGGGCTTTTATTATTCCCTGATAGACTGGCACCACCAAGATTTTACAATAGACAAATATCACCCCCGCCGCAACGACCATGACGCAGACACTCAAAACATAGGCCGCGACATGACCCGCTATGCCCAATACATGCGCGACCAAGTAGCAGAGCTGTTAACCGGCTATGGCAAGATAGATATACTATGGTTAGACTTTTCTTACCACGACACCCCAGGCGACAGATGGCCAAAAGGCAAAGGTAAAGAAGATTGGGAGTCCGAAAAACTCATTGCCCTAGCCAGGAGCCTACAACCAGACATAATCATAGACAACCGCGCAGACATAGAGCAAGACCTATGGACACCAGAGCAATATCAACCAGCACAGTGGATACAGCACGGCGAAACAGGCGAATATGTAACCTGGGAAGCATGCCAGACATTCTCCGGCTCGTGGGGTTATTACCGTGACGAGCTTACCTGGAAGTCCCCAGAAATGTTAATAAGGATGCTAATAAACACTGTAGCAATAGGCGGCAACTTGCTTATGAACGTAGGCCCAACCGCACGCGGTTATCTAGACAACCGCGCAAAAGAAGCATTGGCCGTATACGCCAACTGGATGAAGTACAACAGCCGCAGTATATATGGCTGTACTATGGCCGAGCCGGATATACAGCCGTCCCTGCCAGACGACTGTCGCTACACACAAAGTGCAGACGGCAAACGCCTATACCTACACATGTATGCATGGCCATTTATGCACATACAGCTCCCAGGGATGGCAGGGCGCGTAGCATATGCGCAAATGCTACATGATGGCAGCGAAATAAAAATTACCGAAGGCGAACTAAAACACTACGGCGAAGGCGAAGGATTGCCAAAAGGTAGCGACTTGCTGGTTATGCTGCTGCCGGTGGTAAAGCCTGACGTACTTGTACCGGTAATTGAAATATTTTTAGCTTAATATTAGTCCGGCACAGCCGTAGCCGTGCCACCGCCAAACAACTGATACCCAAACACGCCCCATTGCCCACCAAGGTGGAAGCCGGTACCCATGCGTGTAATATTTGGGTTTAAGATGTTGCGCCTGTGCCCTGGCGAGCCCATCCAGCCATCTACGGCAGATTCCGGTGTCCAAAACCCGGCTATGCCGTTAGCCGCCCTTGTAGAAACAATGCGGTCGCCAAATGCATCCGCCGTACCAAAAGAGCCGCCATACGGCCCTACGGTATGGCTAAGGTCTGTGTTTAGGTTGGCCATGGTTTGCGCATAAAACCTTGCCGCAAGCATTAGCGTATGGCATATGACAAGGGGGGCTAACCCGTAGTTTGCACGCTCTACATTTACTAGCCGCACCACTTCCAACTCAAACGCGCTTGCGCCGCCGTTGGCGTTGTACTCGTCTATCCATGCTTGCCGCTCTGCTTCTGTTAGCCTGCGGTTGGGGATTGTTATGCTTGATGTTGTGTATGCAAATGGGACCTCGCGTGGGGCAGGGGTTGGGGTTGGGCCTACTGGGTCTTGTGCCTGTGGCGGTGCCAACTCGCCATGTATAAACTGGTGCAAGCGCAACATGGTTACGATGCTTTGCTCTCTTGTGTAAGTGCCCCTGGGTGTAAACATGTTGTTGCCGGTACCACCCATAATCCCTACAGCTTGTACACTTCCTACACCTGCAACCGCCCATGAAGATAGGCTTGCATTATCACCAAAAGTTGGAGCCGCCGCCGGTAACGGGTCGCCTACAACTTCTGCCAAACGCGCAACCATAACCGCTGCTTGCTCGCGGGTGATGTTGCCGTGCGGGTTGAATCTATTGCCGCCCACTCCAGACACAATACCAAGATACGCCGCTTTAATAACATTTTCGTCGTTGGTATCGTCGAAGCTGGGGCGGCCTGTAGCACCCATGCGCTCCTCTATTGGGCCGTGTTGGCTCTCGTATAGTGCTACAGCCAGCGCGGCAAATTCTGCGCGGGTTGTGGCCCTACGAAAATCTTGCCGCAGGGCTGGGGGGACTAATCCCAAGCCAATGGCATCGCCAACAGCCTCTGCAGCCCAGCCAGACGGTGCAGCATACGCTGGCGTTATGGAAACAATAATAAATACCGCCGCCATTAAAATGGCAAAAAACTTTGACCTTGCTTTCATTGTGGTTCCTCCTTAAATATATTAATGCAAAAATGTTTATACAAACGCCTCAAATACTTGGTTGGCTAAATCCAGCCCAAGTGGTGTTAGTGCAATATTTTCAGCGGTGCATGTTATCAGGCCCTTGGCTGTTAGCATCTTTAACTCATGACCGAAGCATTCTGTAAGCTGTTGGCCAAAATTGCGGTAAAAATCTTGCAGTTTTATGCCCTTAGTCATGCGCAAGCCCAAAAACATAGCCTCTGCCATAGCATCGCGCTGAGTAAGTATTTCTACATCCTCGTGGGTATTTATGGGGTGCGCCATACCTTCAGATTGTTGCGTCATATCACTTGTGGGTGAGCCCCATACACCCAAGTACCGCCCCATGTCCATAGTATTGCGCCAACGCCTATCCCCATTAAAGGAATGCGCCCCCAGTCCTAGCCCTACATATGGTTCCCTTAACCAACAATTGGTGTTGTGTTTACTTTCGTACCCCGGCTTGGCAAAGTTGGACAGCTCATAGTGCTCGTAGCCAGCTTTAGAAAGCATGTGTATGGCTTCGTGATACATAGCCCTGTCCGATGTTTGACTGGGGAGTTTTATTTTGCCGGCTTCCAATGCATCCCATAGCGGAGTATCTTCGGCAGGGGTGAGGCTATATGCCGATATATGTGTTGGCTTACAGGCAAGCACTTGGGTTATGCTTTCACGCCAATGCCACAAAGACTGCCAAGGCAGCCCAAACATCAAATCCACATTAATATTGCAGATACCGGCGGCTCTTGCAGCTTGCATAGTTTCTATAAACTCAGTAGAGGTGTGGGAGCGCCTTAACCCGCGCAAAAATTCGTCTTGCCAGGCTTGCAAGCCAATGCTAAGGCGGTTTATGCCTAGGCATGCATAACTTGCAAGTGATGCAAGCTGGTTGGTAGATGGGTTCATCTCCAGTGTTATTTCTGCATTGGGTGCAAGATTAAACTGCTGGACTTCCTGCAAAATTGCGCATAGCAAAGGGGGGGGGAGGGCCGTGGGTGTACCTCCGCCAATATAAACAGTGTCATAAAGCGGGGGGCTTGTTTCACTGGACGCAGTGCAATATCCCCCATGTCCCCTAGTATATTGCATTTCCCTAACCAGCGCCCGTACATACCGCTCATGTATATCCCGGCCCATACCCTCAAAAGATAAAAAATCGCAGTATGCGCATTTGGATACACAAAAGGGGATGTGGATATATAATCCCATCCCCTTAGCATTAGACTCACGCATAGGTTTATTGAAGCCTCGTATTATATTCTGGATAAAACTCGGAATGGTGGATAGTGCCGGTTGCTATGGCTTTGTCGCGCAACTCTACAAAGTAGCCGGCACTGGTTGCTTGCATATACGGCCCCGTAAAAACAATAGAAAGGATCCCGCATGTAAGCAAGCTCAACAGCCCCCAACCAATAAAACTCAAATGCATAATAAACAAGTCCATCTTATGCCCGTTGGTCATGCGCATAGAAAGTTTGAGAGCATCCCTGGCCGTAACATTGGGGCAATTAGCAAGGATAAACGGTGCCATAGAGTATGAATAGGCCTTTATCACGCCAGGTATAAACAAAAGCAGCGACCATAGCGCGACAAAAAGCCCCATCCAAAGCATGCCGCCTACTTTGCGCAAATAGTTTACAGGGAAGTTAGAAAAAAGCTCCTCTGCACTGGCGCGCTCACGGTTATAAATTTTAGTAAATATGCCAGCAGAGTTGACAGTAAGCGGAAGGTCTACAAAATATACAGTCCCTAAGACTATCCATGAGCCAAGTATCCCACCTGGTATAATGTTAAACATTGACCCCAATGCAACAACTATCATCACAAGCAAAACCGTTAATATGCTTTGCCCGCGCTGCTCTCTTATTGCAAACCTTGCATTGGCTTTGATTTCTTGCCTAGACCTCATGATATTCCCTCCTAGTTTGTGATAGGCGCGTGCCTAGATATATAATTGTATTAGTCTTCATCCAACTTCAATACATTCATAAACGCTTGCTGCGGTACTTCAACCACACCTATGCTGCGCATCCGTTTTTTGCCTTCTTTTTGCTTCTCAAGTAGTTTCTTTTTGCGAGTGATATCGCCACCATAGCATTTAGAAAGTACGTCTTTCCTAAGCGCGCCTATTGTCTCCCTGGCTACGACTTTGCTGCCAATTGCAGCCTGGATGGGTATTTCGAATTGATGTCGTGGGATTTCTTTCTTAAGTTTTTCTGCCATGCGGCGGCCGCGCTCGGCTGCGGTCTTGGCATATACAATAAATGATAGCGCGTCTACCGGCTCATGATGGACTAATATATCCAGCTTTACCAGGTCAGACTCTTTGTACCCAATAAGGTCATAGTCAAAAGACGCATACCCCTTGCTACGGGACTTTAACGTGTCAAAAAAGTCGTAAATTATCTCATTTAGCGGCAACTCATAGCGTAGCAGTGCGCGGCTGGCATCCATGTATTCCATTTCTAGGTAAATCCCGCGTCTTTCTTGGCACAGCTCCATAATTGGGCCAATATAGTCTGCTGGGACTAGTATCTCTGCTTTTACTATAGGTTCCTCTATGAAGCTTATGCGTGATGGGTCAGGTAAGTCTGCAGGGTTGGATAGCTCTATCATTGTGTCGTCTGTCTTGTGTACTTTGTAAATTACACTTGGCGCAGTGGTTATTAGGTCCAGGTTGTACTCTCTTTCCAACCTTTCTTGGATAATTTCTAGGTGCAATAGCCCAAGGAAACCACAGCGGAAGCCAAAGCCTAGCGCAACAGATGTTTCTGGCTCAAATTGCAATGCCGCATCGTTTAGGCGCAGTTTGTCTAGTGAGTCACGCAGGTCTTGATACTTTGCGCCATCTGCCGGGAAAATACCGCAAAACACCATCGAGTTTACATGTTTGTACCCAGGGAAAGCCTCTGGTGTGGGGCGGCTGGACTCTGTAATCGTGTCGCCTATAGTGGTATCACGTACATTTTTGATACTGGCTGTTATATAGCCTACTTCCCCAGCTTTAAGCTCCGGGCTTTGTACAAACTTGCCAGGGCCAAAGTATCCAACCTCTACAATTTCAAACTCTTTGCCGGTGGCCATAAACAACGCTTTTGTGCCTTTTTTAATACTACCGTCCATCACCCGTATAAATACGATTACACCCTTGTATGCATCGTAAAGCGAGTCAAAGATAAGGGCCTTAAGCGGTGCGTTGGGGTCGCCTTGTGGCGGGGGGATTTTGTCCACTATACTTGCAAAAACATCGGGTATATTGATGGAGTTTTTGGCTGAGATTAGCGGTGCCTCGGACGCGTCTAGCCCTATTATATTTTCTATATCAGCTTTTGTTTTTTCCGGGTCTGCGGCTATTAGGTCTATCTTGTTTATTACCGGTACAATTTCTAGGTTGTTGTCCATTGCCAAGTAGACGTTGGCCAATGTTTGCGCCTCTATACCCTGGGCTGCGTCTACGATTAACAGCGCGCCTTCGCAAGCCGCTAGGGAGCGGCTTACCTCGTAGGTAAAGTCTACATGACCGGGGGTGTCTATCAAGTTTAGGATATATTCCTGGCCATCTGGCGCGGTATATACTAATCGCACGCTTTGGGCTTTTATTGTGATGCCGCGCTCGCGCTCTAGGTCCATATTGTCCAGTACCTGGTTTTGCATTTCACGTTGGGTTAGGGTGCCGGCAAGCTCTATCAAGCGGTCTGCTAAGGTGGACTTGCCATGGTCTATATGGGCTATTATGCAAAAATTTCTTATCTGTTTCATTTGATGCTCCTTTATGGCGTTAGTGGTTATTTTGCGGCCTTTAGATTGGCCACTGCCCGCTGTATATCGGGGATGCTTTCTTCCATCATATCCCGGAAAAAGCCTTCGTATTCGTAGGTTATCTCGTCTTCTGGTTTTGTTTGTATCCCGGTTACATATTGCGCTAACAGGTCAAAGTCTTTTTCGTAACAGTGGAAGCTGTTGGCGCGGTGGGTATAACTGCCTACCGGAAGGCCTAGCGCGTCGGCTACCTTTTTTTGCAACATGACAAAGGCGAACGCGTTCATAAAAGTAGCCTCTGCCGCGTCGTTGGAGCGCATTAGTACTTTCATATGAAGCTTGTTGTCCCGGATAAAAAACTGCATGTGCTGTAAGCATGCAGGGTTGGCGTTAAAGGGGTCTACGCTGTTGTCGCGGATGTTTATAACCGCACGGCGCGTGTCGGGGCTGCGCTTTAGCTCGTCTATCACAAATTGAAGCTGGTTTAGCTTTTGCCCAGGGGGTGAGATGGCGAAGTTGACTATCCTGTCATGGTAGGTATATTCCCATGCATTTATGCTATCGCCTATTTTAAAGTCTAGTATCCCGTTAATTACTTCCATCACATACTGTTGCAACTCATAAAACCCGCCTATAAACAAGCGGCTTATCATAGGCTCGGCCAGTGGGTTGTCTACGGCAATGGTCATAGAAAGCTCTTTCTGGCTTTGGTTGTAGTCATCACAAGATACTACCTTGCCGTGATTATATAGTTCCTCCAGTGCTTTGTGATACGCTTGAGGTAAGGATGTGCACTTTACAAATGCTTCGTACATGGCTTGGCTCCTTATCTGTAGTTAAGAAAGTGACTGTGTTTGTTTGTTTATTTTAGCATAAAACCTGCAAACATAACAATTTTGCTTTGTTGCAACACATCAAAACACATATCCAGGACATTCTCCCAAACGTGTTGCTTGCATAGAATAGAGATATCGGAATAAGAAGCTGTATTCAACTCTGACAATGGTGACTTTTCGTGACAGATTTTTGCCAATTGAGGCGGCTCTGACGCGGCTTGCCATTAAGGCAAGCAAGGAGGGGGCAACGAAAAGTGGCAAAAATC
>WQVY01000017.1 GCA_009785605.1 Defluviitaleaceae bacterium | reverse complement strand
GTTGAGCTTATGGGTAGGTATGCTTATGATGGTACTGCTTCTGCTGATACTTGGGTTTGGCAGGGTAGAGATTAAACAATATCACGATAATACGAAAGGGGCGCAAAATCAGCGCCCCTTCTTGCTATACACACCCTACCTGATGTTCACATGATCCCTCAAAATACGCTCAAATGACTTCGCATATTTTTCCAATGAATTAACAAACGAGATCACTTCATCGTCCGTAAAGCACTCCCATGCCCTATCCTCCGCATCTTGCATACAATGCAAAATGCCTTGGGTATAACTCTTTCCCTTGTCTGTAAGGATTATGTTTTTATTTCGCCGGTCCTTTGCTTCTTTTAGCTCCACATATTCCTGCTCCCAAAACGATTTAATAATTGTGTTAACCAACTGTTTGGGGAGCGCGAGTTTTTCGCATAAGTCCTTTTGGGTATAAGTCTCATTCTCGTCATAAAGCAGTTCCAAAATCAGTAGAGATGTAAAGTTTAAGCCCTTTGACTTGGCATATGAGTTAAACAGGCTCTCTATCCTATGGCTGCTTTCCTTAAACTTGGCGCGTGCATCGTCCAAAAATGCTTTACTCATGACAGGCTCCTTTCGGGCATTTAATACGATTCTCGAAAATCATCGTCGACAACACATCGCGAAAAACGGCTTAAAGCCGCCGATTTTCCACTCGGTTGTCGACGTGATTTTCTGAGATTCGTATAACATTACGCATATCCATACTTCTTTTTCATAATCTTAAAAAAGAACACAGTCATACCAATTCCCAAAACTTCTACCGCTGGCCACGCAGCCCACGCACCGGTAAGTCCAAACAATGCCGGCAAAGTCATAAACGCAATAAAAACAAAAATCAGTGTCCTAAACAGCGAAAGTATAGAAGATACAATACCATTATTAAGCGCTGTAAAAAACATAGAGGCAAATGAGTTAAAGCCCATGAGTA
Organism: Defluviitaleaceae bacterium; assembly: GCA_009785605.1. Classification (GTDB taxonomy): domain Bacteria; phylum Bacillota; class Clostridia; order Lachnospirales; family WQUN01; genus WRAN01. The sequence continues at coordinate 40,378 of WQVY01000017.1, read as the reverse complement.
TAAACCCACTAACCAAAAACTTAAACCCGGTAGCAGCCATATCATGCATAGGCGTACCCACAGGTATATCATATATGCCAATTATAAAATTAGTAGACACAAGCGCAAGCGCCACAGAAATAACAGAAAGTATCCCAATTAGCCGCAAGCTATTACTATACGACCGCTTCAAGTTAGCCCTGTCACCCTTGCCATAATTATAACTAATTATAGGCGCAACGCCAGATGCATAGCCAAAAAACAAAGACGAAAATATCCCCATACCAGCAAACATTACACCAGCCGCCGCCTGTGCCTCTGCACCTCCAAGGTCTAGCAGGATATTGTTCATAAACACAGTAGTAATACTTCCGGCAAGCATCGTCACCATTTCAGACGCACCATTTATGCAAGTCCTGCCCAGTGCTTTAAAATCAACTCGTGGTACAACAAAGTATAGGTTGCCGCGCCTTGCGAATGTAAAATACCCAACACTTACAATAGTAGTAATAGAATAGCCGATGCATGAAGCAATAGCGGCCCCTTGTATCCCCATATCCAACACGCGTATAAATACAAAGTTAAGCGCTGCGCTTACAAGCCCACCCAACAACGAAGTAACAGCGCCATAGTGGGCCTTGCCAACGGTTATCAGAAATTGTTGAAGCACCATGCCAAGCATTATTACAGGCAAAAACCATAATAAGGGTTGCAAGTAATCCAATGCCATATACCGTATAAAGTCGTCTATCCCCAATATATCTAGTATAACGTTTGGGAAAAGTAACCCTACTGCCATCATAGCTATTGCTACAAGTAGCGCTACTAGCGTGATAAGGCTAAAGTTTTGCTGGCTTTCTTTTACGCGGCCTTCGCCTATCTTTTTTGCTATCATGGCGTTGCCGCCCACGCCCAGCATAAGACCTATTGCCATTGCAAAAGAAAGAAACGGGAACACAACGCTTACCGGTGCCAGGGCTATAGGGTCAATTAACCTGGATACAAATATGCCATCAACTATCCCAAAAGTGCTCATGATTATCATGGACAATATTGTTGGGAAAGCAAATTTTAATAGGTGCCGCCATGTTGGGGTCTTGGCTATGCTTTCACTGGATTGCTGTGGGGTTACATCATTTGGGTCTGTTGTGCTTTCTTGATTTGCGTTGCTTGTAGACATTGACATCTTGTTTGTTCTCCTTATGTTAAAGTTTTTCGAACTACGGTCGCGAGTAAGACGGTCCGTAAATATTACTATTATAAATATGGACTATAATATTGTCAAGTGGCATCATTGTTGCCCGTGGTCATTTTTTATTACTTTACACTTATCGTGCATTTGTTTGCATTTTCCTGCAAGCGCTGTATGATTTAACTATATCGAACGAACAAAGGAACGATGACTCATGGATATACAAGAAAAATTGCAGCTACTGACAGAGGCCGCCAAGTACGACGTTGCCTGTACATCCAGCGGCGTAGACCGCAAAGGCACACGCGGTACTATTGGTAGTGCCAGCGCATGCGGTATCTGCCACAGCTTTACGGCAGATGGGCGATGTGTGTCCCTACTTAAGCTACTACTGACCAACGCCTGTATATATGATTGCCAATATTGTGCAAACCGCCGCAGCAACGATGTCCCCCGCACAGCCTTCACCCCCCGCGAAGTGGCAGAGCTAACAATGCAGTTTTACCGCCGCAACTACATCGAAGGGCTATTTTTGAGCTCTGCCGTAGTAAAAACTCCCGACTATACAATGGAGCTATTAATAGAAGCCTTACGCTATATACGGGAAGAATATCACTTTGGCGGCTATATCCATGTTAAGGCCATCCCAGGTGCTGACCCGGCACTAATATGGCGGCTGGGCCACTTGGCAGACCGTATGAGTACCAATATAGAGCTCCCATCAGAGACCAGCCTGCTAAGCCTAGCACCAGAGAAAACAAAGCCAGCCATACTAACCCCCATGCGCTTTGTTCAAAAGCAAATGCAACAGTCTAAGCAGGAGCTGATACGCTACAAAAACGCGACTCCCTTTGTACCGGCAGGGCAAAGCACCCAGCTTATAGTAGGAGCAACACCAGAAAGCGACAGCCAAATCGTGCACCTTGCACAGGGGCTATATAAAGGCTATACAATGAAGCGTGTCTTCTACTCGGCTTACATCCCCACCAACGCCAAGCTGCCCATGGTGGACACCCCACTATTGCGCGAGCATAGGCTATATCAGGCAGACTGGCTGCTACGCTTCTACGGTTTCACAGCGCAAGAGCTATTCAAAAGCAAAGATGAAAATCTCACCCTTCACATAGACCCAAAATGCCACTGGGCTCTTAATAACTTGGATCACTTTCCTGTAGAGGTAAATAGGGCAGACTATCTAATGCTGCTTAGAGTACCGGGTATAGGCCAAAAATCCGCCAGCAGGATTATTGCCGCGCGGCGCATAGGCAACCTTGACTTCCCACAACTCAAGAAAATGGGCGTGGTACTAAAACGCGCCAAGCTTTTTATAACCTGCAACGGCAAGATGATGGAAAAATTGCCATGGGACCCATCGGTGTTGGAGATGCGATTATCCGAAAACTATGTAGGGGGCGCGTATACACAGCCCAGTTTGTTTGACATAGCACCTGCGGCTATACCCATGAAACAGTTTGCCGGCAAGCAGTTGCTACTAGAAGCCGCATCTGACACCACGCCATTTCTCACAAACATAGACGATAGCCCCCTGCCTGTCCTCCCACCAATAGAGGATGCAAGCTAATGCCGGCCCCGGACAACACAAAGGCAAGCAAAGCCAAGAGGGAGGTTGCGATACTCTTCGACGGAAGCCTAGAAGGCTTCCTGTGCATCCTTCACGCCTATTATTACGAAAACGTATCGCCCCTGATTATCCAAACAGAGGACAACTATCAACCAACCCTAGACACAGAGGAATATCATATCCTGTCCTGCAGCACCATCGCTACCCGCGTACAAGGCGGCATAATAAAAAAAATCTCCCCACAAGCCTGGCACACACTTTCAAGCGCATACCTAGCGGCATATGTAGAAGATAAATATATTGCTATGTTCCGTTACCTGCTTCTGGGTTTTAGGGTAGGGGCTATAGTAGACGACCACTTGTACGAAGATTGCGTGCTACGTGTACACAAGTTTGCGAGGCAGGTAGGCCGCGAAACTCACCTGCTAACAGGCTTTTGCCGTTTCGAAGAAACCACAAACAACATATACTACTGCCCCATAGAACCAACAAACTACGTACTGCCCCGCCTGGCAGAACACTTTAGCGACCGTATGATGAACCAAGCCTGGATAATACACGACAAAAAACACGGCAAGGCTGCCGTGTATAATGGTGAGACATATGTAATCGCAGATGTGCCAAAAGACGCTCAAGTCCAGCACACAGACAGCGAAGCTCAAATACAAGACTTATGGATAACATTCTTCAACTCTGTTGCAATAAAAGAGCGTGTAAAGCCAAAACTGCAACGTCAACTGTTACCCTTATACTTCCGCAAATCCATGACAGAGTTCCAAAAAAAGCCTACAACAAGAAAGACATTAAAAAGAAAGTCGCTAATTAGTCTTGAGCAGAAGGATTTGCCAACTTAGGCACCACAGGCATACCCTGTGTCTGGCAAAAGCCGTGAAGCACGACTCCATCGTCTATGATAATAGAGCCGGTTAAGATATCACCCATTACTTCTGCAGTACTTGTAAGATGGAGTGCCGTCTTGCACTGGATATTACCCAGCACGCGCCCGGCAATACGGGCAGAGCCTACATATACATCACCATCCACAAAACCGGTATCGCTTAAGTTAAGCACACCACTAATATCAATGTTGCCGATAACATTACCGTCCACACGCATAGAGCCATTGTCTGCCCCACTAAGGGATGCGGCGTGTATAGTAAAACCTTCTCCTATAACTGTGCTGGTGGACGCGTCAAAACGGCTTGACTGGCGGCTTCGTGACATATTAACACCTTTCTCAATACACGTGGTATCATTTGTATTTATTTGATATGAGTTTAGCGTTCTATCATATAAGGGCGCGGGTTAACGCGTTCTCCGTTAATCCTAACTTCAAAGTGTACATGTGCGCCGGTAACACGCCCAGTTGTACCTACCCGGGCGATAATATCGCCACGCTCTACCCTTTGGCCTACACTTGCCAGGTTTACAGAGTTGTGTGCATATAGCGTCGTATATCCGTTGCCATGACACAAGATTATGGTATTGCCATACCCACTTTGCCAGCCATTGAATATAACCGTACCACCCCCAGCCGCACGTATAGGCGTACCAGAAGGGGCACGTAAATCTATACCGTGATGGAACTCGCTACCACTGCCAAAGGGGTTGCGGCGCCAGCCAAACGGGGAAGATATTTGGGCATTTACGGGCCACATAGTTGGGAAATTTTTAAGATGAGGATCCATGCTGCGTTTGCGGGCCTGTAAGTCTTCATGAAGGAGCATTTGAAGCTCCAACTCAGCCTTTAGCATGTCTATCCTGCCGTGCAGGTATGATTCATTCAAAGCCAGCGGTGATATAAATGTTTCATCTGAAAAATGAACAAACCCGGCTGTTCCTACAGCTCCAACAGCCTCTGTTTCCGTAACAGCATAGCCATTTTCGTATGCGGGCATACCAAACAGCACAGACTCAGTAAGCATCTCGGCCTGCGATTGTACTAGCAGGGTATGCATAGCAGATACGGGAGGTATAAAAAGCCTGGAGCTTAGGCCGTCAATTGAGGCCTGGCGTTGTTCGTCGAAGTAGCGGATCATCTGCTCTAGCTCGTCTAGTTGCATCCGTAGCTCGTTAAGGGCATTTTGCTGTTGCTGCTCTAGTAGAAAACGCTGTATGCGTGCCTGGCGTTGCTCGTCTGTTAATTGCTCGTATAGCAGCGAGCTTTCTTCCAGCATACGTGCTTGTTCTTCTAATGTTTTGTCTTGGAATGCATCAAATCTATATTGGGTATAATACAAATACTCGCTTGTTTCTTGATATTGCTGGGCAAAACGTTGGCGGCTAATCCACAACCCGGCTGTAATAGAGGATGCAACAAATACAACACCCAATATGCAGTAGAACACTAACCGGGGAATCCTCAAACTGCGTGTTTTCCCGGAGCTATAAGACGGCACCAGCATTAAAGACAGATATTTACGTTGTTTATGAGATCTTTTATCAACTAGTGCGCTAACTTTTTTGACTATCGGGCGTGCGTTATATTTGCGAAACAAGGAAACTCACGTCCTTTACAAAATTTTATTTGACACACACATGAGGATAATATCATAACGAATAAAAAATATCAAGCAAAAATTAATAAATTGTGAAAATATATTACGAAAGTATTAAATCCATCTACTACTCTATCAACAAACGTGCTAGTATGGTATAGTCACAACGCTTAAGGAGCGTGATAAAATGGACAACAAACATATGCAAGCTTTTGATGAAGATAACTTTGACTTACAAGAACATAAAAAAGCGGCGAACACAGCCGCACAGACAAAGGCCCATGCAAAAAGTGCTCGCCGCAAAGTGGCGGTTGGTAGGATTATTATCATGATAGCCGCCATTGCCGTTTGCGGCTTGTTGTGGTTCATGGCATCTATGATAGTAAGGGCGTTGTAATACCCCTTATATCACTTATGCCTCCACCAGAACTGGGAAAATCATCGGGTTCCTTTTGGTGCGTTGCCAGATAAACTCCCTTAAATCGTCTTTTATTTTGTTTTTCATATACTGCCTATCGGCAGTATTTTTTTGTTCCATCTCAAACAGTGTATCACTTACTACGGCTTTTGCATCCAGCATTAAATCATCGGATTCCCTTACAAACACAAACCCTCTTGAGATAATGTCCGGCCCAGAAATAATCTGGCAAATGCCATCGTGTATGCTAACACCTACTGCTACTATTATCATACCGTCTTCGGACAAATGCTTTCTGTCTCTAAGGACTACGTTGCCTACGTCCCCAACCCCCAAGCCGTCTACCAGCAATTGCCCACTTGGGACCGTGCCGTTAATCTTGGCATCGCTGTTGGTAATCTCTAGTACGTCGCCTATATCCATGACAAAAATATTTTCCTTGGGCATACCCATAGACACTGCAAGGTCTTTATGGTGCTTTAGGTGTCTAAACTCGCCATGTACCGGCATAAGATACTCTGGCCTTATTAACGCATGCATGAGTTTTAACTCTTCTTGCTTTGCGTGGCCGGATACATGTACCTCCATAAGGCCCTCGTACAATACTTCGGCACCTAGTTTCATAAGGTCATTTATTACCCGGGAAACAAGTTTCTCGTTTCCGGGGATGGGTGACGCACTTATTATGACTTTATCGCCAGGGACGATATCAATTTGCCTGTGGTCACTTGCCGCCATACGTGACAGGGCTGCCATTGGCTCACCTTGGCTGCCTGTTGTAACTATTACTAGCTGGTTGGGGGCGTGATGGCGCATCATAGAAAGCTCTATAATTACACCATCGGGTACATCCAGGTAACCCAACTCTATTGCGGTTTTTACGGCATTAACCATACTGCGGCCCATAAACAGCACTTTCCGCTTATAGCGCACAGCGCAGTTAAGCACCTGCTGGATACGGTCTATATTAGACGAGAACATCGCAACCATTAGCCGCTCGTTTGGCGAACTTTCGAAGACTTGGTCAAAAATAGTACCTATTGTGCGTTCGCTCATAGTGTAGCCTGGGGCCAACACATTGGTGCTTTCGCACAAGAAAAGTTTTACACCTTTCTTGCCAAGCTCTGCAAAGCGCTGCAAATCCATAGCTTCGCCTTGGATTGGGGTATGGTCTATCTTAAAATCACCAGAGTGAATGACGACACCCACCGGGGTTTGTACAGATATAGCTACAGAGTCAACGACAGAATGTGTAATACGTATAAACTCGACTTTAAAGCAGCCCGCGTTAACGGTCTCGCCGGGGCCCATGTTTATCATGTCTGTACCACTAACAAGCCCGTGCTCTTTTAGCTTATTGCCAACCAGGCCCAGGGTTAGGGGGGTACCATATACCTTTGTATTAACCTCTTTTAAGAAATACGGCACTGTACCTATATGGTCCTCATGTGCATGAGTGAGAAACATACCGCGTATTTTCTTTTGGTTTTGGATTAGATAGGTAAAATCGGGGATTACCAAGTCTATGCCTAGCATTTCATCTTGGGGAAACGCTACGCCGCAGTCAATTATAATAATATCGTTACCGTATTCCATAACGGTCATGTTTTTTCCGATTTCGCCCAAGCCGCCCAACGAAAAAACCTTTAGCTTATTCTTCCTAGGTGCCAAGCGGTGAGTCCTCCTCGTCAATTATAATGCCTAGTGCCTCGTAGTCGGCTTTAAACAACTCCATAACATGTTCAAATTCCTCATGAGCATCGTCTATCAGCTCTAGTGGCATTTCTTCCTCGTCTTCTGCACCGGCCTCAAAATCTGACTCCATTGCTGCGCATTTGAAATGTAGCACTTCGGATGTTTCGTCGTCATCTTCCGCTACGGCGGTTAGCAAGTAGATGCAGTTGTCGCCTTCCTTTGTGGCTAGTACGTGTAGCTGATACTCGTTTCCTTCCTCATCTGTCATGAGGATGATGTCACCCATGTTTTCTAAATCATCGGGCATGTTTGTTGCGTTTTCCATAGTTACCTCCGTAAAGTATAAATTATAAACTTGATAAATATCCTTGCAAAATATACACAGCTGCCATTTCATCGACATGTAAATTATAAGTTTCTTTCCGCTTTTTGCTGCCGTGTGTGGTGTTTGTTGCAAAAGCGCGTGTGACAGCTTGCGTGCTTAGCCGCTCGTCCCACAGTACTATTTCTAGTGACTTGAAATTTCTTTGGAGCTTGTCGCGGAAATTACCGGTCATAACGGCACGGGGCGAAAGGCTGCCGTCCATGTTTAATGGGTGGCCTAATACGATATGGGTTATGTTGTAGGCAGCAATAATTTCCCGTAGCCGGTTGATGCTAGGGCGCAATGCTTCTGGTAAGTTGCGGCGGATGGTTTCTAGGCCGGTGGCTACACGGCTATCCGGGCATCCCAGGGCTACGCCAATGGTTTTGTCGCCAAAATCTAGCCCTATATACCGGGGTTTTTGTGTCATTATTTAATCACATCACGTAAAAAGTCACGCACTAGTTCTTCTAGTAGTTCGTCCCGTTCTAGCCTGCCTATTATTGCCCGTGCGTTGTCATGGCTGGTGATGTATGTAGGATCACCTGAGAGTATATACCCGACAATTTGCGTCATTGGGTTGTATCCTTTGTTGTTTAATGCCAGATATACCGCTTCTAATATCTCTTTGGCTTCGACATTGGGCTCCCGTTTGAAAGCGTCGTATTTTTGTGTGTTCATGTTTATTGCCTCCTTAAAACTCTCCTACTAATCCTAAACCGTCGTTGGTGATGCCTGTAATTCGTACATATTTGAGATTGTTTGCTAAGTCTATGCCGCTTGTTTTTACAAGACAGTAGTTTCCTGTGTGACCTTGCCATGTGCTTTTGTCTTCGCAGCTCGAATCTTTGCATTCGGACTCGAACAGTACCTGTACTTGCTTCCCTACCTGTGAATTTAAAAACTGCTGCTCTAGGCTTTTGGCTGTGGCTCGCATTGTTTGGCCTCTTGTAGCTTTGATATTACTTGGTACCTGGTCGGGCATATCTGCTGCTGGTGTGCCGGCTCTTGGGGAATATTCGAATACATGTATACGCGAAAAGCCCATATGTTTTACAAATTGCAAGCTTTGCTCGAAATCATTATCACTTTCGCCTGGGAAGCCTACTATTATGTCTGTTGTTAGCGCCATATCTGGTCGCAAATTTTTGAGTTTTGCTGCGGCACTTGCGTATTGGGCGGTGGTGTAGCGCCTATTCATACGGGCTAGAGTTGCGTCTGCGCCGCTTTGTAGCGAAAGGTGGAAGTGTGAGCATAGGGTAGGGTAGTCACTTACAACCGCTATAAAGTCGTCGTCTATAGCCCATGGGTCTATACTGCTTAGCCGTAGGCGCTTTGGCCCCAACTCTGCTATGCGCTTTATTAGTAGGGGCAATGTAATTTTATTGTTGCCCGTATCATAGCCATAGGCGGCTACTTGTATACCCGTTAGTACAATTTCCAGAGCCCCATGCCGGATGCATGCATCGGCTTCGGCTAAAATATCTGCTATGGGACGGCTTACAACCGGCCCACGTACATACGGCACTATGCAATAAGCGCAAAAGCGGTCGCATCCATCTTGTATTTTTATGAATGCACGTGTGCGCTCAGCAGTTATGTTGCAATTGTTGCAAGCTCGTGTATTTGCAGTGAATAATTGCTCTAATTTTACTAGTAAATCTTCAGGTTTGCGGGTGTCAAAGACAAAATCTGCCCCTGCTTGCATTATGCTTTCCGCACTACCGGCCTGCCCACGGGGCATACATCCACATACAGCTATAAATGCCGCAGAGTTTTGCCTTCGTGCACGGCGAATCATTTGTAGGGACTTTTTGTCCCCGGCATGTGTAACGGTGCAGGTATTTATAATGTATATATCTGCCGGTTTCGAAAACTCGCTTACTTTATATCCTACACCTGTTAGCTGGGTTAGCAAAGCATCTGTATCGCATTTATTGACTTTGCACCCCAGTGTGTGGGTAGCTACTGTTGGTGCTTTATCTCTCATTTATGAAGTCCGCATTAACTCGTGCATATGCTCTATTATTATATCTTTTTCGGGTAAACCTTTACTGGTTGCAAAGATATAGGCATCGCCAGCGACGCAGTTTAGCTGTGATAAATATTCAAGTGCACGGGTCTTGTATTTTTCTATTGGGGTCTCTGCTGTTACTAGTATGTTTGCTTTTTTACCGCTTAAGTCCGAATGTTTAAGGAAGTACTGGGCGGGCGCGGCAAGCCGTCCGCCCCATATGGGTGCGCATAGGTATATCTCATTGGGCAAGCTGCTTGGGATATTGCTAACCGCGCACTCCTTACTGGTAAAAACAGATGCAAGCGCCCGGTACAAAAATTTAAAATTTTTCATGGTATCAAGCTCAGATTTTAGCTCATAGAGTGGTAAATCCAGAATATCATGCAATGCTTCCGCGAAAATTTTTGTTTTTTGACTGCGTGTGTAGTAGAGTATCATTTATTGTGGGCCTCGATTCTATTTTGGTTTACATATTTGATATTATCACTGCGCGATGGAAATTACAAGTAAACTAATGCATATAGCAAAGGAGATACCATGAAAATTGTATTACAAAGGGTGACGCAAGCATCTGTAGGGGTAGACGGGGCAATTGTGGGTAGTATCGGATGCGGATATGTTGTGCTTTTAGGCATTGGTGCAATGGATGATGAATTAACGGCAGATAAGTTAATAGAAAAAATAAAAAAACTGCGGCTGTTTGCCGATGATACAGGCAAAACAAACCGCAGTATTGATGATATTAATGGGGAACTACTGATAGTGTCCCAGTTTACACTTTACGCCGATTGCCGTAAAGGCAACCGCCCAAGTTTTACAGACGCAGCGCCGCCAGAGAAAGCCAATGCACTCTATGAATACTTTATTAAAGCTGCAACGCCGCATTTTGCTAAGGTTGCACATGGTAGTTTTGGGGCGTGCATGCAAGTAGAGTTGGTTAATGACGGGCCATTTACCATCGTGTTGGAATCATAATGGGGTATGGCCCTGCAAAGGAGATGTACTCAGCTCTATGCGTAATACTCTAAGGTTTTTGTTAAACTTTCTTCCATCCCATCTATGGCGGGCCAATACTCTAGACCTGCATAGCCTTTGTAGCCGGTGGCGTCTATGGCTTTAAATACCTCTTTATAGTTTATCTCGCCAAAGTATGGCTCACCCCGTCCTGGGTTGCCAGCTACATGAAAATGGCCTATTAGGTCTATGTTGGCGGTGATATTGGCAATCAAGTGCCCTTCTGTTATCTGTTGATGGTAGATGTCAAACAACACTTTTATGTTGGGGCTTGCCACCTTGCGCACGATTTCGAAAGCTTCGATAGAGGATGCCAAATAGTGGCCTTTGTGGTTGACTAGGACATTTAGCGGTTCTAGGTTAAGGGTTAACCCTGTGCCTTCTAGGAGTTTTGCGGCTTCTTTAAGGCCGTCAACGATAGACTCGTGTTGGGCCTCGCGTGATATGTCTGGTAGGGCTTGCCCGGTTGTGGCAATCAAGTTTTTTGTGCCTAGTATCTTGGTGTTGGCAATTGCAGCGCTTAAGCCGTCTAGGAATTGTGCCCTTGTACTTGGGTCAACCAGTAGGTTATTAGAGCCACCCATGCATGCTAAGCTAACGCCCGTTTCTGTTAGTGCTTGCTTAATTTCGTCTACTGGGGCATTTGCGCCTTCCCAAAATTCTACTGCAGGGTAGCCAAGTTTCTTAGCCAAGTGTATTGCTTCGGGCTTGCTTAGGCTACGTGTTACTGAGTTAAGACATATGGATAATTTCATATCAAATCATACCTCCATGACTTATAGCAATTTACCCTTTAAACGGTCCTGCCCGAGCCGAAAATAGCGGGCGCTTCAGCGCTTTTTCGGCGACAGGCGGGCCGCTTTAAAGTTGAATTGCTATAGTGTTTGACCTTTGTATCAAAACCGTGTGTTTTATAGTTTAACAACCTCACCAGTCTCCATGGATTTATTAGCCGCCGCACCAAGCAACAAAGTTTTATATGCATCGGCATATGGTGAGCGCACCATAGATGGGTCTCCTGCCTTTACTGCATCCAAGAATGCACGGTCAAAAAGGGCCATCTGGTCCACTTGTTTGGTGATTTTGGTTTCGCGGCCAGACTCGTATATGGCAAGGTTGCTTCTTAAACCATATTCTAGGGATTTGTCACGCCCTATAATTGTGAGGCCGTTGCGGACAGGGTTACCTTTTTTGGTTATATAACAGCCAGACATAAGGTTGGCTACTACCCCATTTTTGAAGGTAATAGTTGCGGTAGAGAAATCGTCTGTATCATAGGATGGTAGAGTGTCTGGGAACTCGTTGGGGTTTATTAGCGTACGGCCACATGTGGCGTATACTTTGTCTGCTTCCCCAAAGAAATAGCGCAATTGGTCTAGTAAGTGGATGTTTTGTTCATACAACTGGCCGCCGCAGGTGTCTTTTTTCATCCACCACCATACTTGTGGTACGCCGCCAATCCAACTGCCGTATACCAGGCCTACTTTCATGTCTGATACTTCTTCGCGGATGCGGTCTGTAAGGTCTAGGTACCTGTCTTGGAAACCTACGCAAGTTACTAAGTTTGTTGTGGCACTTGCAATGGCTTTTGCTTGATCCATGTCCATTGTCATGGGTTTTTCAACCATAAAGGGTAGGCTGCGGGCTATACATGTTTCTTCGATATTTTTGTGGGCAGTTGGCTCTACGCAGATATATACCGCGTCTAGGTTGTCTTCGTTTTCGAAGAGTTCTACATGGGAGGGGTAGCTCCTGGTTGCGCCAGTGCGGGTTTTCATAGCCTGGGTACGCTCCTGGCGTGGGTCTGCTACTGCCACTATTTCAGCATCTTCGAAGGTAAGTAGCCCCCTCACATGGGCGTTCATTATACCGCCGCAACCTATTAGTGCTAGTTTTAGTTTTTGCATCTCCTCATCCTTTCAAATATAGTATGAATGAAAGATACCCCGTAGTGCCGGTACTGTCAATTGCTATAGTGAAATAATGACACAAGACTTATCCGGAAACTTCCTTTGCGGCAAAAAAATCTTAGGCATTAGTAAGTTTTTTGGCCGCTCATTCGGAGTTTCCGGAGAAGTCAACAACAATTTTGGGTTTTGATACAATTGGTAAAGGCGGTATTAGTCCAGCCTGTCGCTTGTTACCTCATATAGCTCTGCGTCTGTATGTGTTTCCATGAAGCGGATTATCTCATCTAGGTAACTTTGCGCATGGGCAGCATCACCAGAGACTACTGCTATGCCTATGGTAAGAGTCTGGTGGATATCGTGGGTTGCCACTTCCGCTATGGAGGCGTTGAAACGTTTTTTGGATTTGTCTATGATACTGCGGCACACTTGGCGCTTGTCTTTGAGGGATGTTGCGTGGGGTATATAAAATGTAAGTTTGGCAGAAAGAATATACATTGGATGACTCCTTTAGTGGTTTTGGAGTATTATAGCAAAGATAACGTCACATATAGACACATAAGGAGTAGGGTATATGAAAAATTCTACAATCAGACTTGACGGGCAAAAGGTTCTAATAACCGGCGTAAGCCGCCCGTTGGGCATTGGTGCGACACTTGCAAGGCGGTTTGCCGAAGCTGGTGCAATAGTTGCGATTCACGGGTTTGCTAAATATGACTTGACAGTGGGCGAAAAAAATTCCGCCACACCAGATGGCACAATGACTTTGGCAAAGCAACTGGCAGATAGCGGATTAAACGTCGTTGCTGTTACACCATCAGACTTTACCAAAGCAGGAACGGCACGCATGGCTGTAGATGAAGCGGTGCAGACACTAAGGGGGCTAGATGGCTTGGTTTTGAACCACTGCTACGGTACAACTCTACAAATGGGTGAATGGACAGAAGAAAATCTTGACCCGCATTTTTCTGTTAATATCCGCGCTTGTATGTTGATGATTCAAGCGTTTGCTGGCCAGGCTGATACAACCAAAGACAATGCAATCACACTCTTTACCAGCGGGCAAGCCAATGGCCCTATGATAAACGAAATACCATATTGCGTGGCAAAGGAAGCGGTCAGCAACCTTTGTCGCCAGTCTATAGTTGATTTAGGCAAAAGAAACATAAGGATTAACTGCATAAACCCAGGACCGAACGACACTGGTTATTACCCTGGTGATACAAGCCGCTGGTGTACGCCAAACGATGCCGCTGACTTAGTACTGTTCTTGCACAGCAGTTACGCAAAATGTATTACCGGGCAAATAATTGCAAGTGATAAGGGCGAAGGGTTTGGTGGCAACTTTGTGTTATAAATAAACAAGACAGGAGATGTATGTATTTTGGAAAATAATTTTGAAATTGGCATAATAGTAAAGCCGCAGGGCATTGGTGGCGAGTTGAGGATACTACCCACCACAGATGACCCAGAGCGCTTTGCGCTATTGGATGAAGTATTTATACGGCCTCGTACACTGGGCACAGGAAACGAAAATAGCGCCTCATACAAAATAATATCTGCAAGGCGGCACAAGGGCCTGGTACTGCTAAAACTTGAAGGCATAAACGACCGCAATGCGGCACAAGAGATGGTGGGCGGCGTGTTAACAATACCGCCAGAAATGGCCCTGCCGTTGGGTGCAGATGAGTATTTTGTCCGCGACCTAATTGGGCTTAATGTAGAAACAGAGGATGGACAAGCTTTGGGGGCGGTTAGTGATGTGTTTCCCACTGGGGCCAACGATGTATATATAGTAAAAGATGCAAATGGGGAGTCCTTTATGCTCCCGGCTATTAAAAACGTGGTGCTTGATGTTTCACTTGCACACAAAAAAATGACTGTACGGCTAATAGAAGGCCTGTTGGAGCTAAAAGCATGATTTACCATGTGCTAACGCTATTTCCGGAGATGATACAACAGGCTGTAAGCCACAGTATTTTGGGCCGGGCGGCAAACAGCGGGCATATAAGTGTTAATTGCATAAATATCCGCGATTTTGCTGTTAATAAACACGGCCAAGTAGATGACTCGCCATATGGTGGCGGGGCCGGTATGGTAATGATGGCACCGCCGGTCTATGACGCGTACCAGCATGTACTATGCAACATACAAAAAAATAGCGATGCACTATCTAAGCCGCCACTAATTTACCTGTCGCCCCAGGGGCGTGTACTAACCCAAAAAATTGCCGAAGAAATAGCATTGTCACAAGAAATAATACTATTATGCGGCCATTATGAGGGGTTAGACGAAAGGATAATTGAAGAAATCGTGACAGACGAAATATCCATAGGCGACTATGTATTAACCGGCGGCGAACCGGCCGCAATTGTACTTATGGATGCTGTATCAAGGTTGGTACCAGGGGTGCTTGGCAAAGCCGAATCGTTTAAAGACGAGAGCTTCTCTGATGGCATACTAGAATATCCGCACTATACCCGCCCGCCGGTGTTTCGTGAAAGGGCTGTGCCAGAAGTGCTTCTTTCTGGGCATCATGGCAATATTGATGCTTGGCGTAAGGCACAGGCAGTAGAAAGGACTCGGGTAAAACGGCCGGACTTGTTGGGTGAAATAAAGGGTATGTGATTGATGTAAATGAAAGGGTTGAGCTAAGGTGGTGAAAAAGCTCAACCCTTTTGGAATTTACCGTATTGCCTCAATAATATTCCCCTTACGCATACGCGAAGCTGAAAACATAGTCGTAACAAAGGTCAAAATAAACAACCCGACAATGCTAACAAGCATGGCTTGCCACGGCAATACAAACGAGAATCGTACTCTATCCATTTGCGTGCCGCGATATACGCCCCATGCCGCAAGTAGGCCCAGCGGCAACCCATACATTAGTGCGCGCATACTACATAATAGGCTTTCTAGGGCCAGCATCTTGCTTATGCCGCCACGGGTCATGCCCACACTTGCTAGTATTGCAAACTCACGGGCACGTAGGCGTGTGTTGGTTGATATGGAACTAATGACATTGGTTATGCCTATAAGCGTGAGCATGCCCACAAAGCCGTACACAAACACCCTGGCTAGGTTTGTAATTGCTTCTATTTCCAGCTCCATGCCTTCTGTGGGTCTTATGGTGGTTGAGGCTTGTATTTCGTGCCGCATGTCTAGCAGGTAATTGCTAATGATATGTGATGGGTCTTGTTGGGTTAGGATAAAAATCTCGTAGCCGCCTATATTCATATCCGGCACAATAACAGTTGGTACAAAGTATGCCTGGTATAGCATCACATCCGGCACAGATGTGACTTGACCATGGATATATATAGTGCGCCGTGTGTTTTCTATTTCCGAATATACCCACCAGCCGTCATCTGTTATGCGGTAATCTTGCCTATATATGTTTAGGTATGTCCCCACTTTGTGACCTAGTGGGTGAGTTTCGCGGGTTATGCCCCATATATCTTCGTGGCGCTGGGCGTTGATTATAATATTTGAGCCGTGCGGCACACCTGCCATCATACACAGGGTGGCGTATAACTCTGGCTCTACTACTATCAGCCTAAGGGCTGTATGTTCATCTTGTGGGTTATGCAGCGTGTAATTGGTATGCCCATAGCCGCGTGCGCCTGTGCCTGGTATGGCATTGAGCCTTACGGTCATATCTTGAATGGAAGTGATGCATATACCCGGTAGGTTGCCATATTCGTCATAGTCGTGGCGGAAGTAGGTGCCTGTCATGGTTTCCCAGTCCGTGATTTTAAACCCTATAAGCTCTGCCCATAGGCTCATGCGAATATTTGCGTCTACATTGCTGTACATCATATCTATCTGCCTCAAAAGGTTAACATGCAAGCTGGCCGTAGCCAAAAGCAGTATGATGCTTATTGTTATTGATATAACAGAAGCCCTAAAACTACGGCGGCTGCGCCGCAATTGACCTGCTGCAAGCCGCCCTTCAAACCCAAACAGTAGCCGGGCCAAAGCAAAACGCCCGGCTTTTTTTAGTTTTAACTCATTGGCCTGTGTAATTGCTGCTACTGTTGGGATACTTGCAGCTTTGCGTGCCGGTAGCCAAGCAGAAATTAATATCACTATAAAGGCCCCAACAGCCGCCAACAGTAGAGCCACACCAGAAACCGTTAAAGGCAGCAATAGTGGATAATCGCGTGATAAAAATGCGATAGGCTCTAATGCGCGGTTGGCCAAAGTGGTGGCTATAAATTGTGTAAATAAGCCCATAATAATGCCAATTGGTAGGCCCACAATGCTTAAAAAGACCGCTTCGTACATTACGGTAGCAATGATTTGCTTCTTGGTAGCGCCTACGCTCTTAAGCAGGCCAAACTGGCGAAGTCGCTCCCCCGCGGATACGCGGAAAGCATTAGAAATAACGATTATAGACGCTACTGCAATAACACTACCCAGTACTGCCGCTATAAAAACGATACCGTTTCTTTCCCATACATTGTCTAGCCGCCCCCTGGCATTAAACATTGCAAAGGCGCTGGACGCAAAGCCGTTTACTGCTGTTAGCATGGCAACGCTTAGGCCAATGCCTATTATCATCCACATTGTGCGCTTGCGTGCTATGGACAACTGTTGAAGCGCAAGCTTAGCGGTTAGGCACATTATATTACCTCCTCTGTATGTGCTGCAGGGTAGGGGACTGTAGCGCCTACGCCTTCGTCACGCAAGATACTGCCGTCGCTAATTGTTATTATCCTGTCTGCCATCAAAGCTACTTTTTCGTCGTGAGTTATTAGTATCAGGGTCTGGTTATAGCGCTTGTTGGCCAGTATCAGCAGCTCTAATATTTCGCGGCTAGATTTACTGTCTAAGTTGCCTGTAGGTTCGTCTGCCAAAATTACGGCTGGGCTGTTTATTAGTGCCCTGGCTATGCTTACCCGCTGCTGCTGCCCGCCAGAGAGTTGGCTTGGGAGGTGCTTGGCCCTGGGTGCCATGCCGGTAAGGGACAATAAATCCTTTACTGTGGCCTCGCTTGGCTTGCGGCCATCTAGCAGGTAGGGCAGCATGATATTTTCTTCTGCTGTAAGTGTAGGTATTAGGTTGTAAAATTGATAAACAATACCCATGTTGCGGCGGCGAAAAATTGCCAGTTTGGACTCGTTCATAGCAAAAATACTTTGGCCGTCTATGTGCACAGTGCCAGATGTTGGACGGTCTACACCTCCTAGTAAGTGCATAAGTGTAGATTTACCACTGCCAGACGCGCCCACAATGGCTATGAAATCGCCCTTTTCTGCGCTAAAAGATATGTTGTCTACGGCTCGCACTTGGTTATCGCCTTTGCCGTAAATTTTTGTTAGTTGTTTTACTTGGATTATGCTCATGATGTGCTCCTCTCGGGTTTATGTGGGTAGTATAGCGTGCGTATGTGACTCCTTGGTGACTGGATTGTGTGGGTTGTGTGACAGTTTAGTCACAAAATAAAACCTTTATCATTAGTATCAAAACCGGAATAGGGTGCTTGATTAAACCGCTACCAAGTGGTTTGCGAAGAATTATTTAATGAGTATCGTAATGTTTATGATATAATATGTCTCGTAGATTTTTAAAGGAGTCTAATGAACTTTAAATTATACCGGCCCTATCAATTTGCATTTTAAATATGAAGGAGGAATAATATGTATGCTGTAAAAGCATTGTATGATGGCGTAAGTTTTAAGCCGAAGCAACCTATTCCTATTAAAGAACAGTACGAGGTAATTATCACTTTTGTTGAACCGGTGAAAAATAATGCCATTAGACCGACTTTTGAATTGGGTTGTATGAAAGGGAAAATTAAAGAGGCAGATGACCATGATTGGTTTAAACCCTTAGAGGATTTTGAGGAGTATATGTAATGAAATATTTGCTTGATACGCATGTTGCAAAATGGGCACTTGACGACGATGTAAAGTTATCCGAAAATGCCAAATCAATTTTAGGTGATACATCCTTGCAGATATGGGTGAGCCTTGCTTCTGCGTGGGAGATTGCCATTAAGATTAGTGTCGGAAAATTGAGCTTTGAAGGCGGCTCTAAATTTTTCATTGAAAAATTACGCCAGTTTGGCGTTGAGATACTTCATGTAAATGAAGCGCATATTGCAACAGTAGAAAAGCTACCATTACTCCACCGTGACCCCTTTGACCGCATTCTCATCTCAACAGCTATTGCCGAGGGCATGACAATTATCACAGCAGACGAAAGCATTCAAAAATATGATGTTTCTTGGATTTGGTGACATTCTCACAGGACTTGATTCACAAGCTCTTTAACAACAGTGCTACTTGATTACACAACCTACCTTTGCTACAATAACATAAACGCAAAGACGGAGAGAGTAAGCTTTAGCCAAAAGTCACAGTGAGCCGGAGACAGTGCAAACCCGGTACAAGTAAGCTACAGCCGAAAATCACTCCCGAGCGGTGCGCCCAAAGTTTGTAAACGAGTAGGCCGCAACGGCTTCCCCCCGTAACAGGGGACGCATATGCTTGTATGGCGTAAAATGGGTGGTACAGCGAAAGCATAGCTTTCGTCCCAATGCGAAATTATTTTGCTTTGGGGCGGAGGCTTTTTTATTTGTCCCAATACAAAAAGTCAAATATATCCCCTGAAAGGACTAATAACCATGCCAACAAACACAAAACCAGACTTCATAAAAATGGAGCAAAACATCCTGTCCCTATGGGACGAGGGCAACCACTTTGACAAGCTACGCAACAAAAACGCTCAAGGCAAAAGATTCCGCTTCCTGGATGGGCCAATAACCGCAAACAACCCCATGGGGATACACCATGCCTGGGGCAGAAGTACAAAAGACATTTTTATACGATACAAAGCCATGAACGGTTACTCCTGCCACTATAAAAACGGCTTCGATGCCCAAGGGCTATGGGTAGAGGTAGAAGTCGAAAAAGAACTGGGCTTTAAAGACAAAAAAGACATAGAAGCCTACGGGATGGGCAATTTTACACGCAAATGTGTAGAGCGTATACAGCGCTTTTCTGCCGTCATTACCCAGCAGTCCAAGCGTCTGGGGCAGTGGATGGACTGGGAAAACTCGTACTATACCCACACAGACGAAAATATCACTGCCATCTGGCATTTCCTAAAAATTTGCCATACCAACGGCTGGATAACCAAAGCATACAAGCCAATGCCATGGTGCCCCCGCTGCGGGACATCATTGTCAGAGCATGAGATGTCTGGCTCTTATAAAGAAATAACCCATACCGCCGTCTTTGCAATAGCCAATATGAAAAATGCCGACTTTGATATGCTGGTCTGGACCACAACGCCATGGACGCTGTCTGCCAACATGGCACTGGCTGTTAACCCCGAGCTTGATTACGCTCTTGTACAATGCGAAGGCTTACAAAGGCCCATAGTAATGGCAAAAAACGCAATAAAACATGTAGAAGGCGACAAGCAAGTACTGCGCATACTAAAAGGTGACGAGCTAGTGGGTCTAGAATATGAAGCATTTTTCCCATGGCTTGCAGCGCAGCAAGAGGTAACCCATACAGTTATCCCCTGGGACGATGTAGGTGCAGATGAAGGCAGCGGGATTGTGCACATCGCACCTGGCTGCGGTGCAGAGGATTACGAGCTTGGCAAGAAATTCTCGATTGCTGAAATATGCCCTATAGATGAATCTGGGGTATTTGTGCAAGGTTATGGTTTTCTTGAAGGGCAAACGGCATCCCAGGCCGCGAGCCTTATCTTTACCAAGCTGCACGAGCAGGGCAAGCTGTACAAGACACACGAGTATACGCATAGCTACCCCGTGTGCTGGCGCTGTAAGACGGAGGTACTGTTCCGCCTTGTGCGCGAGTGGTATATAAAAACCAAAGAAATAAAGCCACAGCTAATACAGGCCGCTAACACAGTAAGGTGGGAGCCGTCATTTATAGGAAAGCGTATGCTAGACTGGCTAAATAACATGGGGGATTGGAATATATCACGCAAGCGCTTTTACGGGTTGCCACTACCTTTTTACCCATGCGAATCGTGTGAGCACCTGACAGTTATTGGCTCAAAAGACGAGCTGGTAGCCATGGCCGGCACCGCCGCAAACAGCCTGCCAGAGCTGCACCGCCCATGGATAGACGAGGTAACAATCACTTGCACTATATGCGGCAGTACCGTTTCCCGGATACCCGAAGTAGGGGATGTGTGGCTGGACGCAGGGATAGTACCGTATTCTACCCTTGGCTATTTTACGGACATGAAGCAGTGGGAGCAAAATTTCCCTGCCGAATGGGTCATAGAAATGCAAGAGCAAGTGCGGTTATGGTTTTATTCCCAACTGTTTATGAGTGTGACATTAACAGGAAAAGCCCCATATCAGTTTGTACAAACCAACAACTGGGTACTTGCAGAAGACGGCACCAAGTTTTCTAAAACCGGTAATATGATACGCTTCGAAGAAGCTGCCGACAAAATAGGTGCTGATGCGGTGCGCTACCTGTTTGCCAGTGCATCTATGGTAAACGATGTCCGTTTTGGTTTTAACCTTGGCGAAGATGCGCGGCGCAAGCTGCTGGGTTTTTGGAATATTTATACCTTTTTTATGACATATGCAGAAATAGATAGGCCCGAAATAAACGTAAACTGCTACAACAGCGCTGAAAGCAACTTGTCAGACAAATGGCTGGCAAGCCGTGTATCGGCTTTTGTAAGCAAGGCCGTTAAAGGATATGAAAACTACAGCACACCGGAAGTTGTGCGTGAGTTTGAAACATGTGTAGATGATGTTTCTAACTGGTATGTCCGCATCAACCGCAAGCGGTTTTGGAAAGAAGGCAGTGATGCCGACAAGCAGAGTGCGTACAACACATTGTACAGCGCTATAAAAGAAATTGCGCAAATCATGGCACCAATTATCCCCTTTATGACAGAGCATATATGGCAAAGCATGGTGCGCGTGTACGAGCCGGTAGCAGAAGAATCTATACACCTTTCAAGCTTCCCATGTGTGCGCAGTTATGACATGCCGGTGCTTAGTGATGTAGAAAAAGTAAGGTCAGATATCGCACTGGCACTAAAACTGCGCAACGAAAACAATTTAAAAATCAAACAACCACTGTCTATCTTGTACCTGGAAAAATCATGTGAAGCACTGTCTGCATACGAACCAGTCATACGCAGCGAGACAAATATCAAAGAAATTGTATATCTAAGTGACTTTGATAATCTAAGCCACGAATATGTAGCGCTTAACTTTCAGGTGGCCGGCCGGGTGTTAAAGAGTGACCTAAACAAAGTTAAGGCCTTATGCGATGACCTAACACCTACCGAAAACGACAATATTATACAAGCGATAAAGCATGCACAACCAGTGTTAATAGACGGGTACAGCAGTGAAATACCTGCCGATTGTTTTGTAATATCCAAAAAGGATAAGAAGAACATCGCAAGGCTAGCAAGTGGTGTGCCAGTGGCAATTAATACAGAAATAACCCACGCACTCAAAGCAGAGGGGCTATACAGGGAAATACTACGCCACTGCCAACTACTGCGCAAAGAAGCTGGCTTTGTAATATCAGACAGAGTAGCGCTTTCTTTTGAAAGCAAGTCCGAGACAATACAAGCTGTTTTGGCTACGTATGCCAAGGATATAGAGCGCGAAACCCTGTCTGTAATAAAATGCATATCTGCGCCCGCGCCTAAGACTGTTATGCATAAGGAAATAGCGCTGGACGATGGGGTTTTGGGTGTATATATATCAGATATTGGGACGTGACCGCCTTTATCATTTGTATCAAAACCGAAAGTGAGGCGCTGTATTATTGTTAAACATCCTTACAAATGTTAATCTCTATACAAATTACAAACGAGGAGAATCATTATGTCAAAACCACTACCATTTAGTTCAAACACCGGCATACTGGCCCAACCACTGACTGTAGGCGCGCATACCTTCCCCAATAGGTTGGCCATCCAGCCCATGGAAGGATGCGACAGCACGACAGACGGCACCCCAGGCGAGTTGTCCTTCCGCCGTTACCGCCGCTATGCTGCCGGTGGTGCAGGGCTTATCTGGATAGAAGCCGTGGCTGTTGTCAACGAAGGCCGCGCCAACCCTTGGCACATGTACATTAACAAAAACAACGTAGATACCTACGCGCGGCTGGTATCAGAAATAAGAGAGACAGCGCTTAAAGAATGCGGCATAAACCCGGTACTTATATTGCAAGCCACCCACGCAGGGCGATACAGCAAGCCCCACGGGACGGAGCGTATCCCGGTAATAGCCCGCAACAACCCCATATTTGAAGGGGATACGGCCCTCCCGGCTGAGTGTATTATCTCTGACGATGAGCTAAAAGCCCTGGAAGAAGATTTTGCATCAGCTTCGGTTTTGACCCAGCAAGCTGGGTTCGATGGGGTTGACATAAAAGCTTGCCACGGCTACCTAGTGAGTGAGCTTTTGGCATCACACACACGCCCAGGGCTATACGGCGGCGATTTCGAAAACCGTACACGTTTTATGCGCAACACATTTGATGCGGTGCGCGCCGTTGTTAACAAAAGTTTTATGGTCACCTCACGCATGAATATATATGACGCATACCCATACCCATATGGTTTTGGTGTTACCCAGGGCCGCGATATAGAGCCAGACTTATCCGAAACAATACGCCTGCTAGAAATCATAAAGCCGGAGTTGCTAAACATTACAATGGGCAACCCCTACCAAAACTCCCACGTTAACCGGCCCGGCGACATACAAGGGGTAGAGCGCATGTGCAACCTCACCAGAGATATACAAATTGCGTTCCCAGATATGGCCGTAGTAGGCTCTGGCGTGAGTTTCTTAAAAGAGCGCTCTGGCGAGCTTGCCGCTGGCTATGTAGAAACTGGTGTATGCAAGATAGTTGGCTGGGGCCGGATGAGCTTTGCCTATCCCAATTTTGCGCGTGATATATTGGCCGGTAATTTTGATAAAAAACAAACCTGCCTATGCTGTGCCGGGTGTACAAAGCTGATGCGTGCAGGGCAATCTACAGGCTGTGCCATACGTGACGATGTGTACAACCAGTTGTTTAAACAGCACTGCACAGCAAATTAGAAGGGGAAAGATCATGCAGCCACAAACCAAACCAACAGCCGTAGTAACAGGCGCAACCAGGGGTATAGGCCTAGCCATAGCGGACAGTTTACAACAAGCCGGGTACAACGTTGTACGCGCCGCCCGTTCGTCGCAGCCATCTTATGATATTTCTAAGACAAATGACCGCGAGCAATTGCTGGCAGACACCATTGCTATGTATGGCCGGGTAGACTTGTTGGTAAACAACGCTGGTGTAGCCCCGGCCACCAGGCTAGATATACTAGAAACCACAGATGAAAGCTTCCAAAGGGTGCTTCGCATCAACCTGGAAGCGACGTTTTTTATGTGCCAGCTTTTTGCCCGCCACATGATAAGCCAGCCAAAGGGTCACCCCTGCCGCATAATAAATATAGCGTCAATTTCCAGCTATACGTCATCTGTAAACCGTGGCGAGTATTGTATATCCAAGGCTGGGATAAGCATGGTAACAAAACTATTTGCAGACAGGCTGGCAGAGTACGGCATAGGTGTGTACGAAATAAGGCCAGGAATAATACTCACAGACATGACCGAAAAAGTAAAAGACAAATACACAAAGCTCATAGAAGAAGGGCTAACCCCAACAAAACGCATGGGCACCCCACAAGACGTAGCCGACGCAGTACTAGGAATAACCGGCGGCCATTACGATTTTGCAACAGGGCAGGTCTTTAACATAGACGGTGGGTTCCATATCCGGAGGCTATAAATGGCAAACAACAATAAAAACACATACAACACAATAATAATAGGAAGCGGATGCGCCGGGTACAACGCCGCAGATTGGCTGCATGACCTGGGTACAACAGACATAGCCATTGTCACAGAAGGCATAAACAAAGGCACCTCCCGCAACACCGGCAGCGATAAGCAGACATACTACAAGCTAACCATAGCCGGCAACGAGCCAGACAGTGTACACGAGATGGCCACCACCCTATACGAAGGCGGCAGTGTGCACGGCGATACGGCAATGGTAGAAGCGGCGTGTTCTGTTAAATCCTTCATGAAATTGGTTAACCTAGGGCTGCCCTTCCCAACCAACCGCTACGGCGCATTCGTAGGCTACAAGACAGACCATGACCCGCGCCAGCGCGCAACGTCCTGCGGCCCCTTGACCTCCAAGCTGATGACAGAGGCGTTGGAGCGCTCCGTCAAAGCTAAAGCTATCCCCATATTGGATGATTGCACTGTGGTTAAGCTATTGGTTAAGGAGAATAAAATTTACGGGCTTGTGTACTACAACCCCAAGCAGGGGCTTTGTGAGTTGTACGCACAACATATAATATTGGCAACCGGCGGCCCGGCCGGGGTTTATGCAGACACGGTATTCCCCATAAGCCAGACCGGCGGTACAGGGCTCGCAATTGCAGCAGGCGCAGCAGCTTGCAACCTACACCAGTGGCAATATGGCCTAGCCAGTACGGACTTTAGATGGAATGTTTCTGGCACGTATCAGCAAGTCTTACCCCGCTATATCTCTGTTGATGATGCTGGTAACGAATACGAATTTCTGCAAGAGCATTTGGGTACACCAGATGCGCTTAATCGCGTATTTTTGAAAGGGTACCAATGGCCCTTTGACACCCAAAAAATTAACGGCTCATCACAAATAGACCTACTGGTAGCAGCAGAAATAAAAGAAAAAGGCCGGACAGTGTACATGGACTTCCGTCGCAACCCTACAGGCCTAAGCTTTAATGATTTGTCTGCAGAGGCATATGACTACCTAGCAAAATCGGAAGCCTTATTTGGCACCCCCATCGAAAGGCTTGCCAAGATGAACCCAAAAGCAATCCAACTATACAAGGATAACGGCATAGACCTATATCACGAGCCGTTAAAAATTGCCGTGTGTGCACAGCACTGCAACGGCGGTATAGCCGTAGACACCAACTGGGAAAGCAGTATAAAAGGCCTATATGTAGCTGGCGAAGCCGCCGGGACATTTGGCGTATACCGCCCAGGCGGCAGCGCACTCAATTCTACACAAGTAGGCTCTATGCGCGCTGCAGAGCATATAGCAGCAAATAGTAAACAAGGAAGCAACTCACCCGCATATGATGTTGCCGAAAAATTGCCGCAACCCGCAGTCACCTACTCACATATCCCAACCGCGCAAGCCAACCAAGCCGCTATACAAGAGGCCATGAGCCACTACGCGGCCTACAACCGCGACATATCCAAGATGCGCAAACTCTACGACGATTTATGTACTCACACAACACATTTCTTTCAAGACAACACAATATCCGATGACTCACAACTGCCATACCTATACAAAAGCTATGACCAGTTACTAACCAGGGTTGCTATGCTATCTGCCATGATATTGTCCGCAGAAACATGCGGAAGCCACGGGGGGGCACTAGTAAACAGCGCCCCCCCCAAGTCAGATATGAAGTTTGACAAAGTAATAACAACATCCGGCAGCAGCTCATATTACGAGCCCGTAAGGCCCCTGCCCGAAAGTAACGACTGGTTCGAAAAAGTATGGAACCAAGAGGCATAATTACGAAGTTCAATTAAGAGGCCTAGCTAAGCCGTTTAAGTGCCCCATCATTCATGCTAAAGTGGGTGCTTGCGTATTCGTTAGCGTCGTGGTCGTGGGTCACCATTAATATTGCTGTCCCTTCACTTGCCACGGTTTTTAGGGTTTGCATGATTTCTTTTGTTGTATGCGAGTCTAGGTCGCCTGTGGGCTCGTCGGCCAGCAGTAGCATGGGCTTGTTTATCAATGCCCGCGCTATAACAACACGCTTAATTTGCCCGCCCGAAAGGCGCTTTGGCATTCGCTTGGCCAAGTCTTCTATACCCATAAGTGATAGCAGTCTGTATGCTTCCTTGGCAGAGTCGCCTTCACGCTTTGCTAAGTGAAAGGGCAGCCGCACATTGTCCAGCACTGTCAGGTTTGCAAGTACGCTATGCTGCTGCATAACACAGCCAATTGTGGCATTCCTGTACAAAGAAAGGGCCGAGTCCGAAAGGGTAAATATGTCTTTCCCATCCAAAAGCACATTACCAGACGTGGGGGTGGTAAGCCCCGCAACAATATTTAAAAGCGTGGTTTTCCCACTGCCAGAGCGCCCAGTGATACTATAAAACTCACCGCTGGTTATTGTAAGGTTAACCTTTTTTAGCGCTGATATTGTTTGGTCGCCCTGCTTGTATTCTTTTACTAAGCTTTTTATTTCTATTTTCACGTTAGTCTCCATCCCAAGGCTTTACTATTCGCCTTCTCTCATTGTTGCATAAGTTTCTGCGCGGCTTATCTTGTATGCAGAATAAGCCGAGGATATGGGCCCAACCGCAACAGACACAGCCAAAGCAATGGCAAGAAGCCTCAAAGAGTCACCAACACCGGGCAGCAAAAGCGGCATACCCATCTGCATACCAATATGTCGCCCAAAGGGGAATACCACAAGCACAGAAAGGGCACAGCCCAAAAACGCGCCCAGAAGGCTAAGGTCAAGCGCCTCTGTTAATACTATGCCGGCCAACTTTGTGCGGGTTGCACCCAAGATGCGCAGTATCGCAAACTCTTTCTTCCTTCCGCTTATAGTAAGGGAGAAAAGCACAAACAAGACAACAATAACCGTAACGCCAAGCACAACAGATATAGTACCAATAACCCCAGTAATAAAGCGCAATCCCGACGCGACATTTGTATAAATACCATAACTTTCGACCACCGAAATACCAGGTATATCCCATCGCATAACCCGCGCAACCAGGTTTATCTCATAGCCAGGTGCTACATCCACAAGTATCGCAGATACAGACCTGTCTATATCCACATCATAAGGGAAGCCGCCAAGGGCTTGCGCATCCCTTGCCATGTCTCGCATGGTATTTATACTTACATAAATTGTATTGTCCATACCTGTAGACGAATGCTCCAGCCTTGCCGCAACAGGGTACAGTACATCAAAAAGCAATATAGTATTATCGTAATTTATACTAACACCGCTGCCAACAATAACTTCACCATCGCCAATGTTGCGGTTGAGTAACTGCGAAACCCACGGCATTATTACAAAGTCCGTCTCGTAGTCGATGCCAATAACCTGCGCTGAAGCTGTACAGCAAGACCCACCCCCAAGCGTTGCCAAGAAAAACTGGCTCGTGACTTGCCCAACTCCCTCCATTTGAGAAATATAGTCCTTAACACTCATATCAAGGTAAAAACCAGTGGGTTCGCCGTCAACAATAAGACTTTCGTAGTCGTCTTCGCTGTCTTGGGGCACAATAATTATATCTGCGCCAAGGCGTGCCTCCAGGCTCCGCATCCCATTGTCTAGCCCGCGGGAAAGTATCGCCCCCCCAAACAAGACAAAGGCCATAATCGCAACAATAGTAACAAGAGCTACCGCCCTCCCAGGCTTGCCGCACAGGTTGTTAAAAGCAATCCTAAGAGTTGTGAGTGGTTTATTTGCAGTGTCTTTATGATTATTAATCCTCATCACCATCTTTCGTTTTTAATAATACAAATGTATTATAGCCGATGCAACCAGCATAAGGATACCCATAACCGTTACAAATGGGGTAAGTAGCCCTGTATTACATACCATTGTTAATGCCCCGCAAGTTTCTGTTATAAGTGGGGTTATAATCATTAATACACTAAGCAGCATCACTGATACATTAAGCCCCTTGTGGAAAGCAACTGCGCCAGAATATAAAATCATAAGCACCCCAGCCACAACAGCCACAGCGGCCATACCACGGACGTGTATTGCCACATCATAGCAGCGCATAAACATAGGCAACAACGTAGCCCCAGCCAAGTCATGGCAAGGTGCAGCAAATGTAGCCAACCCAAGTATTGTAAGCGCACCCAAAGCAACAAACCCACTGCCTATAGTCTTGAAAGACGGCTTAACACTTAGCACAGTAGTATTAACAAAAAACGCAAACAATGCAGACACAACAGAAATAACAGCACCCATATACGCCACAAAAGGTACAAACGGCCCGGTGTTGCAGTCAAAATTAGTCCACACTACATACACATTCTCGTCTGTTTCCAGTACACCCCTATGCATGTGACGGTTGTCTTGAGTTGGTGTTTCGCCAACAGATAACGTATGTGTGCGTACATTGCACATATCTGTAGCCACAGCACCCACAACCAGGACAAGGCCAATAAAGAAAACTATTATGCTCAAGCCTTTCAACCATTGCTCAGAGTTGCGAAATACAATAATAAGAACACCAAGTACCATAACAATAACAGCAAAACCACGTGCCACCAGTGCATTAGAAAAACACCGTGTCGCGACACCACTATCAAGCAAACGTGTACACGGCACCGCAAATGTAAACAACCCTATTAAAACCACCAGGCCAAGGGCAACAAAAATACATCCAACAACCGTAGAAGCCAAAGAATTATTTTTCACAAAAAACCTCCTAAATAGTTGCAAACACACAAATTAATACCATGCCATCTAAGCATGGTTATGATTTCTTATGCGTTTACAATTTTAGGAGGTTTGTAAATACATGATATATAGTCTTTGAGAGTTTGTGAGGCATCCTTACTAACACCCAAGAACTCCGCAAATATTTGACAACCATGTGCATAATACAGCGATGCAAGCGTATATGTACAGCATGACAAATCACTAGAAAAAGTGCAACAAGAAGGAGCGCAGCAGTTGGCATCCCCTTCATATGGTAGATAGTACATAGGGGCATATGCAACACCATAATAACCCCCAAGTGCCTCATCCACAGCAAAATAACCAACATTTATGTAACAACAATCTAACTCATGTGGTGTCTCATTACGCGCATCCACAAATACGACCACAGCAAGCAATGCAACAACCACAATAGTGATAGCAATAAATAAAACCTTGTACAAACGGCGCTTGCTCTCTGCCATAGTGGTCATCCTTTCGCTATGGTATCTTCGCATAAAATGTACTTTAAATGTCTTCTTATGTCAAATTGCTGGGTTTATTATTACGGTTGTATCATAACAATAAATATTAGCAAAACAGCCGCCTTGTGGGCTATTGTACCCGTTTGGCGGCTGGTTGTATGGTGATGTTATGATACTCATGACAGTGTGCTAATGACTTGAATCAATTGGGGTTTTGGTTTTTTGATATTAGAGCAGTTACTCGTTGTATGCTATCTTCAATAACTTTTGTAGAAGGATGGTTTTCGCCTAGCTTGCGAAGACGTATAGTATAAGCTTTTTGATAAAACTCGAGAGCTTTGTTATAGTCACCTCGATTGTGATACACACTCGCAATGTTAGAGTAGGTGGTGGCTGCGTATGGATGCTCTTGGCCTAGCGTATTATTGTAGACATCCAACGCTTTTTGATATAATTCTAGGGCCTTACTGTAATTTTCTTGACTTTCATATACTATTGCAATGTCATTATATGTCACTGCTGTAAGTGGGTGGTCTTTGCCTAGCATTTGTTCGCGGATATCCAGCGTTTGTTGATATAACTCTAGAGCTTTTTTGTAATCTTTTTGCCTAGTGTATACAGATGCTATGCCACTGTATATAAAAGCAGTGTTTGGATGATCTTTGCCACGCATTTTTATAGAAATATCCAACGCTTCCTGTAGCAACTCGTGAGCCTTATCATAATCACCTTGCATCACGTATACTCTCGCAATGTTATGATATATTGTAGCCGTAGTAGGATGCTCTTTACCTAACATCTTTTTAGTAATGTCTAAAGCCTGTTGATGCCACTTTAAAGCCTTGTGGTATTCACCTTTACGACTATATATAACAGCAATAGTATTGTATGTCCCGGCAATATCGGGGTGGTCTATTTTTAGTACCTGCTCACGGATTTCTTTTACCTTCATTAGTAATATTAATGCGTTATCATACTCAGCACAGTCATTATAAAGCACAGCTATATTCGTAAGCGCCATTGCCGCCGAAAGCAACTGGTTTGTAGCGGTTCCCTCAATTGGTAGAGACATATAGCGGCCTTCCAAATCCATACTTCGCGTCAATGTCTCTTGAATCTGTAGTACATTGTGGCGGCCATCAAATTCAAGAATCTGCTTTCCATCAAAATCTTCGTCCAGCTCTGCTTCAAAATAAATCTTCTGCCTTACATAAGCATAAACATCATAGGCAAAGGTGGATATTTGATATTCCAAGTCTTTGTCCATAAAGAAAATCCAGATTTTTTTCTTTTTTGCAAGCAAATCCCGGCTCATATTAAATGCAGCCATGGCTTCCTTGTCACACAGGGCAACTTGCATGTTTAGTAAAAACAAAATATCTGTACCTTCTGGCCGCGAATCCACCCAGGCATTTATATTGGTATAGGAATAGCCGTCAACCTGAGCAAAGTCATACACACCAACCCTTTGAGTTTTATAGCGTATTGCTATATCTTTTTGCATATGAGAAGGCGCTACTACAATATAAAGCCCTTTATCGGCATCACTTATTATCCAGCTTAGCGCAAAAAAAGCTTCTGTGTTATCAATCTTTTTTTGGGACATCAAAGATACCTCTATCCTTTAAAAAAGCAACAACCAACGGGTGCAAATCATGCCAACGTTCTCCATTTTGGTATTCTAGTACAACCAAGCTGTGCATATGCTCTAGTACAGTGGTCGTGTCCTCTAATTGCTTTCTATGGTTGATGCTATTGTAAATGTTAGTAAGTACTTCATTGTCGGCTATGGATATCGACCTAGTAAGCTCACTTGTCAATCGCTCAAGGGCTATTTTGGCATCATCTATCTCAATTTTTTCGCTACCTCGTCTTATTGCTATACGGCAGGCCGTAAGGATACACTCAAACAGGTGGCGCAATGCTCCACCTGTCTGCTCTACCAATAACCGCAGTGCATTTTCGTCAAAAAATCCTATGTCAGCTCTCTTTCCCACAATTTCCTCTATGACTGCTATTCCGGCTGTGTGTTCAGATTTATCTGCATTGTGGACTTTAATCATAGGCAACACATGAGTTTTATATAAACCTTTAAGGGCTGCAAATTTAGAGCTATATATTTCAGCAATGGGAAAGGTATATATTATAGGAAACGGCATTTTGGCCAGGGTATCATACATAAAAATATCCAAAGCCCTATGGAAAGGTTGGATTTTATCCATATCTTCAAAAATCAAAATTGGCTGGCGGCCTTGCATAGCTTCAGTAATGACATCAGAAATTTCATTAACATAGCGCTTCCAATCGGCGCCTCGTTTCTCCATCTTTGTTTTTAATGTAGTACGCTGGGTATCACCCATTTGCAAGCCTCCTTTGATGGAAGCAATCAAGTTTAAGGTTAGCCCAACATTAATATCCCTAGAATCTGTAAACTCACTTGTAATTTCACTATCTTGTAGGATGTAGTTGTATATGTCACTAACCAGACCTTGATCAAGCTCAATGTTATATATATCAGCAATGCGGCATAAGCCTTCTGTGATAAAAAGCATAATGTCCCAACAGTCAGCCAAATTCAAATTCATTTCAGATTGACAATCAATCATACAAACGGGGTGACCTTCTTCTTCAAGCCGCAGCTTCAGAGAATAAAGCTCTGTACTTTTCCCACACCCCCTGTGGCCTGACAGCAAATGTGCATTTCTGTTTAAAGGTGTTGTACAGTCGTCGAAAATATCTCCCAGGGGGGTGATATATTCGTTGCCTGTACGTATAACCATGGTATTGGCATTGTAAAAGGCATCAAAGTTATCTTCATCCAATGGCTCGGGCTGGAAAGTTTTTATCGCGGCACGTAGCCCATCAGTCAACTCAACGCGTTTTTGTTTTTCTTTAAATAGTGCCATATAAAACAACCTTTCACAACTGGCATTTTTTATGATGGTATCACAGCAACGGTGTCTTAGCAATGGATTTCTCTACTTTGATTCTAACCAAAAAGAAGCCATCCGTAACTCCGGAGGCTTCTTTTGATGATATCGATGTTCAATTATATAATTTGATTTTGTTATGCTTCAGTATTTTTACGCTTACGTATTTTATTATTGACTATAAGCATTATTATTGCCAGGCTTGCAAGCATTGTACCAGAAGCAGCAAATATCAACATCTGTGCTATGTTTCCGCCACCGCCGGTAAGGAGCAATAAGAAATTAGAAATCTAGCTATCAAAGAAGGCTTTAATGAAAGTAACTTCGACTGGCAAACCCATGGCAACACGCTTTTCGATGATTTGCTTCACAAACACTTTCGAGGTGATTTTAGCGATTATATTGTAAAATACGTAAGAGTGGGCAGATTTGGTGATTTGACCATTGGATTTGAAAATGACTTTGCACTTGAGTTCTTTGCTGATGGCTCTGGACATAGCGAAAATTGGCGATTTGGTGAGACTACATCCACTGATGCGCTTGTTGTGACGAGCAAAGGGATTACTAATGTGTCTGATGACTAGTCTGGCACTAAAATAACAACAAAAACAGCCGTTGGTGACACACTCTCCAACGGCTGTTTTCTGTTGCAGATTTTACTGCTATTTCCCGTAGAACATCCGCTTACTACCAAGATAATCCCGCACGATATTCAAGCTCTCCCCAAACCTCTGAAAATGCACAACCTCCCGCTCACGTAAAAACCTTATAGGGTCGGCAACATCTGGGTCATCTATCAAGTCTAGCAGGTATTCGTACGTGCTGCGGGCTTTCTGTTCTGCGGCAAGATTTTCGTATAAGTCCGTTATCGGGTCGCCTTTGGACTGTATATAGGCTGCGGTCCATGGTGCGCCGCCAGCACCAGATGGGTGGATTCCCAGCCCATGATTTACATATTCTGCATCCATGCCAGCCTCGCGCATTTGTTCTGGGGTGGCTTTGTCTATTAGCTGGTGGCATATTGTGCCTATCATTTCTAGGTGTGCTAACTCCTCGGTGCCTATATCGTTTAATGTTGCTATGGCCTGAGGTGTCACCATTGTAAAGCGCTGGCTTAGGTATCTTAGTGCTGCGCCCAGTTCGCCGTCTGGGCCTCCGTATTGCGCAATTATTATTTTAGCCAACTTAGGGTTGGTTCTTTTGATTTTGACCGGGTACTCCAGCTTCTTTTCATATATCCACATGACAATCTCCATTCTGGGATTTGCACAAAGCCAGACAAAAACGGCAACGCCATTTTCATCTGGTCCCCCCTACAGTGTTTCGGATATTTCGAAATTGAATTTTTCTTCCCATGGCCATGGTTCGTTAATCCAGGCCCAGCCTGGCTGACCATGGGAACGGAATGCAGTCATGGGGCCATAGTCTGCTTCGTATTTTTGGCGTAGTTCACAGCTGCGGGTTATGCAATCGTTGTACATTTCCAGCGCTTCGCAGTCGTCGGGGTTAGTGTTTAGAAAAAGATGCAAGTCTAGGGCCATGAAGTCCAAAATGGTTATCTCGCGTAACAATGCGTCTCTTTCCACGGCTACCTCCTAAAGCAATTTTGATTTATTTCGTTGTCACTGGCTTTTGGCCAATTTGATTCATATGGCTGCGATAAGTTGGGGAATGCTGTCCCCATGCGTAGGCCTTCTTCGGGAGAGAACACGCCTTCTAGCGGCTGGGCACGCACATAGGCTTGTGCTAGTTCCATCTCCCAGTTTGTGCTGGGTTCTTCTATTGGTACAAATACCAGGTTGCTCTCCGTTATGGGTATGGGGTCTACCTGTGGGTCATGTGTGGATTCGGGGGTTGGTTCGGGTACCGTTTCTGGCAATGGTTCTTGCCAGGCTTCTGGTTCTTGCGACGCTTCGGTTTCATGGAAACTGTCTCCGTGCAACTCGTGCAGGATATACATTTCGTCCATCGCTATCCTCCTTGCTTTTCAAATCCTATACTGCTTTGATATAGGATATGCAAGGTTGTTTGTGGGCGTGTCTAGAATATCATCTCAGCTATTTGTGCAAAGGCGGCCATGTCCAAAGTCTCGCCGCGTACGTCTGGTTTGAGGCCGCAATTAATTAATATTTCCGTTATATGGGCCTTGTCCATATCAAGCCCTGCACTAAGGGCATTGACCAGTGTTTTGCGCCGCTGGTTAAACGCGGCGTGGATTATTTTAAACAGTAGGGCTTTGTCTGTTGACACGGGTGGAGTGGGGCGTAAGCTAATGTGCACAACGGCAGAATCTACCGCCGGGCGCGGCATAAAGCAGTTGACCGGGACATTGGCCACCAGCTCTACATCGGCATAATATCCTATGGCCAGGGTTAGTGAGCCATAATCCTTTGTACCCGGGCTTGCAGCCATGCGCTTTGCCACTTCCTTTTGCACCATTACCGTTATGGACTTAAAGGGTAGGCCGCTCTCCAACAGGTATAATATTACTGGTGTTGTGATATAGTACGGCAGGTTGGCCACTACCTTAATAGGGCAGTGGGCATGTGGGGCTAAGATTTCGGGCAAGCTAAGCTTGAGGATATCGCCTTGGACTATGGTGATATTGGGGCCGGGGAACAGTGCCTCTAGTACAGGGATTAGCTGCTTGTCCAACTCCACAGCCACTATATGCCCGGCATGGGCAGACAGTGCCTGTGTTAGCCCACCGGGGCCAGGGCCTATTTCTAGTACACAGTCATCTTTTGATAAGTTGGCGGCAGCAATTATTTTATCTACAACATGGGTGTCAACCAGGAAGTGCTGGCCTAGTTTCTTGCGTGTTTGGATGCCGTAGCGCTCTATTATTGTGCGCAAGCCGGCGCGTGTTGTTAGGTTTTCTATGATTGTTCCTCCCTTTAGGCTTTCTTGGCTTAGGTGATTATACTATAATCCGCTTTTGCCGGTATCATTAGACCAGAAAAACCTTTATCGGTATCATCAAAACTGGTAAAACCTTTACCAACTGTATCAAAACCCAAGAGTGCTATTTAACAGCGTCTATAAACCATCGTCATTACCGTTCGTAAATTTATATTAGACTTCGCCTAAATCACCATGCATGACCGTACCGCATTTATAAAAGAAAGAGTGAGTCATGAATATCTTACATTTACTACTCCCACCCATCTTGGGCGGGATAATAGCCTTGTCCACTAACTGGATAGCAATAAAAATGCTGTTTAGGCCCCACAGTGAAGTGCGGCTGTTTGGCATACGCCTTCCCTTCACGCCGGGCCTAATCCCCAAAGAACGCACCAGGCTTGCCAGGAAATTGGGCGAAGCAATTAGATTGCATTTACTGACCCCGGATATACTTGCAAGTAAGCTGGCGGACCCGTCTGTTTGGCCTTTGCCTGATTGTACTGTTGGCCAGTGCTTGGAAGGCTTGGGCATAGAAGACCCCGTTAGTTATCTAGAATCTATCATATCAACCCCAGTAAAAAAAGCCGCCGATGCACTGCTGCCCAAAGCTATAGACGGCATTATAAATTTCCCTGAGCGCTTCCCCGAACTTGACAATAAACTGTCAGAACTAACATCGCAAATTGCAGAAAAAAGCATAAGCCGGCTTGCAGGGATATTTGTAAACCGCAACAAAATCTACAGCAATATAAAGGAAGCGATTTTTGAATACCTTGCAAATCCAGAAAACCAAGATGTTATACGCGATGCTGTTATGAACGCCATAGATGGCTTGGTTACAGGTACTAAAGTCGTTGCTGTTGAAAACCACCCCGGCAGAGCTGAAACCGCGAACGCTTCAACGCGGTTCTCGGCGATAGGCGGGATGGATTTGAAACGGAACGACTATGCCGTACCATCCCCTAATGCAATACTACCCGCACTGTTAGGCACTAACGAAGTTGACCGTAAAAAAATATGCGAGCGCATATGCGACTTCCACATACGTGAGGGTGCAAACATACTCTTCCAGCAAGAGCCGTATGCATCCGCAATACGCTGTGTTCTGGAGGTTGCGGCCACATATCTTGCCACCCATATGCCCATCGCAGATATGATAGAGCAAAAAATGAGCGGCCTGGACATAGCAGATACAGAAAGGGTGATACTGTCTGTAGTAGGGCGGGAGCTGAAGTTAATAGTTATGCTGGGGGGACTGTTTGGGTTTTTGATAGGATTATTGTCGCTGGTGCTGCCAGGGTAGGCATAGAAAATACGTTCATTGCATTGCGCCGATGTTTATTGTAGAATATAATCGAACAAAACGCCAGAAACAAAGTCCTATCACTAAAGGGGAACCCGACACACATGAACATAGACAAAATCGTAATCAAAGGCGCACGGGGTAACAACCTAAAAAATATAGATTTAGAAATACCGCGCAACCAGTTAGTGGTTTTTACCGGCCTTAGCGGCTCTGGCAAGACCTCGCTTGCCTTCGACACGATTTATGCCGAAGGGCAGCGGCGATATGTAGAGTCATTATCTGCCTATGCCCGTCAATTCTTAGGGCAAATGGAAAAGCCAGATGTGGACTTTATAGAAGGCCTAAGCCCAGCCATTTCCATTGACCAAAAAACCACAAGCCAAAACCCGCGCTCTACCGTGGGTACGGTTACAGAAATATATGACTATCTACGCCTTCTTTTTGCACGGGTAGGGATACCTCATTGTCACCTATGCGGCAAAGTTGTAGAACGGCAAACAGTTGACCAAATTGTAGATAGGGTTCTGTCCTTACCAGAAGGTTCGCGGCTTCAAGTACTTTCGCCTGTAGTACGCGGGCGCAAGGGTGAGCACACAAAGCTACTGGATGACGCACGCCGCAGTGGCTACGTACGCGCCCGTATAGACGGGATAATCTACGACCTAGGCGAGACTGCCCAGCTAGACAAAAACAAGAAACATGACATAGACATAGTAATAGACCGCTTGGTTGTGCGTGAAGGCATCCAAAAACGCCTATCCGAGTCCATAGAAGCAGCGATGCAACTAACAAATGGGCTGCTGGTGGTAAACGTGCAATCTGTTAAACCAGAAGGCGAATCCGCAACAGAAGACATCCCCTTCAGCCAAAATTTTTCTTGCCCAGATTGCGGTATTAGCCTGTCTGAAGTCGAGCCCAGGATGTTCTCATTTAACAATCCCTCTGGCGCGTGTCAAGATTGCGCCGGCCTTGGCATGAAGCTAATCTTCGACCCAGAGCTGGTAATCCCCAACCCATTACTTTCTATAGCCGAAGGTGCAATAGCCGCCCCGGGTTGGAACGCTATACGTGACGAAAGCAGCGGCTCACGCGGGATAATGCGCGCCCTTAGCGAAGCTTTTAATTTTGATTTAAATACACCATATGAGGAACTGCCAGCGTCAGTAAAAGAAATAATACTTTACGGTACAAAACAGAAACTCCAAATCTCATACACCGGCCAAGATGGCAAGCCACGCTCGTACCCTTACACCCACGAAGGCATAATAAACAACCAGTGGCGGCGGTACAAGGAAACATCATCCAACTATATG
Source organism: Defluviitaleaceae bacterium (assembly GCA_009785605.1). Taxonomy (GTDB): domain Bacteria; phylum Bacillota; class Clostridia; order Lachnospirales; family WQUN01; genus WRAN01. The sequence continues at coordinate 2,271 of WQVY01000017.1, read as the reverse complement.
CGGTCGGAATACGAAGCTTTCATGACCAGCATACCATGCCCCAGTTGCAAAGGGCGGCGCCTAAAGCCAGAAGTGCTGGCCATAACCATAGGTGACACAAACATATCACAAGTTACAGATATGACTATAGGCGACGTGCAAGACTTTTTTATCAATCTCAAACTCACGTCCACCCAGCTTATAATAGCAGGCCCAATACTTAAAGAAATCCACGCCCGCACAGGCTTTCTTATGGATGTTGGGCTGGATTATCTAACATTGGCTCGTGCGTCAGGTTCATTGTCTGGTGGTGAGGCGCAGCGTATCCGCTTGGCTACCCAAATAGGCTCTGGCTTGGTTGGCGTGGTATATATACTAGATGAGCCCAGCATAGGCCTTCATCAGCGCGATAATGGCCGCTTGCTAAAGACCTTAAGGCATTTGGCTGATATAGGAAACACACTTATCGTAGTAGAGCACGATACCGATACAATGTGGGCATCGGACTATATAGTAGACATAGGCCCTGGGGCAGGGGTACATGGCGGCGAAATAGTTTTTGCGGGGCATATAAAAGACATCATGACATGCGAAAAATCAATTACTGGTATGTATCTAAGCGGCAAGCTAAAAATTGAAACCCCAGCCACCCGCCGCAAGTCAAACGGTAACCGCATTCACATACATGGCGCGTCAGAAAACAACCTACAAGACATTGATGTTGCGGTACCCATAGGAAGTTTCACATGTGTGACTGGGGTAAGCGGCAGCGGAAAGAGCTCCCTTGTAAACGAAGTGCTATATAAGCGCTTAGCCAGGGACTTAAATCGTGCCAAAACAAAACCCGGCCGCCACAAGGATATAACAGGCCTAGAATATCTAGATAAAATCATAAATATCGACCAAAGCCCCATAGGGCGCACCCCACGTAGCAACCCAGCAACATACACGGGCTTGTTTGACTTGGTACGCGATGTTTTTGCACAAGTACCTGAAGCAAAAGTACGCGGCTACCAAAAAGGGCGCTTTAGCTTTAATATAAAAGGTGGCCGATGCGAGGCCTGTAGCGGAGACGGTATAATAAAAATAGAAATGCACTTTTTGCCAGATGTATATGTCCCCTGCGAGGTATGTCAAGGCAAGCGCTATAACCGCGAGACCTTGGAGGTCAAATACAAAGGCAAATCCATATCAGACGTGCTAGATATGACAGTAGAAGTCGCGCTGGATTTCTTTAGCAGCCTGCCAAAGCTACGGGACAAGCTACAAACCTTGCTTGATGTAGGACTAAGCTACATCAAGCTTGGCCAATCTTCTACTACCTTATCTGGCGGTGAGGCCCAGAGGGTAAAACTGGCAACAGAACTGAGCCGCCGCGCTACAGGCAAGACATTATACGTACTAGACGAACCAACCACGGGCCTACACGCCGCCGACGTGCACCGGCTAATAGAAATCTTACAAAAACTTACAGACTGGGGCAACACCGTAGTAGTAATAGAGCATAACCTGGATATGATAAAAACCGCCGACTATATTATTGACCTTGGCCCCGAAGGTGGGCGCGGAGGCGGGCAAATAGTGGCCTGCGGCACACCAGAAGAAGTAGCCATGTGCGAAGATTCGTTTACCGGCATGTTCTTGCGAGAAGTTTTGTAGGAGTAAAACCTTGCATATTGTATAGTGGATATGCTATAGTACTTCTTGCGGGGCGTTGGTGCGGCTGGGAGGACTGGCTGGGTGATTAGCGCCCCGGTGGTATGTGCATATATGACTGGCGTTCTTTTACAGAGTGAATGGCATTCTGCAAAAGTGATAGCTATCCGTAAATGAAAATATGGGGGCGTGGCGCAGTTGGGAGGACGAGCTGGTCGGTCACATACCCACCAAAATGTGCTGCCGGATGACTGGCATTCAAAATTAGTTCTACCGCATGAATGGCACACCAAAAATTGAATAGAAGTATTAATCTGGGGCATTGGCGCAGCTGGGAGCGCAACCCAATCGGTTACACACCCCATGAGCAAAGTAAAAAGTGCAATAAAAAATGAAATATATCCCAAGGGGCATTGGCGCAGCTGGGAGCGCGCTTGAATGGCATTCAAGAGAGTTTCATTGATACGTTAGTAATGTAAAAACTTAATATAATGGCTGATTTCAGCCATTTCCGGGGGTATGGCGCAGTTGGGAGCGCGCGTGAATGGCATTCACGAGGTCAGGGGTTCGAACCCCCTTACCTCCATCGGGAAAACCGCTTAGAATCAAGGTTCTAGGCGGTTTTTATTTTGTCTG
>WQVY01000016.1 GCA_009785605.1 Defluviitaleaceae bacterium | reverse complement strand
GCCGAAAATTCTTACTTTCAAACCTTTTTAAAGCATAAGAGTATATTGGAGTTGAACCGTGAATTGCTGGTTGATTTAATCGACATCATATTGTTACATGACAATGGCACGGTTGAAATTAAATTAAACTTCGATGACCAATACAAGCGTATTGTCGAGTATGTTGCAAACAACAGTCAGAGTACCATGATTAGGCGTTGTGTTTAAATTGTCGGGCCAACAGGTCCACAAGGTCCACAAGGGATACAAGGCGAGACAGGCGCAGCGGGGCCACAAGGGCCACAGGGCATAGCAGGTGCAACAGGGCCACAAGGAATACAGGGCGAGACTGGTGCAACAGGGCCACAGGGGATACAAGGGCCACAAGGAATACAAGGTGCAACAGGTGCACAGGGGCCAATAGGCCCGTCTGGTGTGTGCAGCACAACATTCTGGTCTGGATATGTACAAGTATCTGGTGATACGCCAACAATTAGCGCAGGTACCCCAATCCCGTTCCATACCAGGACTTTTAAAGATGATGGTGTTATTGTTAATAACATGGATGGGACTATCACATTGCACCCGGGTGTGTTTTTAGTTACATGGACTGTAGATGTGTTGCACGCTGTTGGCGTGACCGATATACGTTATTACTCCGACACTACCCCAATGATGACAGGCATGGTGCTGCATGATGGCAATACCGCCAGTGGAACGTTTATTACAATGGTATTGCCAAATACTACAGAAACGATAGCGTTAAAGCCATACAATACTGGCCATATAACCCTGCCTCATTTGAAATTTAACGGGTCACAGGGTACGATGAGTATAATCAAAATAAACAATTAATGGATCTGACTATAAATGTGAAACAGTCCCGCCCGAGCCGAAAATCGCGAACGTATCACGCGTTTCCCCAGTAACGGGCGACAGGCGGGACTAATTTCGAATTATTTTGCGTTAATACCGCAACAGCCAGAATTATCAAATCCCCACTCCATACGTCTGCCATTGTCTATCAGATATTCGTCATATACGCCCAATGAGGCGTTTTTTGCTGCCTTCCTCCAAAAATGTTGAGCTGTTATGTTCTTGATGGGTGTATTTATTATCCATTTGCCTTTGTGCAGCTCAAACATTTTTGTACTCATAGCGGCCCCTATGCCTATGTTCCTGTATTTTTTCATGACAAAAAATTCAGATATAGAAAAGGTTAATGGCTCATGACCTAGCGTCCTAATTAATGAAAAACCTGCGAGGTTGCCGTTGACCTTTACAATATATGGATAACGGTCATCTTCATTCCAATAATAATCTAGATACCGGTACCCATATAGGCCGGCTTCGTTTAACTCCAGACTGTCTTCTTCGTCATCAAACTCGCAGCAATCATAAAAATAGAGTTCTAGCATGTTTCTTAAGACATGCTTCTTCCCTGCAGGAACAAGCGAAATATCAATATCCATGTGTATCTCCTTAGGCATAGCCCCATAATATAAAGAAGCTGTATTCAACTCTGCCAGCAATGCTTTGGTCAGGTATGAATACAGCTTCTGTTGGTTATTTTACAATTTATAGAAAGAAATTTGCCAAGTTGGCTTTATCGTCGATAAACGGCTCAATCATAGGCAGCTTGGATGTGATAAGCGTGGCAACCCCGGGCCCGTGCCCACTGCCAAAACACTCGCCATGAACAATAACACCAATAGAGCACGCCCCCGTACGGTAGCTGTAGCCATAGCGGTTGTCTGCGTCTTGTATGGCTACTATATCGCCAAAGCGAAGGTCTCCCAGGCCGTATTCTTTCATGATACCTTCGTCAAAAAGGGTGATATCATAATCGCCAGAAGCGGAGCTGCCCGCACCAAGGCCAGAGCCCATTATTGCGGCAGGGGCTATCTTGGCTACGCCTACTTTTAGCTTGCCGTCGGCTTCTTTTATGTTCATTTTTTCTAGAAGGGTGGGGGACATGTTTCTTAGCAAGATGTCTGGATAATCTAGAAGTTTCATGCCCTGGCCAATGGCTTTTACACCAATATTGTCGTCTACGCTAAGTTTTTCTAACGTTTCTTGAGGGAAGTGGATGATTACATGGTCACACCCGCCGTGCTTGCCGGTTACAAAACCCTTTTCGCCTTTTGCGTCGCCGCTTTTTACTGTGGCTTCGTTGCCTATGCAGCTAAGCATCTGGTATGAGCCATTGTGGTCGTTGTCTTTGTGACGGGTAGAAACCCCAGGCTCTAGATGGTCTGCGGCCCAGCCTAGGCAAGGGTCACCTATTTTTACGTTGTAGACTATCCCGCCTGTGGCTGGTAAAAAGTATGCCTGGCCGTCTACATTAATGCGAGCTCGCCCGCCAAACTTGGGGTGCCATACAACCCCGGCTACGGACATGATTGGTAGCTTGTCTGCGTTGGTTTTTAACATGTAATTACCTCCTTTTTAAATGGGGGCGCTGCCCCCAAACCCCCGCCGCTGCGGCGGGCAAAGCCCGTCCTCGCTTCCTCACTGCGTTGCGGTCGCCCGCCCTGGCGTGGCGAAAGTGCGTTGCGGGGTGCGCTTCGCGCGTTTATTTATATTTTGGTAGCCAGTTGCCATGTTCTTTTATTAGGTCGTCTACCATTGCGCATATGTCGTCTAGGCTTAGGGTGGCGGCTGTTAGTGGGTCTAGCATTGCGGCTTGATAGACGTGTTCTTTTTTTAGGGTTATTGCTGCTTCTATGGCTACTAGGTGTACATTTATGTGGGTCATATTCATGGCGGCTAGTTGTACTGGTAGGGTGCCTACATAGCAGGGGTTTACGCCGTAGTTGTCAACCATGCAGGGTATTTCTATACAGGCTTCTTTGGGTAGGTTTTGTATTAGGCCGCCGCTGTTGAGTACGTTGCCGCCTATTTTTATTGGGGTGCCTGTGATCATGGACTCCATTATATAGGATGCATACTCGGTGCTGCGCTTGTGTGGCTTGGATGAGGCTGTGGCGGCTAGGTTTTCGTAGTCTTTTTCCCATGCTGCAATCTGGTTTATGCAGCGGCGGGGATATTCGTCTAGGGGGATGTTAAAGTTGCTTATAAGTTCCGGATACCGCTGTTTTATAAACCATGGGTTGTATTCGGCGTTATGCTCGCTTGATTCTGTGCAGTAGTAGCCAAGCTTTGAAATATATTCGTAGCGTACCATGTCGTGATGCTTGCCTTCGGCATTTTTAGCGGCGGCACGGCGCTTGATTTCTGGATATAGGTCTATGCCGCTATTGTCTTTTAACTCTAGCAGCCAACCCATGTGGTTAATGCCGGCTATCATTTCGCGGCGGCCTTCAATTTTGTCGTCCATCCCTAAATCTTTTAACAACCACTTAGAGCAGCCCTGCACACTGTGGCATAGCCCCAAAGTCTTGATGCCTGTGTAGCGCTGCATGTACCCGCATAGTATGGACATGGGGTTGGTGTAATTTAGGAACCATGCATCTGGGCAGACTTCTTCCATGTCACGGGCAAAGTCGGCCATTACTGGTATGGTGCGTAGGCCGCGCATTATGCCGCCTATGCCCAATGTATCCGCTATGGTTTGCCGTAGGCCATATTTTTTTGGCACTTCAAAGTCAATAACTGTACATGGCTCGTACAACCCTACCTGGATGGCGTTTATGACAAAGTCTGCGCCTTTGAGTGCGGCTTTGCGGTTTTCTACGCCCAAGTACGCGCTAATTTTGGCTTTGCCACCCAGCCCCTGGTTGATAGCTCCAACAATGACTTCGCTTTCTTTTAGCCGCTGGCCGTCTATGTCGTATAAGGCTATTTCACTATCGGCCAATACCGGCGAGCAAAGCGCGTCGCCCAGTACATTGCGGGCGAAGACTGTACTCCCTGCGCCCATAAACGTGATTTTTGCCATCTTAAGTACCCCCGTATTAAAATAATTTTTGAAGTCGAATACAGTTTCTAACCTACACTGCCATGACGAAAGTGGCAATAGCCACCGAATGTAAAATAGAAGCCGCTATCACAAATAAGTGGAATATAGAATGCATATATTTTTTGCGCTTGCCCATTGCATAAAACAGTACACCAACTGTATACAGCACACCGCCTATAAGGATAAGTATAAAGAAAGGCGCGCCCAATACTTCCACCAGCCGGCGTATCCTAAAAACCGCCATCCAACCCATCCCAAGGTAACATACCAGTGCAAACACCGAAAAGCGCTTCCTATCAATAGCAGTAAGCGTGATACCAATAACAGCAAGCCCCCATATCACCCCAAAAACAAGCCATGCGTCTAAAGGATATATCATGCGAAACCTGTTTAACAATATAGGCGTATAAGTCCCTGCAATTAGTATATATATCGTACAGTGGTCAAGTATCCGAAACACCCGTTTGGGTAAGCCAATATGAAGCCCATGATAGATGCTGGACATTGTAAACAGCAAGATGACGGTAAAACCGTAAATAATACCGCTGGTTATACCCCAGCCATTGCCGTTTAAACCTGCAACAATTACACAGGCCAACATAGCAACCAGCCCCAAACCGCCGCCGACTATGTGGGTTATCATATTAAACCGCTCTTCTCCGCGGGTGTAGTTTGGTAGGTCAGATGTGGTTATAGGTTTGGTCATAGGTAGCTGTCTCCTTTGCATATCATTGCTGCATTGCTGGTATTTTACTGGTATGATAGGCGCGCGTCAATTTTTACCTGGGTTTATATTATCACCTTTACCAATAGTATCAAAACCCAGTACTAACTCACGAGAGGGGAATATAAAGTGAAATACGCAATTATTTCTGATATACATGGTAACTACCACGCGTTTAAAGCGGTAATAGAAGATGCTAAGGCCCAAGGGGTAGATATGTACTTGTTGTTAGGCGACTACGCAAGCAGCTTCCCATATGGCAATGAAGTAGTTGACGAAATACGAGAATTAAAACCCGCCACTGTCATCTGCGGCAATGGTGAAGGATACTTTGTTGACTTGTACGAGCGTAACGTACAAGACTTTACAAGCGAGCAATATAAGCCTGTATACTGGGGTTATCGCTCCCTTTCGCAAGAAAACTTGAAGTACTTACTAGCCCTGCCAAGTAAAATATCAATTGCAGACGGTGAAACACATATCCACCTTGCCCACGCTATGGGGCTTTTCTATCGCTCGCCTAGTATTGAGCTTTTTCATTCTATTCACTTTCGCAGTTATATGGAAACCGCGCTATTTTCGCACGACGAGTATCTGGCTCGTGGGCGGGACATGCTGTTGGCATGTCCACAAGCTTTAGAGGAAATACATGCAATGCCCAAGGGGATATACTTGTTTGGGCATAATCACTTGCAGTTTCATATGGAATATGAAGGGCGGTTGTTTATTAACCCCGGCTCGTGTGGGGAGCCGCTTAATTGGGATACAAGGGCATCGTATACAATTTTAACAATAGACGGCTCGGTACAAACTGTGACAGAGAGGCGGGTAGAGTACGACTTGAGTCTTGCAAGCAAAGGGTTTGATACATCCGGCTTTACAGCTTATGCACCTGAGTGGAGCAAAATAATGAAAATGGAATTGGCAACAGGTAAAGACTATTTTTCCCCCTTTGTCATACACGTAGTAGAAACAGCGCAAAAAATGGGTGAAACCACGCAGCCTGTAAGTAACAAAGCTTGGGACGCGGCGGTCGCGTCGTGGGTTTTATAGTAGTTGCATAAACGCAAGGCCAACCAAAATAACACCTGCCAGCCACGAGATGTTAAAGCGTAGGTTTTTGGCGGCTTTGTTACCAAGCAAGCTGCCCAGCCACAAAGCCAGCCCATTGGCCAATAAAGAAAACAATATAATAGCCCAGATATTAAACCCAAACAGTGCTGCGCCAAACCCTACCGCAAAACCATCCAATGACAAAGACACCGCCAAGACAACTGCTTCTTTGGATGAAATGCATAAAGATGCGTCTACATCTGCAACTTCAGGGTCAGCATAAAGCCTAAGTATTAGTTTAAAATTAAACAGTGACAGCTTGATTTCTTTGTTTATGTCTGAATGTTTGCGTATGATGGACTTTGTTATAGAGTCAAGCAGCTTTGTAATGCCTATTATAAGCAAGATAGAAAATGACAAACCAACCGCAACCCACCCAGGGAGGTGTTGAGACAACGCAGAGCCAAATAAAAAAGACAGCCCTATAGAGGCCGTACATATCAGGTTAATTATCATTGCCGACAATATAGGTATCTTAATTTTGTTGCACCCATACGCAAAAGAAGCCGCAAATGCGTCCAATGACACCGAAAATGCCAACGCGGCGGCTCCAAACAAATACAAAAACATCAGCACCACTCCATTATATTTCACTGGTGCCATTATATGTATGAGTGCCAAGTAGTGACACCCCAAAACCCGCTGTGCGGATATTTCTATAAATCCCCCATATCCCGCTGCCCACGCCCTAGTAGTATGCTCAAGTTGCCGTTGCGTACGCGAAGCTCGTCTATAAATGCCTTGGGTATAGAGGTGGTTTTTAAACGTATCGTGTAAGATAGCTCGTACAAACTGCCCATTTGGGTGGTTCTTACGTTATCAAGCTCGTAGCTGGTTGTGTACTTCGCTAAAATATCATCGAATAAGCCATCATAGTCCAAGTTTTCTGGTATCTTAATGCGAAGCATACGATAATTAAACTCCCCACGGCCAAACTGGGATGCGGTTAGTATCAAGCTCGCACCGCCAATTATTATAAGGAACATAACCGCAAACAACAGGTACCCCAATCCCGTGACAAAGCCCAACCCCATTGACAAAAATAAATGCCCGATATCCCGTGCATTGCCCGGCACAGAGCGGAAGCGTATTAGGCTAAACGCCCCAGCCAAGGCAACCCCAACGCCTATATTGCCGCTTGCAAGCATTATTACTATCTGCACAAGCGCTGGCATTAGTACAAGTGTTGTAGCCAAGCCCTGACTATACGCGCTTTTATACCTGTATACCCCGGCAACACCCAACCCCAAAACAAGAGATACAAATGTACATATTGCTAAGGCCAAGGCCATCGACATCTCGCCTGTGGTTATGCTGCTTGCCAATGTCTCAAGCATTTTTTCATCACCTTTCTGTATGCAATATGGCAGTAAGCTTTGCGTCTGTAAAGCATGTGCCATATTTTGAATATGATGTTTTGTAAATACCGCTTTTGCTAAGCAAGTGGCTTAGCCACAGGGGTATACTGGTCCGTGTTTTTATTTCCATCACTTGATAATCCTCGTGAAGGACTACCCGCCCTTCCTCTGGGTTATAAAAGTCTAACATGTCGTGCCTATAACGGATACCATTGTCAAAAGTAACGCGCAAGCCTTCGTCTTCTATCCCAGAGTATGCCGTACGAAGGAAAGCGATAAATAGCTTTTCTGCTACCGGGTTGGTGTGCATATAAAAAGCCAGCTCGCGGGCAATCTGGTTATTTTCATTTGCCAGCACGTCCAGTAATGGCTGTGCTAATGATGATATGGGTAGTGCTACCCGGCGCTTGTTTACTTCGCCGTTATACTTCTTCTTTAGTTCAAGAAATACATTGCTTGTATCATCTGGTATGCCATAGCAGCGTAGGCGCAATTTTTCCTTGTACAATGGTTTTTCCATGGATTTGGTAATAACATCCCAATTGGGGGTGTCATAATATAAATTTTGGACCCAATATGTATCGTACCGGTCGGGGACCATATATTCTAACAAGGTAGCAGTTATAGCCTTGGCTTGGGTGCATGTTACAAGGTACTTATACTCGTACCGCTTGAACGTAAACTGCATATGCCACCTCCTATGTACTTTATAAACCCCCGTCTATGTCATTGATAGCGGATTAACTCGCTATATATGGCAACAAGCGGGGGCATTTGCATGGTACTATTTTTGATGAGTGGTGTCAATTCAATTAATATGCCAAGCTGTCTAACAGCCTTTTGATATTCATGACAGTTTCTATGTTAATAAAATGTTCAATTTTTTCGACCTGTTCCAGCTCATTTTGCGACTGGTTTATATAGCATAAGAATTTGTGCAGGGTCTCGTGTCTAAAAACCAAGTATTTTCCTAGCTCGATACCTGCACTTGTGAGCTTTATATGACCGTATTTTTCAAAACTCACCAAGCCTTCTTTTTTGAGGTTGCTTACCATCTTTGTTGCAGAGGATGGTTTGACATTCAGGCTTTCGGCAAGCGTGCCAATTCTAATGTCCGCACCGCTTGTGTGGATACGGTACGCCATTTCTAAATAATCTTCCATTGATGATGTTATGGCGTTGGCTTCCAGTAGCGCGTAGCCTTTTAAGGTATAAAATTTTTTGTCTTGTTTTATTTGACTCACCCCTTGAGCTTTAAGACGAGTGTAACAAGTCTTGACAAGTTGGCATATGTTAGCGTTAGGAAAATAAGTTTCCTTAAACTAACATATTGTGTGGGGGTAGGCGTTATGCAAGTTTTATCTGGGCTAATTGTATCGGTGGATGCGTTTTTTATTGGGCTTTCGCTGGGGTTGCAAAAGGGATGCAAGTTTTTGTACCTTGCGGTGATTAACATGTTTCTTCTTGGGCTATGTATTATTGGCTATTTTATAGCAGGGCGGGTTTACGAGTATATACCTTTTGACCCGGATATCATAGTTGGGCTTGCGTTTATCACCCTTGGGGTTTGGACAATTGTGCAGTATTTTATTTGCGAGTATATCAAGCGCCGTAGGGGTGAAGCGGGAGAAAGTGCTTCCTTGAAAGCAATTGTCTTGGTTGGGCTTGTGATGAGCATTGAAGCAATGCTCATCACAATGGGGGTCACAATTGTTTTTGCACCTTACTCAACTTTTATAATTCCAATTGTTGTAGCATTTGCACACTTTGCTTATTCGTCGTTGTCATTCGTTTTAGCAAGGACCAACTTTGTAAAGCGTATGCCTGTTGTGTTAAGTCATGTATTATCAGGGCTTGCGCTTGTTATATATGGGTTGATGGCAATTTTTGTCGAGTTATAGCGGAATAAAAAGCGGCCAAAACATATTTGACTATGTTTTGGCCGCTTTTATTATGAAGTCTATTGTATATATAGCAATTCACCTTTAAATCGGCCCCGTCTGTCGCCGAAAAAGCGTTGATGCGTCCGCTATTTTCGTCTCGGACGGGACCGTTTAAAGGGGGAATTGCTATAAGTTCTTAGCCAAGCATCTCTTTCATCTTGGCAAGCCCAGCCATAAGCGCCGCATCGGCCTTGCTTGCATCCTTACCGCCAGCCTGGGCGTGGTTGGGCCGCCCACCCCCGCCTCCGCCGCAATATGTGGCGGCTTCTTTTACTAGGTTGCCACAGTGTATGCCACTTTTTACTGCGTCATCTGTGGCACTTGCAAGAAATTGTGCTGCACCGGTTTCGGTATTAACACCGCACAATAACAGGCAGCCGGAAGTTATCTTGGCGCGCAATTGGTCGCATAGTTGGCGCATGGCTTCTATGTCGTAGCCGTCTAACCGGGTGGTTATAAGTTTGAAATTGTTATGTGTTTCAGCATTTGTGATTAGGTCTGCTGCTATAGTTTCTTGTTGTTCTTTGGATGCTTCTGCGCTTTTGCGGGTAGCCTCTTTTTTTAGCTGTTTATTTTCTGTCAAAAGAGTTTGCAAGCGCTCTAGCAAGTCTGCTTGGTTGACCTTGCACATATCTGCGGCTGTGGCTACGGTGGCAGATGCCTCCCGGTATAGGGCCAGGGCATTGTTGCCTGTTGTTGCTTCTATGCGGCGCACACCTGCGGCAATACCGCTTTCGGATATTAGTTTGAAGGGGCCAATAGCCTGGGTGGTTTCTACATGCGTGCCGCCGCAAAGCTCCACACTGTAGCCGCCCATGTCTACCATGCGCACGGTATCGCCGTATTTTTCACCAAATAGGGCCAGTGCGCCTTTTTTGCGGGCTTCTTCTGGGGTGGTTTCTACTACCGTAATGGGCAGACCTTGCAGGATTTTATCGTTTACCAGGGCTTCAACTTGACTGCGCTCGTCTGGGGTTAGGGGGGCGGTGTGGGTGAAGTCGAAGCGGAGACGGTCAGGGCCTACCTCCGAGCCGGATTGTTCTACATGGCCGCCCAATACTTCACGCAGGGCTTTTTGTAGCAGATGAGTTGCGGAGTGGTTGCGCATGGTAAATACTCGGCGAGTCATGGCAATGGTGGCGGTCACGGTTTGCCCCACGGCCACTGTGCCGGATTTTAGTAGGCCCATGTGGGCGGTGTTGTTTCCTATTACTTGTTGGCAGTCCTCGATTATGATTTGCATTTTAGCCGCTTCTATTAGTGCTGCATCTGTGCCGGCTGTTACTATGACGCCGGTATCGGCTTTTTGGCCGCCAGATGTGGCATAGAATGGCGTATTATCTAGCACGATAGCTATGGGCGTGCCGTTCGCATCGTTTGTGGTTACGCTATTGGTCAACTCTCCGTTGCATAATATCGCCAGCACTTTCGCTTCGCATGTATGAGTATCATATCCACAAAACTTTGTTGGCAAGCCCGGTGGTAGTTTGTTGTATATCGTCTCATCAGCGCCCATGTAGGTGCTTGCTCCTCTGGCAGCTCTTGCACGGTTTTTTTGGTTTTCCATTTCAGCCGTAAAACCGTCTATATCCATGCTCAACCCAGATTCTTCTAGTATTTCCCGGGTAAGATCCGGCGGGAAGCCGAAAGTATCATAAAGCTTGAACGCATCCGCACCAGAGAGAACCGTCTCACCATTTTTGACCAATGCGTCGATATGTTTTTGCAATAAATTCATACCAGTATCCAAGGTTTCTAGGAATCGTTTTTCTTCTTGAGCCAATTGCAATTGAATATGATCGGCCTTTTCTAGAAGTTCTGGATATGCATGTGAATGGGTGTCTATAACCTTTTTGGCAGTACTAGCGATAAACGTGCCCGTAAGCCCAAGAGCTTGTGCGTGACGTACTGCCCTGCGCAGCATACGCCTAAGCACATAGCCTCGCCCCTCGTTGGATGGCTGTATACCATCCGCCGCCATAAAAGACACTGCTCGTACATGATCTGCAACTATGTTAGCAGATATCGACAGCGGCCCGGAAATGCTCTTACGTCCTGCCAGTTGCAGTACATGGTTGCGGATATCTTTCATATTATCAATTTCGTAAACCGATGCCGCACCCTGCAAGACCATGGCAATCCGCTCTAGCCCCAGGCCTACATCTATACCTGTGGTGGCCATGGGCGTATAATTGCCGCTTTCATCTTTATTAGACTGGATAAAAACCAGGTTGCCTATCTCCATATACCGGTCACAGTCGCAACCCACGGCACAGTCAGGGTCATCACAGCCAAACTCGACCCCTAAATCAAAATAAAATTCGGAACAGGGGCCGCAAGGGCCAGCACCATGCTCCCAGAAATTATCTTCTCTACCCAAGCGCACAATACGCTCCGGCGGGAGGCCCATCTTATCGTGCCAGATATTGTATGCATCGTCATCTTCTTCATACACAGAAATATATAGCTTATCTACAGGGATGGCCAATTCTTTTGTATAAAACTCCCATGCCCACGGGATAACTTCGGCCTTGAAATAGTCCCCGAAAGAGAAATTGCCCAGCATTTCAAAGAACGAGACATACCGCGCTTTCTTTCCCACATCATCTATATCCACAGTACGCACACATTTTTGGCAGGTGACCACCCGTTTAGATGGCGGGGTTTCTTGGCCTGTGAAAAATTTTTTCATGGGGGTCATACCGGCGTTTATTAGCAGTAGGCTGTTATCATCTTGAGGTACTAATGGGAAACTGGGTAAAAATGTATGACCTTTGGCAATAAAAAAATCCAAGAATTTGTCTCGGATTTGGTTAACGGTTAAATATTTCATAGAGCCACCTCTTTTGGATTTAGAACCTGTATTCAATAAGCACAACGCCGCCTGAAAACGCTGATTTTCCGCCACTCTTCGTTGTGCCCTCCTTGCTTGCCTTTATGGGCAAGCTGCATCGGACACGCCTTGATTGGCGAAATATCAGCATTCCCATTCGTCGCTGCGGTTATTGAACACAGGTTCTTATTTGCAGAAGAATAATGTAGATAGCAGTATTAGTCAACGTTGTTCACAAAAATTTTGCGTAACTGTTAAAAAGTGATAACATAATAAAAATAAGCTTTCGCGTTTTGACAATTAATCTCTGGAGGCGCCTATGAAAAATACAAAAGAAAAAGTAATGGCCCTTATAGTCCAAAACCCCATCCCGTTAATAGCAATCCGCGATTCGTTATCCAGTATGAACATCGTAGACATTGGCGATATCTTTGATGACCTGGGCCGTGAACAAGCTATCCAAATCTTTCGGATGCTACCAAAAGACATAGCAGCCAATGTTTTTGCACACATTAATCCAGAAAAACAACAGATAATAGTAGAGACTCTAACCGGTACAGAAGCCGGTACAATAATAGACGGCCTTTTTATGGACGATGCCGTAGACTTTATAGAAGAAATGCCCGCAAACGTAGTAACCAAAGTACTTGCAAACGTCACAACAGAGCGGCGCGCAACCATTAACCAGCTATTGCAATATCCAGACGACTCTTTGGGTAGCATAATGACCACAGAGTTTATGGCACTGGGTGAAGACCTAACAGTAATGGAAGCCTTCGAGCAGATGCGCAAGACCAGGGTGCACGGCCTGCATACCTGCTATGTAGTACGCCGCGATAAAAAACTAGTAGGATATATTTCTCTAAAAACCTTGCTACTTGCCCGTGAACACCAGCGTGTAGGCGACTTGGTGCGCCGTCAGGTAATAAGCGCCCAAACCCAAGACGACCAAGAAGTAGCGGCAGCTTTATTTGGCAAGTATGACCTACTATCGCTGCCAATAGTGGATAGCGAAAACCGGCTGGTGGGCATAATAACCGTAGACGATGTAGTAGAAATTGTTGAAGAAGAAGCCACAGAGGACTTCGAAATGATGGCCGGTATAATGCCGTCAGATGACGCAGACCCTTATCTAAAGACTGGTGTAATAAGATTATCGTTTAAGCGGATAGGTTGGCTGATGATTTTGATGTTTGCGGCTATTTTTACAGAGACGATACTAACTGGTTTTGAGGATGCAATGGCTGTGTTGCCGGCGCTTATACCGTTTATTCCAATGCTTATGGATACCGGCGGCAATGCTGGTGTGCAAACATCATCACTAATAATCCGCAGTATGGCGCTCAACGAAATTGCTGTTAAAAATCTGCTTACTGCATGGTGGCGCGAGATACGTGTAGCACTGCTTTGCGGCCTTGGGCTAAGTATTGCCAATGCCATACGTGTGGCAATAACCGGCCCGCGCAACCCTTTGCTTACAATAGCGGTATCACTCACGCTTATGGTGGTTGTTGTGTTGGCCAAATCTCTGGGTTGTTTGTTGCCAATGGCTGCAAAAAAAGTAAAAGTTGACCCGGCGGTAATGGCCGCACCTATTATCAAAACACTTTTGGATGTTGTATCACTATTTTTATATTTCTCAATTGCGCGACTAATTTTGCCGGGGCTGTAGGGGGTAAAGGAAGGAGATTCATATGGAAAATATACTTGAGTTATTAAACCAATCCCCACTGGATAACAAAAAACTACGCGAGACGTTTGCCCAAATGAACGCAGTGGACATAGCAGATGCATTGGAACAGTTGTCCGACGATAAAGCCATAGCCGCACTAAGGTTAATAGACGACGATGATTTTGCCGCAGATGTTTTTTCTTATGTATCCCCAGAAAAGCAGCAGATGCTGGTAGAGGGCCTAAACGATGCCGAAGTTGTAGGCATAATGAACGAACTACCAGTAGACGACATAGTAGACTTTATAGAAGATGTGCCAGAAGACGTGGGCAAATATGTACTAGACCAAGTAAGCTCCGAAAAAGGCGCATTGGTTGACCGCTTACTAGACTACCCAGAAGACTCTGCCGGTAGTGTCATGACCACAGAAATTGTAGAACTTTCCCCACACATGACCGTTAAAGACGCACTAAGCACGATACGTACCTCAGGTGTAGACAAGGAAACAATTTACACCTGCTATGTAATAGACGAGGACCGCAAACTCATAGGTGCCGTAACCGCCGACAGCCTTGTGCGTGCCGGGCTAAACCAGCAAATATGTGACCTTATGGACATTAACGTGATATCTGCCAACGCCACAGACGACCAAGAAGAGCTAACAAATCAGTTTAGAAAATACGATTTAATAGCCATGCCAGTAATAAACCGAAGCGGCCACCTTATAGGCATAGTTACAGTAGACGATATCCTGCGAGTTATAGAAGAAGAAACCACAGAAGATTTTGAAAAAATGGCTGGTATAAGCCCACTAGATGAGCCATATATGAGGACCGGTGTACTAAAACACGCGCAAAATCGTATCACATGGCTCTTGATACTAATGCTTACAGCTGCAATAACCGGCGCTATTATCTCTACTTTTGAGGATTCTTTGGCGGTGCTTCCGGTGCTTGTGGCGTTTATCCCTATGCTAATGGGCGCAGGTGGTAATGCTGGAGCACAGTCAACAACTGTTGTAATACGTGGTATGGCCCTTGGCGAAATTGTTATTAAAGACGTGCTTCGCGTTGTATGGCGCGAAACTAGGATTGCGATTATTTGCGGGATTGTGCTGGGTTTGGCCAACTATGCACGTATATGGCTCATGCATGACCGTAATGGTACATTGGCACTTGTAGTTTCGTTGAGCCTTGTTATTACTTTGGTTGTGGCTAAATCTATCGGCTGCACATTGCCCATACTTGCCAAAACAATGAGGATAGACCCGGCTACAATGGCCGCACCAATTATTACAACAATCGTGGACTGTACCGCACTAATTGTCTTCTTCTCTATTGCCAGGATTGCTTTTAACATTTGAGAAGCTTGTGTTCATAGACGGCAATATGGCGGTTTTGATGATTGGGCCAAAAGCGATCACATTAAACTGCGGATATGATGGGGGCCTTAATCTAATGGTGGATATACTATCACTTAATATAGACGAGCTTCAGCTCTTTATGAAGGACCTTGGGCAGCCCGCATACCGGGCTGTCCAGGTTTTTGAATGGCTTCATCAGCGGTTCCCGGCTGTAAGCGATGAAGCTTTTTTATTTGAAAAAATGAACAATTTGCCACAAAATTTGCGCAATGAACTAGAAAAGCAGTGTTTAATAACCTCTGTAAATCTGGAAAAGGAGTTGCGTGCTAAGGACGGTACTGTTAAATTTTTATTGGCGGTTGGTGGTGAACCTGCGTCTTCTCGTGTCTATATTGAGTCGGTTTTGATGGAGTATACGCACGGGAATACTGTTTGTATTTCTACACAAGCGGGATGTAAGATGGGTTGCATTTTTTGCGCTACTGGTCACAGTGGGTTCTTGCGTAATCTTTCGGCTGGCGAAATGTGTATGCAGGTCTATGCCGTTAAGCGCCCTGTGCGCAATGTGGTTTTGATGGGTTGTGGCGAGCCTTTGGACAATTTTGATGCTACATTGCGGTTTATTGAACTTATCACTCACCCCAAAGGTGCAGGGCTAAGCCAGCGGCATATAACACTTTCTACATGTGGGCTAGTGCCGGAAATACTCACATTGGCAAAGTATAAAATGCAAATAACACTGGCCATATCACTACATGGTCCAGACGATGATACACGTCAAGCCCTGATGCCCATAGCCAAAAATCACGCAATCAAAGATTTAATAGCCGCCTGCCACCAATATGCTAATACAACCCGCCGCCGCATAACTTTCGAATACGCGCTAACCGAAGGCGTAAACGACAGTCCTGCCCAGGCCCGTGCATTAGCAAACTTGCTAAAGGGGCTTTTGTGTCATGTTAACCTCATACCTGTAAACCAGGTTGGCCTTACTAAGCTCTCCCCAACAAAAAAACACGAAGCCGCCACCTTTGCATCTATCTTGCAAGCTGCCAATATCCCTACCACAATAAGGCGCACAATTGGCGCGGAGGTAAACGCGGCATGCGGGCAATTGCGCGCTGCCAATACCGATTCCAAATTAAAACCTGTTTGACAGAGCGGCGGCTTGAAACGCGAAGCAAGCGTTTCGAGCGGTTTTGTCGCGATAGGCAAATAGGATTTTAATTGGAATCGGTATAAGGCATGATTATTTGAGGTGATAGTGTGAGTCGTACATATAAAGAAACAGACCTATACGAACCAATTAAAACTTTATTGTCAGACCAAGGCTTCACCGTACGCGGCGAAGTTAAAGGTTGCGATATAGCCGCGATAAAAGACGATATACTATGGGTTGTAGAGATGAAGTTATCTGCAAATCTGACCCTTATCTACCAAGCAATGGAACGGTTAACAGCCACAGACTGGGTATTTGTAGCTATCCCCCGCCCACGAAATGCCCGCGCTAGTAATTTTGCTTTGCTTAAGCGGTTACTCAAGAAACTCCAAATTGGTCTGATAACTGTGTCGTTAGACAGCCCATCAAAACATACAGAAATCATACATTTCCCTACCGGCAACGCATCCAAGACCACAAAAAAATCTGCAAGTCTGCGCCGCGAAGTAGCTGGGCGCATGGCAGACTCAGTGGGTGGCAGCACAAAAGCCAAGATAAATACCGCATATCGCGAGCGTTGCGTGCGTATCGCGTGTTTACTAGAAGCCAATGGCCCACAGTCAGCCGCTAATCTTACAAAAATATACGGTTGCGAAAAAGACGCACACTCAATACTTAAGCACAACCACTATAACTGGTATGTAAAGGTTGCCAGGGGGCAATTTGCATTAAGCAGTATAGGAGCTACATATTTATGTGAAAATGAAAACGAAAAACTTATAATCTATTACCGTATGCGGGCCAATAATACATTGTAAAACCAAAAAAGCATGATATAATAAGTCCAAATTAAATAGATTTATGCATATTCACAATTTTCAATAAAATTTCGCATAAATCTTGCAAATAAAATAGAGGTGTTTGTATGTTGTGTAACACAGCAATTTTCTATGATATCGAAAATTTGCTAGGTATTTTTAGCGGCAAAGTCAAAACTGTTCTTAATTTAGACGAAATTTACCGTCGTGTATTAGAAACCGAAGGTGTACATGGTGTTTCAATCCAAAAAGCATACGCAGACTGGGCACTTATACCCAACCGCGCCCTTCGGGATTCTATTTTACAAGTAGGGATAGAACCTATACAAATTTTTAACACAAACCAAAACGACCGTGTTAAAAATGCCGCCGACGTTAGCCTAATAATAGACGTTGTAGAGCTTATAACCAAGCGGCCAGAAATCGAAAACTATGTAATAGCTTCAGGAGACGGGATTTTTGCATTCCTTTCAAAGAAACTGCACGAGCATGGCAAGCGTGTAATAGGCTGTGGGTTTGACCGCAACGCAAGCAATACATTCCGCTACTCATGCGATTATTATATTTCTTTAGAAAAATCCGATAAGTCGCTGGTGGCAACTACATCATCACGCAAAAAAAGCCGCGCAATTGACACTGTGCTAGTATCGGATACACCGCAACCCACAAAAGTCCCCAGCAAGTTTCCCAAGACAAAGTATTCCGAAATGCTAGTAAATGCCAATATCCCTGTGTGGCGTGATATCAATGATATATCCGGCAGCCTACACACGGTACGCAAGCTTATCCAAGCACTGTTTGTAGAAGACACAGAAGGCCTGCCGGATCTTGAAATATCTGTATTTAAGAACTATGTAGCGCACTATATACCGGATTTCAAAGTAACAAAATTTTCGTTTACGCGCTTTGCGGAATTTTTGCGCTTTATACTAACAGGAAGCCCATGTTGCCTATATATAGTAGATGAAAGCGTATACAAAATCGCGCGAAGAAATACAGAAATCAAAAACGGGATAATGCTAGAAGATACAAAGGGTTTATTAGTCACCGCCGAAGATGGCAGTAGGTACAACTCTATATTTAGCGTACCCACAGATATGGCATTTATCTATACCATCACACCAGAACCCACAGTAAAAATAGAAAAAAAGAAAGCCGCCCCAGATGCTCCCAAGCGCGGTAGGCGTAAAAAGTCCGACCAGGCTGTACAACCAACAAGAAGCGGCAAGCACAATAATGATGCACCAAATCCAGCAGATGTAGATGCTACATCTATACCAGATACACTTCCACCCCCAATATTGCCGGAAACAGAGATTGTCATGGACGAGGGCTCCTTCCGCAAATGGATAAAGGGCCGTTTCATGGCCCTGGCAAATGTGGATGCCCTTACTGCAAATGAAACGCGGCAGCTCATGACCCCCGAATATTCTAGAAGCACCTTTGGTATCAAAACACCTATACTTAGGGAAATAGAGTCGCGAAGCAACCTCCTAGAACAACGAAGCGTTAACGGTAAGGTCAAGTATTGGAAAGAGACTTACAAGTTTAACGGCAAGCACTACCTAGTTTACAAAGATTGGGTCGCAAACCTTCACAGGGACCGCTTTATTACATGGTTAAGAGGCATGGGGTCTGTGGCATTGGGCGAGTAAGCGTTTCACCGACGAAGGAGGCATGAATTAAAGCATGAACAACCACAGGCATAATCGCAGGTTTGCTACTACAGTTGTTGTATGTATAATTGTATTTACGGTGGTTGTGTTCATGTTCTCACCATTTTTTTTCATGCGCGAGTTAATTATAAGCGGTGATATCAATGTTACGCGTAACGAAATAACAGAGCGTTTAGATGTTGATTTCACAACCAATTTATTGTTTTTTAACACTAGAGCCGCCCGTAGCAGGCTTTTGGAAAACTTATATATTGCGGATGTTGATTTCCGCAGGGAGTTGCCGGGTAGGCTTTATGTGCATGTGCGTGAACGGCGCCTAGCTGCATATGTAGAGCATACCCCCGGAAGTTTCTTGTATATAGACGAGCGTGGCCGTGTGCTGGAAGTGCGTAGTTTTACTTCCGGTACGCGGCCTATTGTTGTAGGGTTAGATTTTACGCGTTTTGCATTGGGTGAGGTGCTGGATGTGCCAGATGCCGGTGCGTTTACTGTTGCAACGGAGTATGCGCTACACATTTACCACCATGGTTTAGTAGACCGCGTAAGTTATATAGATGTGTCTGATATGGAAAATATACGCATCCTAGTGGGCTATATAGAGTTTAATGTAGGCAACATAACAGATGCCGAATCCAGGGTGCGCGTTATCGCAGGGATACTTGCAGAAATGCCCGATGTGGATTTTGCGCGTGGTTTTGTCGATTTACGGGAAACTAGGGGGGAGTATTTTTTTGAAATACTGGCTTAGAGCACTTGATTTCATGAGTAAAAGTGTATACTATACTATGGCCGTCTAAAAAAAACCATATAAATGAAGTGCGCAATTTCGTGACAGATGCATACATAAAATGGTTTGTGATGTGCTATTTGGGAAATTATCCTGAAATTTGTACTTAGGAGGGGACTAAGTGATTGATATCGAAACCACCCATGATACCAAAGCTAATATTAAGGTAATTGGAGTAGGCGGCGGTGGGAACAACGCTGTTGACCGTATGATTGAAGCCAATGTGTCTGATATTGAGTTTATTTCCGCTAACACAGATAATATGGCTCTTGCCAAATCCAAAGCGTCTATACGCATACGCCTGGGCGAAAAGTCTACCCGTGGGCTTGGTGCGGGTGGCAAGCCAGAAATTGGTCGCCGTGCTGCAGAAGAATCACGCGAAATGGTAGCTAATGCCATAGAAGGTGCAAATATGCTTTTTATAACGGCTGGTATGGGGGGTGGCACAGGAACAGGTGCTGCGCCGGTAATAGCCGCCATTGCCCGTGAGATGAAGATACTTACCGTAGGCGTTGTTACAAAGCCTTTTGACTTCGAAGGTCTGCCAAGGATGCGTAACGCCCAAGCCGGCATAGAGGAGCTGCGCAAAAATGTTGACACATTGGTAGTTATCCCCAACCAAAAGCTACTAGATATAATTGATGATGATGTGTCTATCATAGAATCATTCCGGTTGGCAGACGATGTGCTTAGGCAGGGTATAACTGGTATAAGTGACCTTATACTGGGTGACGGCCTTATAAACCTAGACTTTGCAGATGTGCATACCGTTATGCACGAGCAAGGTGTAGCCCATATGGGTGTAGGTAGGGCTACAGGCAAAAACAAGACATTAGAAGCCGCAAAACAAGCAATAAACAGCCCGCTATTAGAAACTACACTAGATGGCGCAAAGGCTGTTATTATAAGCTATACCGGTGACTCTAATCTTGGGTTAAGGGAAGTTACTGCCGCAACAGAGCTTATCCGCGAAACTATGGACAAAAACGCCAATATAATATTTGGCACAACTGTTGATGATAATCTAAAAGACGAAGTAATAGTAACGGTAGTAGCAACAGGTTTAGATGACCAAGAGCAAGCGATAAGAGCTGCCGCGTCTTCCAAACAACGCATCAAAAAAGTAGAAGACAAAGAAAGCGAAACCCCCGAAATAAAGACAGTGCCAGTAGGACAAGCCGATGAAGTCCAGCCAGCAGAAGCTCAACCCAAAGACAATTTGCGTCCTATTCGCGAGTTGGACAACGAGGTGCCTTTTGATATACCTATCTTTTTGCAACGCAAAAGGCCGGAGAGATTTTAAACTATACGCATAAAAATTACAAAAAAGTCCACCCTAAAAGCAATACAAGTAGGGAGGACTTTTTTTATGTCTAAAAAATTATCTGTTTTGTGCGGGCTAATATGCACTATTTTGCTATGCTTTGTTGGCACCGCCGTAAATGTGCAAGCCATAACTGTAGATGCAAAGGCAAGTCTGCTTATGGAAGCAGAAACAGGCAAGATTCTCATAGAGAACAATGCCCATGATAAACTACCCCCAGCCAGCGTTACCAAAGTCATGACAATGCTTTTGATATACGAGGCGCTGGAGCAAGAAAGAATAAAGTGGGACGATATTGTAACCGTAAGCGCTCATGCCGCGTCTATGGGCGGCTCACAAGTGTTTTTGGAAACTGGCGAAAAGCAAACTGTGCGTGATTTGACAAAGTCAATAGTAATTGCATCTGCCAACGACGCCGCAGTAGCAATGGCAGAATTTATCGCGGGAAGCGAAGAAGCCTTTGTATCGGCTATGAATAACAAAGCCCTAATCCTTGGTATGGAAAACACCAATTTTGTAAACTCTTGCGGGTTGGATGCAGATGGGCATCTTACAACTGCCTTTGATATTGCGCTTATGTCACGGGAGCTTATTTTAAACTACCCAGAGGTAATTAAGTATGCCACAACCCGGCTTGATAAAATCACCCACAAGACTGCCCGGGGCGAGGAAGAGTTTGGCCTTACCAATACCAACAAACTAATACGCAATTACACAGGCACAACGGGTCTTAAAACCGGCTCAACATCCCAGGCCTTGTACTGTATTTCTGCAACAGCAGAAAAAGAAGGGATGCACCTTATAGCTGTTGTACTGGCCGCGCCCGACCCTACAATCCGTTTTGACTCGGCAATGAAGTTGTTTGACTATGGCTATTCTAATTATGCACTAATTGCTAAGGAAGACAGTGGTACGGCCATGGGCGAAATAAAAGTATATAAAGGTAAAACAGAAAGCGCACCGGTAGTCATAAAAGAACAGACAAATGTGCTAGTGCCAAAGGGTAAGCATATTGTTATAGATAGCGAAGTAAAAATAAACGACTCCCTAGACGCACCAGTAGATGCGGGCCAAACGGCCGGGCAAGTAATTTATACCCACGAAGGCAATGAAGTTGGCCGTAGCGAGCTAATTGTTGCGGAAGATGTAGCAAAGGCGTCACCACAGGACATTATGGAAAGAATGTTCCGACGGTGGTTGTTTAAAGGGGCCGCATAGGCCCTTTACATAGATGACAAATTTGGTATAGGCTAAATTTATATTACGTGGTCCATAGCCCTTCACATAGGTGTATTTATGTGATAGCATTCCGCATGTGTGTTTAAGTGCGAGGTGATACATATGTATAAACACAAAAAACCTACCCGCCCCAGCAAGCCCAAAACCCCAAAGGTATTGTATGCTTTGCTGGCTGTTGTACTTTTGATGTCCGTAGGCTTTATTGCCAACTATGTCTACAACGAGTATATGAGTTGGCATGGCGGCTCTCATAGCCAGTATGATATACCGCACTATGTGCCTTATATTCCAACACATACACCACCACCAGTACCAGCACCAACCCTGGTAATACAAGACGAAGCAACAGAGCCGGACCCAACTCCCGAGCCAGAACCTGAACCAACGCCGGACCCTGGGCCAACCCCTCCGCCACGCATAATGAGGCAAGAGTTTTTGGATTACCGCGAGTATTTTGGCAATGACGGTATCGTAGGTCATATATATGTGCCCGGTACGACAATAGACTACATAGTGCCCCAAACCACAGACAACTCATTCTACTTATATCACGACATAAGAAAGCGCCGTGCCGCGGCAGGGTGGGTATGGTTGTGTTACCGCGCTGATGTTTATCGCCAAGACCAAAACATGGTTATATTTGGCCACAACATGGCTAGGAACCATATGCTCCACGGCGTGCGCAATTTTTTTAACGAAGATTTCTTTTTTAACAACAGGTATATTTATTTCCGCACTATTTATGCAGATTATGTATTCGAAGTATTTTCCGTATATATCACACATATTAGTTTCCCATACATATATGAGAATTATCATCATAGGTATGGTGGCTGGGAGCGGTACATAAACATGTTTGTAGAACGGTCTCATTTTGATGCTGGAATATCTGTTTCGGCAGACGACCGCATTATTACCCTTTCTACTTGCCACAGAGATTTACGTATGCGCGATTACCGCTATGTGGTACACGGGCGGCTTGTAAGCGAGACATTCCCTCACATAGAGGGTTTGGGTGATTTAGAAAGCGACATAATTACTATCGAGCAGAGTGTGACCCGCTATAATTAAAGATAAATTACACCAATTTATAACCCTTCACATTGGTGCATTTATATGATAGCATTCTTATTAACCGAGGTGATGCGAATGTATCAATACAAAAGGCCTGTCCGGCCAAGTAAACCCAAAACACCAAAGATACTGTATATTTCACTTGCCGTTGTACTTCTGATATCGGCCGGTTTTATAGCAAATTATATCTACAATGATTTTATGTTCCGGCATGGTGGTGCCCATCCTATGCATGAGGAGCCGCCATATGTACCGTATATTCCTGCACCAACACCTGCACCCATCCCAAATCCCGTAGACATAGAAGAAGAAATAGAGCCCGAACCAACACCAGAGCCAGAGCCCGAGCCAACACCAGAGCCCGAGCCAACACCTCCGCCTCGTGTAATGAGGCAGGAGTTTTTGGACCTTCGCGCGTATTACAACAACGATGATATCGTAGGCCGCTTGTATGTACCGGGCACAACAATAGACTACCTAATACCCCAAACTACAGACAACTCATTCTACTTATATCACGACATAAGAAAGCGCCGTGCTGCGGCAGGGTGGGTGTGGTTGTGTACCCATGCCAACCTGTACGGGCAGGACCAAAATTTGGTCTTGTTTGGCCACAACATGAATAGAAACCATATGTTCCATTCTGTGCGCTTTTTTCTACAGGAGGACTTTTTCCATAACAACAGATACATCTACTTTAGTACCATGTATGCAGATTATGTATACGAGATATTCTCTGTATATATTGCACATATTAGTTTCCCGTATATATACTCTAACTACCACCATAGAGATGGCGGCTGGGAGCATTATATAAACGAGTTTGCCAGGCGGTCCCGCTTTGATGCGGGTATAACCGTGTCCGAAGATGACCGGATTATAACCCTTTCTACATGTGAGAATGCCCGGCGGGATTACCGTATAGCAGTACATGGGCGGTTAATAAGTGAGACGTTCCCCCACCTAGAGGGGGGCTTGGATAATGTATACGATAATATTTATGACAATATATATGATGACCCATATATGTATTGATAGTCTGTAAACAATATTTTACTTAATGCTTCACAAATGCCTATTTGTGTGATATTATCACGGATGTTGTGATTTATGCGAAAAGTAGTAACCGCTCGGGACTGGCCTTAAAGGTTATGCCCTGCCTCACCCGGCGAGTACTTCCAAAATTTCTAATTAAGGAGGTGTGTGTATGCACGCAATCATCGAAACCGGCGGCAAACAGTTTAAAGTCCAAGCCGGAGACATCATCACCGTAGAAAAACTAGGAGTTGACGCAGGTACTGCCTATACCTTTGACAAGGTGCTAGGGATACTAGATGGCGACGCAACGGTTTTGGGTAAGCCATTGGTGGCCGGCGCAACTGTTACGGCATCTGTATTGGGCGATGGCAAGGGTAAGAAGCTAATCGTTTATAAGTACAAAGCCAAAAAAGGTTACCATCGCAAAAAAGGTCATCGTCAGCCCTTTACTCGCGTGAAGATTGATGCTGTTAATCCTGCGTGATTTTATGGCGCTTGGGTGTAAGGCATCGCTTCGCTTTGCCAAAATAATTTTACTAAATTTGCCTTCGGCAAAAACCGCAATCGGAAGTTTTTTTGCCTTTGGCAAAAACCGCAATCGGAAGTTTTTTTGCCTTCGGCAAAAACCGCAATCGGAAGTTTTTTTGCCTTTGGCAAAAACCGCAATCGGAAGTTTTTTTGCCTTTGGCAAAAACCGCAAAATTATTTTGGCGTTGAAGCGTCGCCAAAATAATTTTACTAACTAGAAAGAGATGTGATATTTATGGCTCATAAGAAAGGTGTAGGTTCTACAAAAAACGGCCGCGACTCCAATGCTAAGCGCCTTGGTGCCAAGAGGGCCGATGGTCAGTTTGTGTTGGCCGGTAATATACTGTACACACAACGTGGTACCAAAATACACCCCGGCCGGAATGTAGGCCGTGGTAGCAACGATAACCTGTTTGCGCTGGTAGATGGCACTGTGCGTTACGAGCGTAAGGGCCGGGATAAAAAACAAGTCTCTGTTTATCCAAAGGTTACTGTAGAAGCATAATTATATAATTATAACGCGCCCCGGGAAGGCATACGCTTTCCTGGGGTTTTTTTATGCTTAGAAGCTGTGTTCATAGTTGGAACAATTAATGCTGGTGTGCGTTCGTATTAATAAGTTTATAATAGTATTGCGATTACAAATTAATTTGCTATAGGAGGGATTTTATGCGCAAAGCCGTTGTATGCCTGTTGGCTGTGGTCTTTATTTTGCTTTATTGCACGCGCATTTCGGCTCAGGACCGGCAGCTTAGACACCACCACTCTATTGAGATTGAGGTCGAATGCCTAGATATAGCCACGGATATTATTATGGGGCTTAATGGGTATAATCTGGAGTCTTCTGTTTTCTTGCATGAGGCAGACCGTCGCCATTTTGGTTCCCAGCGCAGTGCATTTTTTATGCGCCGGGTGGATTATTGGGCATTTGGTCATGTACAAGAAGCACTGCGTGGCTTGGGGGAGGTGCATTTTGAGACAGAAAATGCACAGTTCTTAGGCGCGCAAATTGTGGATGCAGAGGCAAGGATTGTTGCATTGACCCAAGAGATTGAGCGACTGTCTATTATGATGGCTGCAAGTGACAGCTTGGATGTGCTTATAGCAATAGATGCAAGGCTAAGCCAAGTGACACTAGAGCGAAATAGTGTTATTGGGACAATGAATGTACTAATGACACAGGCTGCAAACCCAGTCATTACAATTTCTATTCATGAGACTTTGGGCGAAAGGCCACGGGCAGTACCGCCAGGGTTTGGGTCGCGGATAACAGATAGCTTTATGGGCTCCCTTCGGGCAACGGGGGATGTCATTGGTAACTTTCTGGTGTTTTTTGCACGGGCTATTATACCGCTACTGATATATGTAGCACTGGCACTTTTGGCAATTTGGGTGTGTTTTAGGGTTAAGCGGAAACGAGCCAGTAAGCAGGTACTTGCTGCTGCTGGCACCGGTCACAAATCCACAGCAGCAACATGGGTGGATACGCTTGAAACCGTTGACGAAGCTGAAGCAGATATATGCGCCGAGCCAGCCAAGGCAGATGATGAAGGAGGCATGAGTTAACAATGAAAAAGTTGATGATTTTTGTGCTTGGTTTAATATTAGTGCTAGGCTTGAGTGCATGTGCACGCTCTTTTGATGAAGCCCCAGCGCATGCAAATATGATGACGAATGAATCACTAAGAGTAAGCCACTCATACGGCGTGCAAAATTTTGAATTGCCACTAACGGGTGGGGGTGGCTGGTCATTGTTTAGCCGTAGTAGGCAAACAACGAGTGCGCCGCAAACGCCACCTATAGCGCCTGATGCTATAATGGCGCCTTTATCTGAAGATGATTCGCCGGCATTGGCCACATACGAAGACCTAGAGTGGGATGATATAGCCGGTACCGGCGAACGACATATTATCCAAACCGCCCATGTAGAAATGGATACGGAGTACTTCGACGAGATTGTTGTTGAGCTTAGGCAGCTTGCCCCTTCTGTAAACGGCTTTGTTGAGTCATCTATGGTAACTGGTCATGGGCGGCGCATGTTTACAATTGTTATGCGTGTACCTGTAGCTACATTTGACATGGTGTTGCGGCATGTAGAAAACATGGCATATGTACGTTTTTCTAACCAGTGGGCCCAAGATGTGACAGACCAGTTTTATGACATGGTTGGCAGTTATCGCATACGGCGCTTAGAAGAAGAACGCATACTGGCTCTTATAGCCGAAGCAGAGACTGTACAAGAACTATTGGCGCTTGAACAACGCCTAAGCAACACGCGCCTAAGCATAGAGATGTACCTTTCCCAGCTCAATATTATGGCTGGGCAGATTGCATACTCTACGATTACAGTCACACTATATGATGTGAGCGAGACACCAATGGTTGTTACCGGCCCTTCCTTGGGTGAGCGTATTGGCGGGGCGTTTGGTGACTCTGTTGATGGCACAGTTAGGGTGGTGCAGGGGGCTGTTATTTTCCTGGCTGCAGCTATTGTGCCATTGGCGCTTGTTGGGCTGGTTGTGGGTGTTGTTTATCTTATTGTGCGCCTTAGGACTAGGAAAAAGGAGTCACCTGTGACGGAGGTATGATATAGCGGAGTATAAGAATCAGTCCAGCCCTAGCGGTGACAGGCTGGACTGATTTGAAAATTCTCAAATTATACAAGTTGCAGTTGATGTTAAATTAAGGTACACTAGCTGATGCTGATGGTGTCATATCTAGTATTTACTTGATGTGGCAATCTTATCTCGTTAGGCAAAATTACATATTAATGAGTAAGTATGTTTATTTTTCCATTATGACACAAATTACAAAACCTGTAACGGACGGTTTTGTAGCGCTTTTACCATCATGTGAATGACAATCAAATGAGTACGACAGAAGCTGTATGCCATCATATGGCTGTTTTGAATGTGTGCTCTCACCGCAAAAAAGTAGCGCATTATAGCGTGTACTTTGTATTTTTGTACAAAAAATCATTGGGAGTGGTACAAATGAAATGTAATGTAGGTAGTGAAACAATCAAGACGCAAATTAATAAAATTCGCATATTGGTGTTACTTGGCGTGTTGGCAGTAGCCACAGCAATAGCTACATTTGCTATTAACGGATATGAAGAAGGTGGGATAGCCCCAACCTATAGTTATACATATATCGATGAAGTGAATATATATGACAATAATACATATGGAGTAGGGCCATATTATGGTGAATATAATGCCGGGCCTACGTATGCAGAAGAACATAATTATGTAGCTGATAATGATGGCAATAACGAAGCAGATGAGTACCACACATATCATGACGGGGATGACAATAGTCATATCCCCAATGATAGTTATGGTGATTATGCTGGCTATGTGCCGTATTTGCCTTATATGCATAGAGGAGACGTGCATATAGAAATAGATGACAGCGGCAACATAAACATTGACCCCTATATAGGCCATGCTTCTACATTGGATGGAGACTACCTTCGCTTTTATATTGGGGCATGGCTTAATGTAGAGGATGTCAGCGTCAGCTTGCCATCTGGCTGGTCATATGAGATTGGGCATCATGTAGAAACATTCGACAATGAGGATGAAGGCAGTTATATCCCGCCCAGTTACTATACAGTAATGACTTTCAGGCATACCTGGAACAGCGGCATGGCTGGAAGAGGCTATGCTGGTATTATGCCCCTTGCATCAGGTCAACCCCCGACGTTTACGATAGTAACCCTTGCAGCGCCTTTCGGTACTACAGAGTGGAATGCTGCCATTGGCCCCAGCGGCAACCGGGTGATAGCCGTACCTCAGAATGTCACCATTACCACTGCCGTTACTATTCCCGCTGGCCGTAACATTATAATCACGACCACCGGTACCAACCTTCAAGGCGCTAATCCCGCTATCAGCCACGCACTCCCGGCCCCTGCGCCCGTTACATTGAGCCGCGGCCCCAATTCCGGAACCACCACTGCCGGGCGGCACTTTATAGTCGGCGACGGTGCCACTTTAACTCTAAACAATATTACGCTAAACGGCGGCGTGACAGATAATACGCCGGCTCTAAACCGCGGCGGCGTTGTTGTGGGGAGTTCGACGGTGGCGAATATAACCAGGGGCACGCTGATATTAGGCAGGGGTGCCACCATCATAAACTGCGGCTGGTCCAACAACTCAGGCGCTGGCATTGACGTAAACGGCGGCGGCATCACCCAACCCGCTAACGTCAGCCATCTGTATATGCATCCGGGAAGCCGTGTGGCAAACAACTTTACTACAGTGGGCTGGGGCGGCGGCGTTCATATACGCCAAAGCTCACGTTTTGAGATGTTTGGCGGTTATATAGAAGGGAACCACACCCACCGTACTGCCAGCCCTGGTTCAGGCGGCGCCTCCAACGGGAGTACCGCGGGCGTTCATGTGGGCGCTGCGGAAAGAACGCCCTCCACATTTATTATGCACGGGGGTAGGATCCGCAACAATATCGCTCATGCCACCAGGGAAGGAAATAATGGGATATTCCGTGCCGGCGGCGCTGGCGTATTTGTGCATCAGTATTGCACATTCCACATGTTTGGCGGCTACATTGAAGGTAACGTAATCAGCGGAAACAGAGTAGCAGGAAGCGGGGGCGAATTTATACTAAACGGCGCGGGCGTGCTGCTTTTGGGGCGGAATGCGGAGGTAGTTAGCGTAAGTAATGCCACGCAGTTTGTTATGGAAGGTGGAACAATTAGAAACAACACCGTAAGCATGGCGTCTGTGGGAGTACCCGGCGTTTTAGGCGGCGGCGGCGTGGGTATCTACGGCGGTACGTTCACCATGCGGGGTGGTTATATTGAACACAATACTGCCGGTGAAGGCGGCGGCGTTTATATAAGTACCGGTGGTGGTGGTGGTCATGTTGTGATGGAAAATGGCCGTATCCGCAATAACAGGGCAAATTACGGCGCCGGTGTAGGCATTAACCCACAAACTGAAATGGAACAAGGAGTATGGGGACAGACCAGCTTTACGATGGACGGCGGTTGGATAGAGAACAATAGATACAACCCCGAAGACGGTTTCCCTGCAGGCGGTGGCGGTGTGTTTGTACACGGCGGCGCATCCGTGCCAGACTTGACCGGTAACAACCCTGCTAGAAGATACCCCGGCACATTCATAATGAACGGCGGCTATATAGATGGCAACCGTGCCACACGCGGCGGCGGTATATTCCTAGGCGGCGGCGAAAGTGGCGAGACGGCGACATTCCATGGCGGCCATGGCGCGGAATTTACCCTGGGCAGCGGCACATATGTGCGCAATAATATTGCCACCTATGGCGGTGGCATTTACGGCGCAAGCTCCACAGGTAGCGGCCAGTCCGACGGCGGTGCTGCAAGCCTTACCCAGCTTGCCGGCAGTACAATAGAATTTAATCGCGCCCGGTTTGGCGGCGGTGTAAATATGAATAACAGCGAATTTGTAATGCAAGGCGGGGTTATAAGAAACAACCGCTATAGATACGCAGCCCCCAGCCTTGTTGCGGTAGAAGAAGGCGGCGGTGTGCGTATGCAAGGTGTGAACGCCATATTTACCATGACAAGCGGTACAATAGGCCACATCAACAACGACCTCGGCAACCGCGCCCAGCGCGGCGGCGGCGTAGCCGTGGTAGATAATGCCGAGTTTAATCTAGGCGGCACCGCCGTAGTAAACGGCAATGTTGCCTTTGCAACTGCTGGCCAAACAGCCAGCGGCGGCGGTGTATTTGCCAGCACAGGCTCGACATTTAACCTGGCGGATGGTCATACCATCAGTAACAATGTCGCCCGTGCCACAGGCACAGATGCGGTAGCCAATGGCGGTGCACTGGCGCTGGACGGTAATATATTCGATATGGGTTTGGGCGCCGGCATAGTAGGCAACCACGCGGAAGCCAGTGATGGCGGCACAGCCAACGGCGGCGGCTTGGCCTTGTTAAGCGGCGATTTCACCCTGCAAGCAGGCCGGATACTAAACGGAAACACAGCCACCGCAACAGACGGCGGCACAGCCCAAGGCGGCGGTGTTGCAGTACTGGGCGGCAATTTTATTACAGAGGTAAATATAAGCGGCGGTACGGCTACTGCCAGCGGTGCAGGCGCAACGGTTAACGGTGGTGGTGCATTTGTTTCCGGCGGCACGTTTGCCATGACTCTAGACACCCATATCACAGGCAATACTGCAACAGCCACAGGCACAGGCGCAACCGTTAACGGCGGCGGCCTGGCCATGGACGGCGGTACATTTACGCTAGTTGATACCAACACCATAACAGGCAACACATCCACAGCGGCTGGTGGTACAATTAACGGCGGCGGCGCGGCAGTTATGGGCGGTACTTTTAATATGCAAGGCGGCAATGTATACAATAACAGCGCAACCAATGGCGGCGGGATATGGGTAAGCGGCAATGACGCAGAGTTGTTTATGACCGGCGGCGTTATTGGCCATGCTACTATCCCAGCCCAAGGCAATAGTGCTTTTAATGGCGGCGGCGTTTGGGTAGGTAACGGCGCAACCTTTAACATGGACGATTTCACAAACATAGGCGGCGCAATAACCCCAGGCACAGGCCGCATAATTAACAATTTCGCTGGCGGAACCCTACAGCTTGAAAGCGGCGGCGGTGTATATCTTTCCGGCGCGGGAACAACCTTTAACATGCGCGCTGGATATATCGAAGAAAATAACGCCCGGCGCGGTGCCGGTGCATATGTACACAACGAAGCCGTTTTTAACATGGAATCCAGTACCAGCAATAACTACGGTACAATCACAGGTAACCATGTAATCGGCCTGATACTTGAAGGCACCAACACCGGTGGCGGTGTATATGTTTCCGGGAACAAAAGTGTATTTAACATGTCAGCCGGGATAGTTGAATACGGACTTGCTGGCTGGGGTGGTGGCGTAGTGTCACGCCATGAAGCCGAATTTAATATGTCCGGCGATGCCATCGTGCGCAACAATACTTCTACCGGTATTGGCGGTGGCGTGATGGTGTTTGATGCCGGCACAGGAACCATGTCCGGTAACGCTCGTATAGAAAATAATATATCCGGCTCAACAGGCGGCGGTTTGGCAGTGGCCAATGCCGACGCAGAATTTATTATGCATAACGGAATCATCCAAGGTAACCGTGCCAATAATGGCGGTGGTGTAGCTGTAATGGGTGGCGCGGATTTTGCCATTCATAACGGGCATATCCGCGGCAATCGCGAAACAGCCGCAGGCGCTGTTATTACTGCCGGTGGTGGTGTGCATGTTAATGGCAATAACTCCGTATTTTATATGCACGGCGGTACAATAGGCCATGACATCAACCCCGCGCAAGGCAACCAGGCCATAACCGGTGGCGGTGTATGGGTAGGCGGCGGCGCAAGGTTCTACATGCAAGACTACGTAGAGTACGAACATAATCCCATATCAGACGAATACGAGGAAGTAATAAGAATCCCCGGCACAGGCCTAATAGCTCGCAATGTAGCGGAAGGCATTCCCATAATTGCTGGCGAAAACACAGGCGGAGGCGGAGTTCATGTAAACGGCAGTACTAGCCGTTTTGAGTTAAACGCCGGTACAATCGAGCATAACTCGTCAACCACACGCAACGGCGGTGGTGTGCAAGCGGTTATCGGTGCCCAGTTTGTGATGGGCGGTGGTGCAATCCGCAGGAATATGGTGTTAAACAACAATGTCGTACTAGGCGGTCATGCCAGGGGTGGCGGTGTAGATTTAAACCAATCTGCCACATTCACAATGACCGGCGGCGAAATTTATGAAAACCAAGCAAATAACTCGGGCGGTGGTATACACTCTAACGATTCTTCTACCGTAAACATGTCTGGTGGTTATATTCGTGGCAATATAAGCATCCCTACGGGTAGCGGCGCAGGCGGTGGTATACAAAACAACTACGGCAGCACCTTTATCATGACCGGCGGTGAAATCTATAACAACACTGCTACCTCGGGTGGCGGTGTAGGCATATGGTTTAACTCCATCGGCACCATGAGTGGCGGATACATCCATGGCAATACAGGGCGAATCAGGGGCGGCGGCGTTGCTGTTAACGGCTCTAACTTTACCATGACCGGCGGCATAATAGGCGGCGTAGACATGCAAATAGCCGGCAACGGCGACCCCTTTAACGCCGCATCCAACAGCGCCACATACGGCGGCGGTGTATGGGTTGGTAATGGCTCAAGCTTTAACATGCAAACAGGCACAGTACTTGTAGATGGCAACGCTACCACAACAACCGGTACAATCCAAGGCAACACAGCCACAGGCACATCAACCACATGGCCCACAATCCAGGGCGGTGGCGGTGCTCATATAACGGGTACAAATACAAGTTTTAATATGTATGCCGGTACGGTAAGCGACAATACAGCCACGTCTGGCGGCGGTATATTGGTGATAGATAACGCAAACTTTAATTTGCGAGATACTTACAATAAGACCATCACACGCAATAACGCTACATGGGGTGGCGGTGTGTGGGTAGCCTGGTACTATGGTGGTGCATCACCAGATACATCACATATGACCATGGCGGCCGGTGCAAACAATGTGCATATAACCCACAACACAGCATCGCAACGTGGCGGTGGCATATTTACTATGGCAGCCGAGTATGGCCCAATACTGCAACGTGTGACAGGTACAAATATCGCATATGGCAACCTAACACTTAACAACGTCACATTTGGCAACAACAGTGCCGGCCACCCGGAGTTTTCGCCAGAGAATGCGCTTTTAGTAATGGGTACATCTGCTTGGGCTGCGGGTACACTAAGTTGGGAAATACACCCTATAAACAACTATGATATAAACCATATTGGTCAAGTATTCCAACTTCCATTAACAGGCGGCGCGGGTATGTCTTTGTTGCTGGCCCTGGTTGGTGCAATGATGCTGGTTGTTGGTACAGCGGTAATTGTAGTAAAGAAAAAATTACAAGTCCAAGCTCATATCCCCAAGTTTAATCCATCCCTTGCTGCGCATAAACTCCGAAACACCCAGGCTAACCACTGCCGGTAATAAAAAATGCACAATTATTATCTGTGCCAGCACCCCCCAGGAAAAACCCATAGCAGTAAACGCCCCAAACTGCCCAACCAGCCCGGAGGTACCCATCCCTGCGCCTTCGGGCACGTTTTCCATACCAAAGACCGCTGCAGACACAGCCCCGGATATGGCGCTGGCCACAATTGGTGGTACCCATATCCGGGGATTTTTTATTATATTGGGCAACTGCAGCATGGATGTGCCAATACCCTGGGAGATAAGGCCATTGATTTTATTTTCGCGGTAGCTGCTAACCGCAAACCCAACCATGTTGGCAGCGCAACCGGCCACAGCCGCCCCGGCCGCTATGCCAGAGAGGCCCAGGGTAATACTAAGCGCCGCGCTGGATATTGGCCCTGTAAGTGCCATACCCATAACAACCGCAACCACAGCGCCCATAAGCGCCGGCATAAGCTCCGTCGCCCACATGACAAAATTGCCAACTGCCTGCATAAAGGCATTGATAGCCGGGCCAATGGCCATGGCAGTACCTATACCGGCCATTAACGTAACAACCGGCGTTACTATGATATCAACCTTTGTCTCTTTAGAAACCAGCTTCCCAAGCTCTGCACCAACAAGTGCCGCCGCAAAAGCACCTGCCGGGCCACCCAGGTAGTTGCCCACAAAGCCTGTAGCCACAGATGCAAACAGTACCAGCGGCGGCGCTTTTAAGCCAAAGGCAACCGCAACACCAATGGCGTACCCGGTTGCACCCCTGGCCCATGTACCCATGTCGGCCATAAAGCCAATGCCAATGCGCGTGCCAAGCTCATATAAAATCAGCCCTATAATAAGCGATGAAAATAGCCCCAAGGTCATGGCCCCCATGGCCTCTATGCCATAGCGTTTAAGGGACATGACTATGTCTTTCTTATGCAAAAACTGTTTTATTTTCATGAATAATGCCTCCGAACTATTATTATGCAACCAACACAGGACTTTTCCTGTCTATGTTAATGGTATTGGTAAAGGATTATAGCTTGGTTCTTCTTATTTTTCTTGACTATTCTGGTGAGTATAATATACTCAATTGAAGAAAGTTGTAAACACCGTTATGTAGCGGATTTTGAATAGTTCGTTATGGTAATACACAAATTACTTAGTAGGAGGAGCTCATGCAATCTAAAACCAAAACCGAGTTGGGTACAGTCGGTATAGAAAACGAAGTAATTGCACGCATAGCCGGTATGACAGCAATGGAATGCTACGGTGTAGTAGGCATGGCCGCAAGGAGTATCCGCGACGGCCTGGTAGGCTTGTTAAAGCTGGAAAGCCTGTCCAAAGGCGTGCGCCTAGAAACACACGAAGAAGGTGATATTTCTGTTAACCTGCATATCATCGTAGAGTACGGCACCAACATAGTGGCAATAGCCCAATCCCTTATGGATAACGTCCGTTATAAGATACAAGATACCGCAGGACTAACCGTGCGCGAAGTAAATATCTTCATCGAAGGCGTGCGTGTGTAGCTAATTATAGATGAGCTATTCATAGGAGGAGAGCTACAGTGGGTTTAATAAGCATAGACGGCAATATTCTTAGGAAGATGATAATAGGCGGTGCCAACGAAGTAACGCGCAACATGGTAAACCTCAATGCCCTTAATGTCTTCCCGGTACCAGACGGGGACACCGGTACTAATATGTCTCATACAATAATGGCTGCAGCCAAAGAGGTATACAAGCTAAGCACCCCAAGTGTTGCCGATGTTGCCAAAGCAGCAAGCAGCGGGGCACTACGGGGGGCAAGGGGCAACTCAGGTGTTATCACGTCCCAGCTTTTTAGGGGTTTTGCAAAGGGGCTGGAAGGTAAAACAACAGCCACCGCCGAAGACTTGGCAGAGGCACTTGCAAAATCGTCTGAGATGGCATACAAGGCCGTTATGAAGCCAAAGGAAGGTACAATGTTAACCATTGCACGCTCCTTTAGCGAGGCTGCGCATGAAGTCGCTTTTGATGAGGAAGATATCGCGGCATGTCTCAAGTTTGTTATAGAGCGCGGTGACGAAACACTTGCAAAAACACCAGACATGCTGCCGGTACTAAAGCAAGCCGGCGTTGTAGACTCTGGCGGGATGGGGCTGGTGCTGATGTTAAAAGGCGCATTGGCCGCTATGGATATACCAGGCGACATAGAAATACTAGAAAAACCATCCGAGGCCGACTCTGGCGAAGGCATAGCCGCCATGGCTTTTAACACAGACGATATAAAGTTTGCATACTGTACGGAGTTTTTGGTGGAACTGGACAACAAACCAAAGCTTGGCCGCCCAGAAACCGCCGAAAACGTACTGCTTCGCTACCTGCCAACCATAGGCGACTCTGTAGTGGTAATAGAAGACGAAGGCCTAGTCAAAGTGCATGTACACACAAACAACCCCGGCAAGGCCCTAGAAAAGGCCATGCAGTTTGGTGGGCTTAACAATATTAAAATAGACAATATGAAGGCCCAGCACACAGGGCTTATAGATTTTTCGGAAAAATCTCAAGGGCCGCCAAAGCCACTGGGCATAATGGCTGTTGTCGCAGGTAGCGGCCTAAAAGAGCTGTTTACCGGCCTTGGTGCCGACATAGTAATAGATGGCGGCCAAAGTATGAACCCCAGTACAGATGACATAGCCAAGGCAATTGCCCGCGTTAATGCAGAGCATGTAATTGTTTTGCCCAATAACAAAAATATCATCTTAACAGCCCAACAAGCGGCGGAGCTTGTGACAGATAAAACTGTGCATGTACTGCCTACTATGTCTATCCCCCAAGGGGTTGCGTGTGTCATGTACAACTCTGACACAATCCCTCTTGATGATAACCTAGCCGCCCTGGCAGAGCATATGGCGGCGGTACATTCTGGCCAGATTACAGAGGCCGTGCGTGACACGATACTTGACGGCCATGAGATTATGACAGGGGATGCACTGTGCCTATACGACGGGCAGATAGTACTGGTAGAAAAAAACATAAAAGATGCAGCCAGGGCACTGGCAAGCTATATGCTCAATATTAGTGGCGATATTATGACCATTTACGCCGGCGAAGGCGTAACCATGAACGACGCAGAAGAATTAGCCGAATATATTAGAAGCGCATATCCATCTTGCGATGTGGAAGTATATGAAGGCAAACAACCGATATACGGCTATATACTTTCTGTAGAGTAGGGGAATAGGATTAGGGATATAAAAACGCCAGCCCGTTTGTAGTCTAACATGGGCTGGCGTATTTTATAGCTCTTTCGAGCTAGTTAACTAATTACTGAGTACATACTTTATCAAGAAATGCATCAATTACAGAGTTAATATCGGCCCCAGCAAAGCCATGGCCGCCACCATGTACGCGGTGCAGTGACACTGGTACCCCTGCGGCTTCCAATGCGTCGCGTAAGTATACGCTTTGCTTAAACGGTACAATATCATCTGCATCGCCATGCAATATCAGAAATGGCGGCTCTGAGCCGTCTATATACGTGAGCGGGCTGGCAGTTGCTGCTCTTGCCATGCCTTGTTTGCTAAATACATATGCACCCAACATTGGTGACTGCACGGCATTGGGGTCATCTACCCCCTTGTCGCCTTCACGCAGCCCGGGCCACTCCTTACCTATGGCCGTAGGCCCATAATAATCTACAACTGCTTGTACAGAACAATCCGCACCACTTGGCTCCCAGTCCTTATGGCCGTTGGATGTACCCATAAGTGCGGCCAGGTGCCCACCTGCCGAGTCACCAGCCACAATTATTTTGCCAGGGTCGTATCCATATTTGTCTGCGTTTTTCTTAAGATAGACCAGTGCGTCCTTGCAGTCTATGATATGGGCTGGGAAAACCCCCTGGCCGGTGAGGCGGTAACTTATAGAGGCCAGGGCGTATCCACGCTCTACCTGCCATAGCATAATGGGCGATTTCCTGTCCCCGTACATCCATGCACCGCCATGTATCCACATGATTAGTGGCGGTTTTACTTTGTTTTCGGGCATATACAAGTCCAGGTAGAGGTCAATGCCACCTGTTTGCTTGAATAGTATGTCCATGTGTTTTTTCATGTTTAGTTCATGCCTCCTTTGTGCTGTGTTGTCAAGGTTGTAAATGGGTAAAATATAGAATTAATAACTGTGATTTATTCTAACATATGAGGCTAATTTTACAATGTGGTTTATAGAAGCTCATGCGGCTATGTGGTATAATCAAGGAGAAAACTAACTAACAATAAGATGGAGCAATCTTATGGCAAATGCAATTAAAGTCCTCTCCCCTAAACTTGATTTAATTTTCAAACTACTATTTGGCACAGAGGGCAGCATAGAGATTCTCACAGACTTTCTGTTGTCAGTGTTGAAACTATCCCCAAGCGAATATGATAAAATAACGATAGCCAACCCGTTTCTTTTACAGGAGTACAAAGGCGGCAAACTTGGTATACTTGATGTAAAGCTAACGCTTAAATCGGGGAAGGTTATAAATATTGAAATCCAAGTAGACTCCATGCCAGCCATGAAATCAAGAATATTGTTCTATACATCTAAGCTGGTGATAGAGCAGATTTGCGAGAGTGACCCTTACGACAAAATTAAAAGAGTGATTAGCATAGTAATTACAGACCATCCGCTAATAGAAGAAAACGATAAGTTCCACCATCAATTTGGGTTGTATGATTTGGAAAACAAGGTTTTACTGACAGACATCTTGGAAATCCATACACTAGAAATACCAAAAGCCCGCAAGCATTTTGATGAAACACAAGATACACAACTGTTAAACTGGATGAAGTTTCTGGACGCTAAAACGGAGGAGGAGTTAAACGTGTTAGCCCAAAAAAGTCCTGCTATGAAAAAAGCAACATTACGCCTGTTGGAACTCTCCGCTGATGAAAAGGCTAGACAGCTATATGAAGCTAGATTAAAAGAGCAAAGGGACAACTATTCAAGAGAGCAAGGTGTTGTTAAGCAATCCATGTTGGCGGTAGCAAAAAATGCTTTACAAATGAATATGTCCTATGATGACGTTATGAAACTCACAGGGTTATCCTATGATGAAGTCGAAGCCCTACAACCTGCCACCCTTTAAGGTCGGCAGGTTGTTCTTTTACTGTACATATAACGGAGGCTAATATATGAAGCTAGACCGCTTATTGGGCATACTAACCATACTACTACAAAACAACCGCGTAACCGCACCAGACCTTGCACACAAGTTTGAGGTAAACCGTCGTACCATAGGGCGGGATGTCGATGCACTATGTAGAGCCGGTATCCCCATAGTTACCCACCAGGGTGCCGGTGGCGGTATATCCATAGCCGACGGGTACAAGCTGGACAAAAGCGTGTTAACAAAAGACGAACTGTCTGGCATAATTGCAGCGCTCAAAGGAATAGGAAGTGTAACAAATGAGTCGTGGACCGAAAGGATATTGGACAAGCTCCACGCCGGGTCAGACACTGTAGTATCCATGACTGCGCCAATTATTATAGACCTTGCCACATACTATAAAGGACAGCTAACCGAGAAAATCGAACTGTTGAAACGGGCTATACAAGACCGGCGGGTTGTGACATTCGACTATTACTACGAAAAAGGCGAGTCCAGCCGCAGCATCCAGCCGTACTATGTGGTGTTTCAGTGGTCTTCGTGGTATGTATTTGGCTTTTGCCTTACGCGGCAAGACTGGCGGTTATTTAAACTTACGCGGCTTTGGAACTTGGCGGTAAGCGATGAAGAATATACACCGCAAGCAATCCCCCCAGAAAGACAAAATAGGGACATGCATTTTACAGACGATATAAAGCTTAAAGCGCTGTTTGACGTTTCTGTAAGGTATAGGTTAATAGAGGCATATGGGCTGGATTCGTACACAGAAACGGAAGATGGGCTGGTTTTTGAGTTCGATTTCACAAATCGCGATTTTTTGATTAGCTGGCTGCTTGGCTTTGGCGGCAATGTGAAGGTTTTGGCACCTAGTGATATAGCCGAAGGGGTGAAAGCCGCCGCAAGGGATATACTTGGTTGCTATAGCGAGTAAACTCGCTAAATTAAACAGGGCGCATTGTTGTCGTGTTGGATGATGTAATATACACTCATGCTAAGAATAATATTGATATTTCCACAATGGGGTGAACAGCATGACGACGGCAACCAAAACTGAACTACCAACCAACATTACAGCGCTGCGTATGGAACGCCAACATCTAACTAACAAAGCATCCGAAGACGAATACCGCGCTCTTTACCGCGACTCCCAACCAGGGCAAAACGTATACTGGAGCGGTTTTGGCGACCCGCCAAGCCTAACCTACCGTGCAACATTCGATGATATCGAGTTTAACCGCCACAGGCAGATGACCCACGAGCTAATAAAAGGCCGCTTTACAGGCGGAAATCTAGGCTGGATTATACCAAAGGACTTGGAGCTTTTTGCTGCCGCATTCATGAAACCACTTTTAAACCCAACACCCAGGCAATCCGACTTGCTAAATCTAATCACGCAGCAGCCGCTTACTATTCACCAGATGAAGGAAGACACCGGAATGCTGGTTAAAGAAATCACACCGGCCCTTCACCGCTTGCAAGAAGCTTTCCTTATTTACGAAGACCAATACGACGGGGAGTGGGATAGGGGATGGCATATGTTTGGCGATATGTTTCCGGATATATGCATAGATAAATACACCCGCCATGATGCGCTAAAAGTCCTTTTGCAGCGGTTCGCGTATCGTCTTGTATGCTTTGACATAAAAATGGCAAAGTCGTTTTATAAGCTGCCAGATAAGGATCTAAAAACCGTATTAACCTCCATGGAGGAGGGCGGCATCATTGTAAATACAGCTCATGGATACATCTTGCGCGAAGATGCGGTGCTGTTGGAAACTTACACAGCACAACCATCAAAATCGGTCTTTGCCTTACATCGGAACGATATGCTGGTTAAGGCCAATGCGCATTGGTTAAAAGATAGGTTCACACACTCATACCCTGACACCTTGTACTATATGCTGATAGACGGTGTATTTATGGGTGCCGTTGCAGGAAAATTCCGCTACGCGGTAGAGATCGAGGATGTTGTGCTAGACCTAGCGCCAGATGAAGCGGCCGCCCGCAAAGATGAGATATTACAGGCAGTACACTACTTGTGCGGCGGAAATAACCCAATAAAACGGTATGCAAGCCAAGTTTCAACCTTTGTCGTGGAATATGACTAGGGTAGCGGTGCTGTAACTGGAAAACCTTTATCGGTATCATCAAAACCGGATGTGGTGACCCCCATGCTAGGATTTATCTTGGTTGTGGGGGTTTTTGTATTTATGCCAATGCCACGTAATACACACGCCATAGCAAGTCAATGCGATAATTATCGAAAAATACACAAAAACATCTAAACATGTGTTGACAATGTGAATCACGGAATATATAATCATCCCATAAATGGATTTGCCTGGATATATACCATGTAAAATCTAGAAATCAGGGGGCATCATGATATACTACAAGACACTTGCTAATTTAAGAAAAAGCTTTGGCTTATCTCATGCAGAGCTTGCTAATGCCCTTGGGTGTACAGAAGAACATATACATAAACTCGAAACCAATAGAGAAACAGCATCATTTGCGCTAGTATCAAAGATTAAAGAAATATACAACCTGCAAGATGCTCCAATCTTTGAATCTGAACGTGAGGCGCATATGGAGCAATTGTATAATTGGAAAGTTGTAATTAATTATGGTGATATAGATAAAGCACATGAGCTAAAACCGGTATTGGAAAAGGCTACTATGTCTTCGTTTAGCCCTAGTACAATAAACATGTAGGATGTAATCTGTCAAAGGGGTAAATAACGGTGGTATAATAAATAAAAAAACGAATGCGGAATAGGAGGAAAGACAACATGTCAAATATGCAAGTTATGGCTGTTCGTTACATTCAACAACTTCCTGAAAG